>NZ_JACXWY010000010.1:0-172058 GCF_014764685.1 Allobosea spartocytisi
ATGTCGCCATGTGACGTTCCTCACGCGACAGGTCGAAATCGTAAGGGGAAAGTCGAGCCCCAGATTCAGGCTAAACCTCGGCAAGGACGTGACGATCCACAATTGAAATCGGCAAGGGAAAGCGACAGAGGCCGCGGCGATCGCGCTCTCCCGCTGCGACGAGCGCCTGGCCCGGGCCACGCCCGATCTGGCCGAAGGCGTGCGTCAGCGCGGCCACGCCTTCGAGGCCCAGGCCCTGATCGCGCTCGCCGGCGGCCTCTGCCCGCTCGAGGATCTGATCCTGCACGACGCCGGCATGGATGTGCGCAGCCCGACCCGTGAGATCACCCGCGCTGCCGCCATGCTTGACGAGCGCCGGCGCCTGGCGCGGCGCGAGCCGACCGGGATTCTGAGCCCCGATGCCGTGCGGGGGCGGCTCGGGCTCACGCAACCGCGGCGACCGGAAGGGAGCGGGCGATCTGGGGCCGCGCTGGTCTCCACGGATAGGATCTCAGCGCCATGGGAGGAGAGCTATCGCGGTGAAGACGATGATGATCGGATCGGCGAGGACCAGGAGCTGGAGGATGATACCGATCCCGCCACTGACCCGGCCTTCGCCGAGATCGACGCCTTACTGGCGCGCACCCGCAACAAACTCGACAGCTGGAACGACTTGTCCTCCGACGCGGGCCGAAAGAGCCTGACCCTGCGCGATCCTGCCTATGACGGCGCCGGGCGCTGCCAGCGTTGGCTCGCCGTCCTGGAGGAGGGGAGGGGGCTGCCGGCGACGCTCGCGGCCGCGCTCGCCCTCGATGCCTGGCTGGCGCTCGAGCCGTCGGAACGGGCCGGCGAGCTCGGCTTTGCTCTGGCGGCGATCGTGTTGCGTCAACGGGGTCTGGCTCAGGCGCATCTGCCGACCCTCGGGCTCGGCTTGAGGCTAGGACGCTTCCGCTGGGGGCCGCACCAGGCGCTCAGTGTCCGGGTCGGTGGGTTGCTCGGCGCGCTGACGGAGGCGGCTGCCTTCGTTCAGGCGGATTGCGATCGGCTGTCACTGGCGCGGGAATTGATGCTGCGGAAGTGTGAAAATCGAAGGGGGAATTCGAAGCTGGCAGAGCTCATCGTGCTGTTCGTGTCGTCGCCGCTCGTCACCGTGCAACTGGCCGCAGCGAGGCTAAAAGTGACGCCGCAGGCGGTCGAGGCGATGCTGAAAGAGCTCGGCGCCAGCCTGCCGCGCGAGCTCACCGGCCGGAAACGCTATCGGGCCTGGGGGATCGTCTAGGCTTGTGCCGATCGGCGCGATCCGCAGGGGCGCGGCGGCAGGCGATCCCATCCTTGGTCGAGCCTGCAATGGCTATCTTGCGATCCGGATCGGCAGCGAGGCTCGGCCGGATTGCTGGTGGCTTCGCGCTGGAGTCCGCTGCGAAGCGATCGCCTCGTTAAGCCGACAACCGGGCAGTGTCCTATCCCAGCGACGGCTTGCTAAACCCCTCCGACGCATGGGGGGCGGGGAGGACAAATCCGGGCCTGGCGCTCACCGGAACGCTCACCCCGTGGTGCAGCTTCATCGACCGGACAAACCGATCCCAGGCATGAGCCGGCTCCACGTCATGGAAGCAATCGAGACACTGGATTCCCGTCGCGACCTGGTCGGGGCCGGTTTTGTGGACATCCACGCCCCGCCGGGTGAACCGACCGATACAGCAGCCGGTCTCGTCGTTGACCCAGACGCTGCGTCCATCCCAGATGATTTCGTGCTTCGAGCTCACACTGATCATGCTCCAGCGGTGCAGGCGCTGTTGGCGGGGAGCCCGCTCTCATCCGCAGTGACAGTGCTTAAGGTAGATTTGGATCTCGGCCAATTCGGGTGCTTCGGCGGCTGCTCAAATTCAGGAGGAAACCGTGAGCTAGAGACTGAAGCGCGTCCGGCAATGCGCGAAATGCCCCTGGAAGGTTTCGACCGACCGCACGACATCCCTCATGGCTACAGCGAAGACCAACATCGCACGCTCGCGGCCACCATCGCGAGCCCGGGATGCCTCGTCGGGACCGGCAGAGCCATGGCTTGCCACGAACATCCGCCGGGCGATGAGGCTCACTGTGTCGGTTGGTTGATGAACCAGCTTGGTCCGGGCAACAACATCCCGCTGCGGCTGCAGGTGCGGGACTGCGAGAATATCGGCGCGGTTGTGCTTGACGGCCCGCAACACGAGTGTTTCGAGGACACGCTTCCTATCCCGGCCGATGAAGGCGGCTGAACCGCGACCTCGAGCAAATCGACGCTTCGATTGGCCGAATGGATCCCCGTCCCAATCTACGCCAATTCTGTCGAAGGCAAGAGCGACATGCTGCTCATCTGGTCTCGACCCCGGTCCCACCACAATGCAGGGCCTTTCGGCGCCCCTTGCCTCGGCGACACCCGACCGTCGCATCACCGGCTCGGCAACTGCCCGCCGTTGGTGAATCGATCCAAGACGTCGGGCTCTTCCTCTTCCCCTTGGAAGCGCGGGCCCTCGGACTCAAATTGGAGCAGGGAGATCTCCTGATCGTATCGATCGGAGCGAAAGCACATTTCATGCACCGGCTCAGGAAACCACACGCCCGCGGTCTGCATCGTTCCCGTGAGAGCACTGTCCGAGTAATCGCCGCGAGCGGCGAAGGCCTGGGCGGGCAGCTCGAACACGGTGTTCTTCGTACGGATGAACCGTCCTGACTTCAGCGCACGGTCACTCGGTTTTGCCCAATGGGCAAAACCCTCGTTCGAGACGACCACCATGGCCCGCGTTTCCGTGTATTCGAGCCAGCGCAGGATCGCGGCGGTCATGGAGACGCCATAGCGCTTCGCGAGGCGCCCGAGGATGTCGAAATCGACGCGAGCGTTGGCAGGGTGCTGCCGACGGAAGTCGTGAAGCGGCATCAACAGTGCCGCCGCGAACTCGTCCGCCTCCTGTTCGATACCGGATCCACCGCGGCGGACCACAGCGTTCTCATCGCAATAGATGCCGCCGTCGAAGCGCCCGTCCTCCTCGATCAGCTGCCGATGGAGAATGTAGTGGGCGAACTCA
Source organism: Allobosea spartocytisi (assembly GCF_014764685.1). Taxonomy (NCBI): domain Bacteria; kingdom Pseudomonadati; phylum Pseudomonadota; class Alphaproteobacteria; order Hyphomicrobiales; family Alloboseaceae; genus Allobosea; species Allobosea spartocytisi. The sequence continues at coordinate 3,042 of NZ_JACXWY010000010.1, forward strand.
TGTCCGACCGTGAAGGAGCGGCGGCCGTTGGACTGGCCGACATGGTACATGATCGCCCATTGGCGCGGTCGCGCCTCGCCATAGACCAGGGCGCCGACGCAACCGGAGATGTCGCGCTCGACGACCTCATGGATAGGGCTTTGCGGCGCAATCTTCCGTGAATATTCCAGCGCGAGCCCGACCATGTCGACCGGCGCGCGATCAAAACGGTCCGCTCCGAGGACCAGGTCCAGCATCTGGGTGATGCGAGCCGCCTCTTTCAGCGGCCGGAGGCGGCTTGGCTCGTTCATTTACGCGGCTTGGTATCGAGGATGCGAGCCATCTCTCGGATCTGGCGGCGGGTCTCCTCCGGCAAGCCGCTATATTGCCGGAAGAAGGCGGTATCCTCTGCGTCACTCAGGGTCTGGGTGTCGGCGCCGATCAGATAGTCGACGGTGACCCCCAGGGCACTCGCAATCGAGGATAGCTTCTCGGCAGACGGTCTAGGGGGATTCTTGTTTTCGAGCTCCCAAATGTAGCTCTTCGAGGACGCGGTTTCCTGGGCGAGCTGATCGAGCGTCAGGCCTTTCTGAGTTCGTAACTTCTTGATCCGCTCACCAAATTTCATAACCGGCCCTTCCAAAATCGTACCTCCGACGCCTGTTCGGAGTAGCGATAGTCTACGACCCTTGACAGGCGCATTCAAGCTTCCCATCTTGTTCGGAGTAGACGGACAGAGACTCGTATCATCCCGAACATCGCGCGGGCGGTGACGAGATGCACAGCACAGATGCAATCCGAGCCGCCACGGAGATCGATATGAACATGCAGCTTGCGCCGACCGGTCTCAATCCGTTCGACGATCCTCTCGACCGCATCCTCGCGGAGATCGCGCTCAGCATTCAGCTGCCGCCTTCGCTGCACGACAAGGCGAAATCGCGCTACGACGCCGTGCGACGCCACCTCGAAGGCACGGCAGCCTTCTTCGACCAGATCGAGCATTTCTATCCGCAGGGCTCCATGGCGATCGACGCCACGATCTCGACGCGTGGCACGGACGACGAATACGATCTGGATATCGTCTCACAGCTGGGCGGGCGTTTTCGCGGGATGACGCCGCTTCAGATCCTGATAGAGCTGGAAACGGCCCTCGCCGACTATCCCGTCCAGAAGGTGTTGCGGCAGACGCGCTGTGTCACCCTCTACTATGCTGACAAGATGCACCTCGATGTGACGCCTTCGCTGCGCGTCATTGGCACGCTCGATCGCGAGAGCCTGATCACCCACGCCAAGGGGCCGCATCGCTCCGCCGACGATAGGTTCGTCGACATGAATGCCTATGGCTTTGCGCAATGGTATGCGAGCAAGACGCCGCTCGAGCCGCGCATGGCGCGCGAATTCCACCGTCGGTGGCTCGACCATGCCGGCCTTGCCGCTCGTGCGGACGCCGAGGTCGATGACGTGCCGGATCAGTGCCACTTCATCGTCAAGAACACCGCGACGCTTGCCCTTCAGCTCCTCAAGCGGTTCCGCAATATCCGCTACGCGGCCGACAGCGGGCGCATCCCGCCGTCGGTGATGCTCTCCTACTATGCCGGGCTCGCCGCGCAGCCGAACATGTCGCTCAGCGCCATGCTCGCGCGCATCGCCAGCTGGATCATCCGCGAAATCGAACAGGCTTCGCTCTACGGTCGTCGTCTGCATGTCGCCAACCCGGTCTGCGAGGATGATATCTTCACGGATCGGTGGCCTGAATCGATCGCGCAGCAGAACGAGTTCGCCGACCATCTGCGCGACCTCGTCCGCTCGCTCGACGCGATGCGCAAGGGCGAAATCTTCCCCAACACCATGATGGAGATGCTGCGCAGCGACTTCGGCGACCGCGTCGTCACCCGCGCCGCCGATCAGATCGCAATTGAAATCGGCGGGGACATTCAGCAATCGCGCCAGCTCTATACGCGGCGTGGCGGCGTGCTGTTGCCGAGCGCCGCGGCCGTCGCCGCGCCGCTGGTCGTGCCGTCTGTCGCGGCCGCGCGGCCGCACACATTCTTCGGCCGCAAGATCTGATGAACACGCTGATCCTTTCCATCGACGCGCAGGTTGCCGCAATGAAGGCGACCTGGCCGCTGTTCGCCGCGCGTCGGATAGACCGCCGCGCGCAGCAGGCACGATGGGTGGGGAGCGTGAGGCCGCAATATGCGAGCTACTCCCTGGAAATCCGCTACGAGCTCGGCTCATGTCCCGAGGCGCGCGTGCTCGCCCCCGAGCTGGTCCGGCTGCCGGGAAACGTCGAGGGTCAGTTGCCTCATGTCTACCCGCCGGCCGAGGATCCGACCCTTTGCCTGTTCGATCCGCGCGAGCAGGAATGGACGGCAGCGATGACCATCGCAAGCACGACAGTACCTTGGGCTCTCGATTGGCTTGTTTGCTACGAACTCTGGCTCATGACCGGGCGCTGGACCGGGGGGGGCCGGCACCCGGAACCCCCGCCACCCGAAGCGATGGAGACGACGCGATGAACTACATTCCGCCGCGCCGATCGGACGGCACGATCCAGCATGCGCGCGTGAAGCAGCCGTGGCCACAGGGTCGCCCGTTCCGCATCCTGTCGATCGACGGTGGCGGCATTCGGGGAGTTTTCCCGGCCGCCGTGCTGGCGGAACTCGAGTGCCGCTTCCTGCGCGGTGCCTCGATTGCCAATCATTTCGATATGATCGCCGGCACTTCGACAGGCGGCATCATCGCGCTCGCTCTTGCGCACGGCATGACAGCGCGGCAGGCGCTGGACATCTATCTCGAACGCGGCGAGCGCATCTTCCCGCCGGCGGCTGGCTTCAGCGGGATCGCAAGGGCGCTGCGCTGGCTGTTCAAGCCGAAGCATAACCAGGCCGTTCTCAAGGATGAGCTGCTCAGGATCTTCGGCGACAAGGTGCTCGACGATGCCGTCACGCGCCTGGTGATCCCGAGCTTCGAAGGACGTCACGGCGAGCCGTTCCTCTACAAGACGCCCCACCACCCGGACTACCAGAAGGATCGCCACAAGAGATTCGCGCATGTGGCGCTTCACACGACCGCGGCTCCCTCCTACTACCCGGGCGTCGAGGATGATGGCTACGTGATGATCGATGGCGGCATCTGGGCCAACAACCCCGTCATGAATGCGCTGGTCGATGCTCTCGCCTGCTTCGACATCGCCCGTGACGACGTGCGCATCCTGAGCCTGGGCACGGGGCAGGCCACCTTCAACGTGGATGAACGGGCGCGCAACGGCGGCATCAAGGATTGGGCATTCCTGCGTTCGTTCAATGCGGCCGCCCGTGCACAGTCGCACAACGCCCTCGGCCAAGCCTATCTGCTGGTGGGCAAGAACAATGTTTCGCGCATCGATGTGCCAGAAAGCGACGCGCCGATCGCGATGGATGACGTGCAACGGTCGGTCCGGGAACTGCCGATGGTGGCACGCAGTCTCGTCGAAGGAGCCGGGCATCACATCGAGCGCGTGTTTCTCGACGGCGCCGTCGAGAAATTCATCCGCTGCCCGATGGCCTGAGCTTCGAGTGGCCCGGGCTGGCTATCGAGCTGTCAGCAAGCGGCACGCAAGCTCACGCTCGCCCCAGCGCGTTGAGAAGGTATCGGAGATATCGAACCAGGTCCCGTCGCTGCCGGTGCCATGGTTGGCTCCCATGCAGGAGCACTGGCATTCGTGTCCGACGGCTTCCCGACAGGCTCGCGCGCAGATCTCCTGCTCGCGATAGGGCTGGATGATATAGACCTTGCCGTAGCGCCGCAGGGCTCGATCAACGAAGTCGTTGAACCACGATTTAGGGAGCTCCCAGTAGGACTCGTCGCCGCCGAACCATTCGGGTGGCGTCCGCCGTGCGTTCTGAAGCCATTGCCGATTGTCGTCCGCGAATGGCAGCCGCACTCGTAGCTTCTCGCCACGTCCGTCGCGACGGAGAATGACCGGCACCTGCTTCTGCTTCCAGACGTAGCGAAGACCGGGCTGATCCATCTGCCGATAAGCCCTCAGGTGGCCGGCGCTATCGATTTGCTGCCGCGATCGAGGATCGTCGCGACTTCATGCAGGACGCTTGCCGAATTCGTCGCACCGTCTGCCGCGGAGTCAATCATCGCACGATAGCCAACTCAAAATCGTCGATGATCCCGGCCATCTCCTCGCGGCGCTCCATCATCGGCCGCACATCGCTGACGCCCAGCTTTGAGAGCGCGCGATCATAAACGGCAATGTTGGCTTCTCCGTTTAGCCGCGACTCGTAGATGATGCCGTCCGGCCGCGCATCATTGAGCCAAAAGGCGCGCGACCACTGCTGGCCAAGGCGATGGTCGCGCGCCCGCGCGGCGTCGGTCGGCATGCGCATCTGAACGAGACCATCGCCGCGCAGATCGACGAGATAAAGGTCCGTCGTCACCACGACCTCGGCGCAGGCGTAGCGCTCGAGCTCGCCCATCTCGAACGGAATGAGCCCCGACATTCCAACGCCGGCATCGCGCAGGATCGCTTCGGCGAAGCACACTTTCATGCTGCTACCGAAATAGACCACGCCGAAGCGATCCACTACAGCCGATCCGGCCTCCGGGGCGCTGAATCGGCTCGATCCATACCCGAAGCCGAGAGCATCCGGGTGCCGGCTCTCATAAAGCCGATACCACGGGCGCCCGGGGCCGAGCGTCGTGAGCTTGAGCCTGCGCGATGCGAAGTCGAGCGGTGGCAGATCGTGCGGTGCAGCAGTCAGGAGAAGTCACCCCTGCCGGTCGCCTTGGCGACCTCAACCGCTTCATCGACCCGGCCGGCCCGCACCGCAGCAAGGCCCGTGCTTCCGTCGAGCTCGCGATGGGCCTGCACCAGGAACCGGTACACGGCCCACGGATGGTCACCCACCGCCTGGAAAAGCTTCGGCAAGTCCGCAAGCAATCGGCCGCTGTCGTCGAGCTGCCAGCGAGGGAAACGCAGACCGCGCTTTGGTCCTTCAAGGCCAAGGACCTCATGCCGCTTGCGCTTTCGATTGACCGTCTCGCGGGTAGCTCCGATCTCCTCGGCGAACTGATCGGCTGACAGCATCTGCGGATCCTTCAGGATCTCGGCGACGCGCTGTGCGCCGCGAGCTGCCGCGCTGGCGAGCGCCCGATCGAGCGCGTCGCCTGTGGCCGGCGCAGCATCTTCGACCTGGACCTCAGGCGCCATCCCCGTCGATTTTAAGGTGACGGTCATCCGGACCGGCTTGCCGGTATCCTCGAACCGTTTGATCGCCTTGGCATAGGCAGACAGCACGCGCTTGGTGCGCGGGATGCTTGTCTCGGTGAACAGCGGCTCCAGCGAGGTGGCGAGGCCGACCGTCAGGTACTTTCCGCTGCGCTCGCTTCTCCTGCTGGCGGCGCTGCCCTTCTTGCGTGTTGCTGGCATGGTGCACCTCCTGACCCGAAATATGGAGACACCCGTCACGTTCGTCAACTTCGTCAGATGCAGGCGAGGGCGAATTGCGCGAGCGGATCGCACGCATGGAAGGTGTAGGGGTCCGTGTCGTTTCTTGCTCATTGTATCGTGGGCAGCCGGTCGAGATAGCCAGTGTCGGCTAAAGTGGCTTCAAGTTGGAGATCCGGTGACGTACCGCTTTGTTCATGCTGCCGATATCCATCTCGACTCACCGCTGCGCTCCCTCGCGCTGCGCAATCCCGAGTGTGATTCAGCACCGAAGCTTCAACGCGATTTGACACACGAGTCGAGCGAGACCACGCAAATCTATCTTCATGCTCACATCGCACTTAAAGAGGCAGCATTGGCAAGAGTCACGCCGATGAGCGGGCAAGGCGGCATCCGCTTTGAGCCAGACGACAAATTGCAGGCATTCTTGAACGGGCTCTGATCGCTCAACGTCGGCTCCGGGGCGCCGATAGGTCGGGTGTCGAGCGCTTCGTGGACAAATAGTCGTGAGGTCACTGGACTCCCTCAAATATGTCGATTAGTCTCGACATATGGAAAATGAACAAGTCATCCTCGCCCTGGCGGCGCTGGCGCAGAGCACGCGCCTCGATGTCTTCCGCTTGCTGGTGACTGCGGAGCCGGAGGGTCTGCCCGCCGGTGAGGTCGCGCGCCGTCTCGAGGTTCCCCACAACACGATGTCGTCGCACTTGAGCATTCTCAGCCGGGCAGGACTCGTTCGTTCGGAGCGCTTCAGCCGCTCGATCGTCTACCGGGCCGATCTCGACGCGCTTCGATCGGCCATCGCCTTCCTCCTCAAGGATTGCTGCGGCGGCCGCCAGGAGATCTGCGCGCCGCTCCTGGCCGAGCTCGCTCCCTGCTGTCCACCGAAGGTCACGACCGATGCCTGATCGCGTCCACAACGTGCTGTTCCTCTGCACGCATAACTCCGCCCGGTCGATCATGGCTGAGGCCTTGCTCAACCATCTCGGGGAAGGGCGTTTCCGAGCCTTTTCCGCCGGCAGCGAGGGCGGTCCCGGGCCGAAGCCGATGGCGCTCAAGGTGCTGGATGCCGAAGGCATCCCGACCGAGGGCCTCTCGTCGAAGACCTGGGATGTCTTCGCGAAGCCCGGCGCGCCCGACATGGATCTCGTGATCACCGTCTGCGATCAGGCGGCGGGCGAGGCCTGCCCACTTTGGCCGGGTCAGCCGATCACGGCGCATTGGGGCATCGAGGACCCGTCCAACGTCCAGGGCAGCGAGATCGAGCGCGAGCGGGCCTTCGTGACGGCGCTGCGCTATCTCAGGAACCGGATCAACGTCCTCTTGTCGCTACCCGTTGCGAGCCTCGACGAGATGGCCTTGGCGCAGCAGGTCCGGCGGATCGGCGGCCTCGAGGGCGCGAGCGGCGGTCGCCCGGCGGTCGCCCGGAGGTCGCGTGATGGACGTGATCATCTATCACAACCCGGCCTGCGGGACGTCCCGGAACACCCTCGGCCTGATCCGCAATGCGGGCGTCGAGCCGCACGTCATCGAATACCTGAAGACGCCGCCGATCCAGGCGCTGCTTAAACAGCTTCTCGACCGTGCCGGCCTGGCCGTCCGAGACATCCTGCGCGAGAAGGGAACGCCCTTCGCCGAACTCGGCCTCGGCGACCAGAGCCTAACGGATGAAGCCCTGCTCGACGCGATCGAGGCCCATCCCATCCTGATCAACCGCCCGCTGGTCGTTTCGCCCAAGGGCGTGAAGCTGTGCCGGCCGTCCGAGGCTGTTCTCTCCCTACTGCCGCCGCAGCGCGGGGAGTTCCGCAAGGAGGATGGCGAGCTCGTCGTCGATGCCTCCGGTCGCCCTGCCGCTCTCGCCTGAGGTCACTATGTCCACCTTCGAACGCTACCTGACCATCTGGGTCGCGCTGTGCATTGTCGTCGGCATCGCGCTCGGCCACGTCATGCCGGGCGTGTTCCAGGCCATCGGCGCGGCCGAGGTCGCCAAGGTCAACCTTCCCGTTGCGGTCCTGATCTGGATGATGGTCATCCCGATGCTGCTGAAGATCGACTTCGCGGCGCTCGGGCAGGTTGGCCGGCATTGGCGCGGGATCGGCGTCACCCTCTTCATCAATTGGGCCGTGAAGCCGTTCTCGATGGCGGCGCTCGGCTGGTTCTTCATCGCCTGGCTGTTCCGGCCATGGCTCCCGGCCGACCAGGTCAACAGCTACATCGCCGGGCTCATCATCCTGGCCGCGGCGCCCTGCACGGCGATGGTCTTCGTCTGGTCCAACCTGACGAAGGGCGAGCCGCATTTCACGCTCAGCCAGGTCGCGCTCAACGACGCGATCATGGTCGTCGCCTTCGCGCCGATCGTCGGCCTGCTACTGGGATTGTCGGCGATCATGGTGCCATGGGGAACGCTCGTCCTCTCGGTCGTCCTCTACATCGTCATTCCGGTGATCGTCGCGCAACTCGTTCGTAGCCGCCTTCTGGCGAAGGGCGGACAGGCTGCGCTCGACAGGCTGCTCGGTCGCCTCGGGCCGGTTTCGCTCGTTGCCCTGCTTGCCACCCTCGTCCTGCTCTTCGGCTTCCAGGGCGAGCAGATCCTCGCCCAACCGATGGTGATCGCGCTGCTGGCGGTGCCGATCCTGATCCAGGTCTACCTGAACGCCGGGCTGGCCTACCTGCTGAACCGGATCGCCGGCGAGCAGCATTGCGTCGCGGGGCCGTCCGCGCTGATCGGCGCCTCGAACTTCTTCGAGCTCGCTGTCGCCGCGGCGATCAGCCTGTTCGGTTTCAACTCCGGAGCCGCGCTCGCCACGGTCGTCGGCGTCCTGATCGAGGTGCCGGTCATGCTCACCGTCGTCTGGATCGTGAACCGGTCGAAGGGTTGGTACGAGCGCGGCGGCAAGGCGGCCGCAATTCCGGTCGGAGAATAATTCGATGTTCATGGAAATATAGCTTGACGCTGCCTTTGGCTGACCGCATTGTATTTCCATGAACGTCGAAGAAGCAGCGAAGCAGCTTGAGGCTCTCGGGAATCCAACCCGGTTGGAGCTCTACCGGACGCTCGTCCGGGCGGGTCACGGTGGCCTGCCCGTCAATCAGGTGCAGGAGCGTCTTGGGATCCCGGCCTCGACCTTGTCACACCACCTTCAGCGGCTGATCCGTAACGGCCTCGTCTCGCAGGAGCGTCAAGCCACCACGCTGATCTGCCGTGCTGTCTACCCTGCCATGGATGCCCTTCTCGGCTTCCTCGGCGACGAATGCTGCATCGAAGAGGGTTACTCTCGAGCGCCGGAAAAGGCCGCCTGACAAGCCCTTTTTATTTGCCGAATAATTCTATCATTCTAGAAACAGTGGAAAACAGAATGACCGAGCTTCCCGTCGCCGTCATCGGAGCTGGGCCAGTCGGGCTCGCTGCGGCGGCAAACCTCATCGAACGCGGCATCACGGTGAAGGTCTATGAGGCAGGCCGCGAGGCGGGGGCGAATATTCGCGCCTGGGGTCATGTCAGCCTGTTCTCTCCGTGGGAGTTCAACATCTCGCCCGCGGCCCGCGACCTGCTCGCCAATGCCGGGTGGAAGGAACCGGACGGGCAGGCCTACCCGACCGGGGCCGAGCTGGTGGATAGCTATCTCGCCCCGCTGGCCGCCACGCCGTCGCTCGCCTCCGTGATCGAATACGGCGCCCGTATCGCCGCGATCGGACGCCACGGCATCGACAAGGTGGTCAGCCGCGATCGAGAGCAGCGTTCTTTCGTGCTCACTGTCGTCGGGGATGATGGGGCAACGCGGCGCGACCAGGCACGAGCGATCATCGATGCATCGGGAACCTGGACATCGCCCAACCCGATCGGCGCCGGTGGACTCGCGGTGGATGGCGAGGAGGCGCACCAGGATCGCATCGCCTACGGGATACCTGATGTATCGAGCCGCGATCGATCGACCTATGCCGGGCGGGCGACGCTCGTCATCGGTGCGGGCCACTCGGCGGCGAACGTCCTACTTGATCTCGAAGAGCTTGCGGTCGCCGAGCCCGGCACCAAGGCAATCTGGGCTACGCGCGGACGTGATCTGTCCCGGGTGTTTGGCGGCGGAGCGAATGATCAGCTTGCCGCGCGTGGCGAGCTCGGGCAGCGCCTGCACCGCCTCGTCGCGGAAGGCCGCATCGAACTGATCTCGGGCTTCGGGGCCACCGGAGTTCGTGAGGACGGCACCCACCTGTTCGTAGACGGGGAGGTCGACGGTGTTGGCCGGACGATTGGACCGGTCGATCGCATAGTAGGCTGCACGGGTCAGCGGCCGGATTTCTCGCTGACCCGGGAGCTACGGGTCGAGTTCGATCCCTGGCTGGAAAGCGCCAAGGCGCTCGGCCCGCTGATCGATCCGAACCTGCATTCCTGCGGCTCGGTGCCGCCACATGGTCACCGCGAGCTGTCGCACCCGGAGTCGGGGTTCTACACCGTCGGAATCAAGAGCTATGGGCGGGCGCCGACTTTCCTGATGCTGACCGGCTATGAGCAAGTTCGGTCGATCGCAGCCGCGATCGCTGGCGATCTGGCTGCAGCCGATGACGTGAAACTCGTTCTGCCGGAGACCGGCGTGTGCAAGGCGGCGCCTTCGGGCGATTGCTGTGGCGGGCCGGCTCCCGCCCAGGCCAATGCCTGCTGTGTGGCGGATGCCGAGGCGAAGGCTGAAGGGCAGCCCGGCTGCGGCTGCGGACCGGCGAAGCAGCCCGAACCGGCGACGTCCTCCTGCTGCGGCAAGGCAGCGTGACCGAGCGGAACCGGCTGACGGTCATCTCGGCCCTGGGCGTGGTGCAGATCCTCGCCTGGGGTTCCTCCTATTATCTCCCTGCCGTCCTTGCCGCACCGATCGCGAACGACACGGGCTGGCCGTTGTCCTGGGTCGTCGGCGCGCTGTCGATCGGGTTGCTCACCGCCGGGGTCGTCGCGCCCTACATCGGTCGCGCCATCGGCGAGACGGGCGGACGACCGGTTCTGGCGACGGCGGCCATCCTCCTCGCCGCGGGGCAATTCATCCTGGGCATGGCCCCGAACTTGCCGGTCTTCGTATTTGGATGGATCGTGCTCGGAGCTGGGATGGCCGCGGGTCTCTACGATGCGGCGTTCTCGACGCTCGGGCGTCTTTATGGCGGTACCGCTCGGTCAGCGATCACGATGCTGACGCTGTGGGGTGGTTTCGCCAGCACCGTGTGCTGGCCATTGTCGGCCTACCTCGTCGCTCATTTTGGATGGCGAGGCACCTGCTTCGCGTACGCAGCCATCCAGCTCTTGATCTCCCTCCCGGTCGTCCTTATGGCCCTTCCGAAGGCTCCACCGGAGCTTCTTAGGGCGAAGGTTGGAGGCGGTGGTCCAACAACTGAGCTGCTTCCGTCGGAGAGCCGTGCGTTCCGGCTTCTCTCCGGGATCATGATCATCGGAGGCGCCATCGGCGCGATCGTCGGCGTCCACTTGCTGACGCTGCTCCAGGCACAGGGGATCGGCCTGGCAGCGGCCGTGGCCCTCGGAGCTCTTGTTGGGCCGGCCCAGGTCGGTGGCCGCATCGTCGAAATGGCAGGCGGAGGCCGCCACCATCCGATCTGGACGATGAGCGCGGCCCTCGGCTTGATTGCTCTGGGACTTGCGATGCTGGCGCTCGGGGTTGGCCCGATCGCCCTGGCTCTGATCCTCTACGGTGCGGGGAATGGCGTCTTCTCGATCGCGAAGGGCACATTGCCGCTCGCTCAATTCGGATCCCAACGTTATGCGCCTCTCGTCGGAAAGCTCGCGCGGCCGAGCCTCATCGCGCAGGCGCTGGCGCCGACGTTGGGCGCCCTGCTGCTTGAAAAGGTTGGGTCGAGCGCGACCTACGCTGCCCTCATCCTACTGGTGACGATCAATGTCGTGCTCGGCGGATGTTTGTGGAATGCCAGCAACCGGAGATGATAAACGTCGCACTCATTCTAGGATTGCGAGCTTGGATGCTCCCGTCCTGTTGGAGTCCAGCGTGCTCGCAACACGGCACTTGATGTGCGCATGAGTGTGCATATATTGTGCGGGAATGGTAGCGGAGTTTAACCATGGCACATGCTGAGAGACTTGGTCCGGCGATTGTGTCGGGCTTTATGCAGAAGCTGCAGGAACCGAAGACCCCCTATATTTCTCCAGGGCGCTTCTCGAAGGTGCTGGGCATCCAGGTTTCCAGCCTGGCAAAAATGACAGGCGTTCATCGGAACACGCTTCGCAAGCCAAGCTCGGAGAGGCTTCAAGGTCGGTTTCGCGAGATGGCAAAGGTCATAACGGCCGCAGCTGAACTCGCAGGCGATCTCGACAAGGCGATTTATTGGTTCATGAATGAACCGATTTCCGACTACGATCATAAAACGGCTGCGGAACTGGTCGCCGAAGGTCATAGCGAAGCTGTATTGAGGTATCTGCAAGCCCTCGAAATCGGAGCGAGCGGATGAAGCTTGTCCGGCTTGGACCGGACGAGGTCTTCCATCGCTATCTGACGCCAAAGTGGGCATTCGTGCCGACCAGCGGAGCTGGCGCAGCTATGGTCGGCGGCCGCTTCAATCGAATTGGTGTCGAGGCGCTTTATCTTTCGCGCGCGCCGCAGACTGCTCTGGAGGAATATCGCCAGGGTTCGTCATTGACCCGACCCGCGACGCTTGCTGCATACATGATCGACCTTCAACAAGTCGTCGATTTCTCCGCCGGCTATGATCCGAATGTCTGGGCAGCGGCCTGGGCGTCATGGGACTGTGACTGGCGGAAAATCTACAACATCCTAGGCAAGATCCCGCCATCCTGGCCGCTTGCAGATGCTGCGATTTCCGCGGGCTATGGGGGGATCTTGTTCCCGTCACTCCGGCATCCGGGTGGAACCAATCTGGTCGTTTTCGGCGCAAACCTGAGCGCTTCTGATTCCGTCGCAGTCCACGATCCAGACGAGAGCCTTCCCAAAGATCAATCCTCCTGGTCCAAGGCCTGACGTTCAAGCGATGATGCGAGCACGCCGGTGAAAAGCCAAACGGCACAGGATCGTCCCTTGCTCAGGCCAGGGCGGTAACGAGGCAGCCAGCGACGGCTCTCGTTGGCGTCTCGTGCGACGAACGGGAGTGGGACGAGACCGCGCCCGCTGCCGCGATGCCAATCCACAAGACGTCAAGCGTCATCACGGCTCCTTCAGCGCGCGACGAGCAGGATGAGCATCGCGGTGCCGAGCGCGATGCGATACCAAGCAAACGGCGCGAAGCCGTGGCGCGAGACGAAGATGACGAGCGTCCGAACAACCAGCAGGCCCGCGATGAACGCAGCTGCGAATCCGATCGTGATGACCAAAATTCCGCTCCCCTCAAGGCTCATGCGGTTCTTGTAAAGGTCGAAGATCGTTGCCCCGAACATGGTCGGGATCGCGAGAAAGAATGAGAACTCCGCCGCCGTCGGGCGATCCACCCCGAGAAGACGTGCGCCCATGATTGTGGCGCCCGAGCGCGACACGCCCGGGATCATGGCGAGGGTCTGAAACAGGCCGATCTTGAACGCGGTGCCGTAGCTGATCCTCTCAAGCGCAGGGCTGACCGCCTCATCTGCCACGATGATCCGCTCAATCGCGAGGATGGCGAATCCTCCAAGAAGAAGGCTGACAGCCACGACCCATGGGGAGAACAGTACCGTCTTGATAAAGCCGTGTGTGAGAGCGCCGACCGCGGCAGCTGGAAGGAAACCGATCAGGACGATGAGCGCAAAATGCCGTGCCCGCCGCTCGGAAGGCAGCCCACTGATCATCTCAAGCAGCCGCCTCCTATAGATCCAGCAGACCGCCAAGATCGCTCCGAGTTGGATGGCAATCTCGAAGACCCGACCGGGCGGACCATGAAACTCGAGCAGATCGACGAGGAGGATCAGGTGACCGGTAGAGGACACCGGGATGAACTCGGTCAAGCCTTCTACAAGGCCTAAAAGGGCGGCAAGCACAAAGGTGGACATCACAGAAGGCCCTCGATACCGAACGGCGCCGCGCTGAAGCGCTGGAGAAGGTCACGCATCATCGCGACTTGCCCGTTGCACCGCATTAGGCTCGTCATCACCGTCCTTCGAAACTTGACCGTGCTCACCGGCATGGGGGCCATGTCGCGGATGATGCAGGGTACGTGCTCATCCGTCGCTGCGTAAAAGACCTGTTTGTCCAGCTTTTGGCAGCGCGCGGCGCGCAGGAGCCGCAAGTGGTGGCTGACAAGCGTAGGCGAGATGCCGACACGCCGAGCGATGTCTCCCACGCATTGCGGGTCATCCAGACATGCGACCATGATGTGAAGTCGGTTCCCGTTGCCGAGCACGCGAAAGATCTCGACGAGATCAGCGGTCTGTTCTCTCACTAGAGCTGGCATAACGTCCCAGACGTTGAGCATCCCTTCATCAAGGTTTCATGCTTTCGTCAAAGACCGACGATGACGTAGCTGCCATCATGACGCTCCATTCAAGCTTCATGATGGTGCAAAGCCGGGGTCGATTGGAAGATGTAGGCGATTTGATCTGGTTAGCCCGGACTGGCGCCAGCGTGTGCCTTACAGGCCGAGAAGGCCGCCGAGCAGGCGCTTATAGATCGGCTTAGCCGCTGGTTCTGCTACCTGCAGCGGCGGACCAGCCGGCAGCGACGCGGCCTCCAAACTTGCAATGTGGGTTTTGACAGGCTTGGCCACTGCGGCCGGAGTAGAAATGACGACTGGCATTGACGAGGATTGCTCCATAGTCGTCCCGGGTCGAGCGGGAGCTGCCACCGCAACGGCGGTTGACCGGGTCGTCGGATTGGGTTTACCGGGCGCCATTTCTCCGATCGAGATCACCTCCGGGTCCCGCGCTAGCGCATCGGGTCGACTGACGTCTCCGATCGACCGTCGGGTGCGATCGTCGAGGGCTGTGTAGGTGCTTGCGCTGGCCGCAGCCATGGCGACCTCGCGGAACGATTGATGCCCCCCGCCATCCTCGTAGACGAGACGGATCGACGGCGTACCCTTGCTTACGAGCTCTGCAACCTCACGCTCATCGCGGGCTTGCTTAATTGCGACTGCAGCAATTGTCGCCCGGTCGGCCTCGTTAAAGGCGTAGCGCCCGCCGACGACAGTCCAGACGGGCTCCCGCTTCGCCACCTCAAATCGGTCCGAGCCCTCTTTCAGGTTCTTCCAAAAGGCGATGTGAGGGTCGGAGCGGTGCTTCGCCAAGTTCTCCGCCGTCATACGAAAGGGATAGGACTGGAATTGGAACGTACGCTGTCCGCCGGCGAACGCCTCGCGTGCAACGGCATAGACTTCCGCAATCGCCTCGTCGGTCATGGCAAAGCAGCCCCGGGACGAGCAGGTGCCATGGACCATCAGATGCGAACCGGTTCGACCGTGCGAGCGGTCGTAAGCATTCGGGTAGCCTAAGTTGAATGACAGGAACAAGCTGGAATTCGGGTTCATCGCCCCAGGCGTCACGTCATAGAAGCCCTCGGGCGCCTGTCGGTCACCCTCGCGGATCTTCGGTCCAAGCTGGCCTGACCAGCGACACATGGGGTAGGTCTTGAGCAAGGTGTATTGCCCATCAGGCTTCCTCTTCCAGATCTCGACCTCCGACTCCTTTTTGTAGGAGCGCATTAGGATCGGGTCAGACGCGGACACACCCTTCTCGGCCATCAGTGACAACGTGGTCGGCGGAATCGGGGTGCGGTCGCGCGTCGATCTGTAGCTCTCGTCAACACCCTGGCAAGCCACAAGCGAGAGCGCGAGGCCCACGGCGACGACAAACCGGCTCATGAACACTCCGTAAACTATGTGCCACGCCCCGCTGGCAGTTTGGCGCCGTGATGTTGTTTACTGCAGTCGAGGTTGACCGACAATGAACGATCGTTAGTGGCACTCTGATGGCTCGGCTGTCCGGCTCCGTGTCACCCCTTGGAAATCGGCATGCTTCACCTTCAGCGTCACCGTGTGGGCACTGACTTGCTTGGCCTCGCAATGTCGTCAGACTTACGCGACGAGAGGAGCGATCTCGGGGCGAGCCGCCTCGCGCTCGGAGATATCGATCGCGAACGTGTCCTGGGGACCGAGCGATTTTCAGACTCGGTCCGGTTCCACTGGTGGCTCGTCGATCCCGCGCGCGATCCGATAGTACCAGCCACCCCACTTCCCGAAATGCTCCTGTAGGAATCCCAGCAGGCCTTCAGGTCGGCGCCCGTCGGGCACGAGCCTTTCAGTCTCGGCGTGAGTCGCCGGCCCGGCATCGAGGAGTTTCTTCACGGCGAGGGCTTCGACGAAGGCCGCTTTGCCTATTTCCTGAACTCAATCGCCGGGAAACAGCACTGCGTCGCCGGTCCGTCCGCGCTTCTCAGCGCTTCGAACCTCACCGAGCTCGCCGTCGCCACTGCAATCAGCCTGTTCGGGTTCAATTCCGGGGCGGCGCTCGCGACCGTCGTCGGCGTGTGGATCGAGGTGCCGGTCACGCTGAACGTCGTCTGGATCGTGGACCGGCCAAACATTGGGCGTATCGTGCACTCCGTAGCTCCTACAGGCTCAAGTGGAAAAAGCGCCCCGATGATGCAAAGCCTGACGATTGGCAAACTGGCGGAGCTCGCGGGCGTCAATTTGGAGACGATCCGCTACTACCAGCGCATCGGCCTTATGCCGGAGCCTGGGCGAACGCCGAACGGCTATCGCATCTACGGGGGAGGGCACCTACGGCGATTGTCCTTCATTCGGCGCTCGCGCGAACTCGGTTTCAGCATCGAAGAGATCAAGGCGCTCCTTGCATTGGCGGAGCCTGGGCAGGCCTCGTGCATCGAGGTTCGCTCGCTGACGCTGGCCCATCTGGATGAAGCGGGCCAAGATTGCCGATCTCCGGCGGCTCGAAAGCATTCTCGCCCAGACTGTCGATCAATGTTCCGGAACGAGGGCGCCAGCCTGTCCCGTCCTCGAAATGCTGCAGGATTCCTAGCCCGCGAGGTAAACGGGTCGACATTGATGTCCCGCCTCCGAGCCGATCGCACTGCAACAGCGGGACGGAGCTGCCTGTATCGTCGCCCGCATGGCAAAGCTAAAAACCACGATCGTTTTCGGTTCCGGTGCCCGGATCGGTCCAGGCACGATCGCGCTGCTCAAAGGCATCCGCGATACCAGGTCGATCTCAGCCGCCGCCCGCAGCAGGGCATGGATTACAAGCGCCTGGACGCCGCTCGAGAGCGTCAATCAGGCGTTCAACGAGAGCGTCGTCGTCGCTTCGCCCGGCGGAACGCGGGGCGATGGAGCCCCGCTCCCACCCTTCGGCCTGGAATTGTTGGAGCGGTACCGGCGCATCGAACAGCGCGCGACCGCTGCAGCGGCGGAAGATAGCCAAGGCGCGAATGCGCATATTGGCCAGATCGCGTTAGATGGACTCTTGAGAACTATTCGCCGCGATGACGATGTCTTGAAATCGCCAGCCTTTCGCAATCGGCACGATTGTGACATTTCTGATGTCATGAAGCTCCGGCTCCTCGCGCACTCTCTAGTTCTGGCCCTGTTCGTCACGGCCACCGTACTGGCTGCCTTCGTCAGCCCGGCGGGGGCTCGCCATGGCCGGATGGATGCTGCGGAAACAGCGATGCCGATGGATGCCGACATGTCGTGCTGCCCACCGGATCAGGGAAAGAAGAAGGACTGCACCACGAGCTGCCCGGCGTTGAGCTTCTGCCTGGCCAAGTGCTTCGCGAGCGAGCCCACGGCCTTCGTCACGCTCGTTCAGCCGGTCGTCACCGTTCTCGGACTGGCCGGCGACGATGCCGCCCACGCCTCGCGGCCGTTCGAGCCGCCGGCGCGACCTCCGCGAACCTGAGGCATCGCCAGCGCGACAGCGCTGGTTTCGTCCGCACGGCAGTTCCGGGCGGACGGTGAGCCGTGGCCATCGCCACGTTCAAGGCTGTGCGCACGCGCGGCAGCCTGATGCATTCAGGATTTTGATCATGACCCCTATCAACATGTTGCGCGCGTTCGCCGCAGCGCTTCCGCTCGCCGCCATCTCGCTCCCAGCGTTGGCGGACATCAAGGATTATGAATTCCGGCTCGTGCAGAGCGAGCTCAAGCAGGGCAACGGCGTTACTGTCGCCGTCCAGCTTATCGATAAGCGCTCGGGCAAGCCGGTCCCCGACGCCGTGATCTTTGCTCGGCGCATCGACATGGCGCCCGATGGCATGGAGATGATGGCGTCGACGATCGAGGGGATGCCCGCGACCGAGCCCGGAACCTACCGCTTCAAGACCAACCTGACGATGGCCGGAGGCTGGCGCCTGTCGCTCAGCGCCAAGATCCAAGGCGAGACCGGCACGCTCGAAAACAAGCTGATCCTCAAGGTCGTGCCATGAAACCCGTCGCCCTCACGGGCCTCGCTCTCGCCGCCATTCTGGCGGCGGGAAGTGCAGGCTATTGGGCCGGGCATCGTGGTATTGCGTCGGCGGGCCTGCGCTCCTGGTTCGGCATCGAAGGCTCGCTCGCGGCGAACGAGCCCGTCGGAACCGGTCCGGTCGTCTACTATCAGGACCCGGACCGGAGGCCCGTCTATTCGGCGCAGCCGCGCCAGACCGAGGACGGCAGGCCCTTCACGGCCGTCCGCGCCAGCCAGGACATCAGCTTCGAGGAGAAGCCCGCGACCGGGGAACGGACGGTGCAGGCCGACCCGAAGCGTGTCCTCTACTACCGCAATCCCATGGGGCTCCCGGATACCTCGCCGGTTCCGAAGAAGGACTCCATGGGCATGGATTACCTCCCGGTCTACGAAGGCGAGGGAAACGAAGACGGCGTCATCAAGCTCTCGCCCGGGCGCATCCAGCGCAGCGGCGTGCGTTCCGAACCAGTCCGGCGGCAGAGCATCGTCCAGACCATTCATGTGCCCGGCGTGGTCCAGCTCGATGAGCGGCGGGTTTCGGTGGTGACGATCCGGGCGGATGCCTTCGTCCAGGAGGTCGCCCCGATCACGACGGGCGACCGCGTCACGAAAGGCACGCGACTGGCGCGCATCTACTCGCCGGAGATCAGCACGGCGGGCGCGCAGTTCATCACCGAGCTCAATGCCGTGGCGCGCGGCGTACCCGAAGGCGGCGCACGACAGCGGCTCGAAAACCTCGGCGTCCCTTCGGAAGTCATCGCCGAGATCGAGCGAAACCGGAAAGTGCCGCTCACGATCAACTGGTCGGCACCGCGTGACGGCATCGTGCTGGAACGTTCGGTCAGCGACGGCATGAAGATGACGGCCGGCGGCAGTCTGTTCCGGCTCGCCGACATCTCGACGATCTGGGTTCTGGCCGATGTTCCGGAACGCCAACTGGCTGCCGTCGGCATCGGGGCACCAGCCACGGTGCGGTTGCGCGGCCGTCCCGGGAGCTCCTTCGAGGGACGCGTCAGCGTGATTTACCCGGAGATTGCCGAGGCAACGCGGACGGCCAAGGTCCGCATCGAGATCGGCAATCGCGACGGCATGCTGCTGCCGAACATGTATGCCGACGTCGAGATCGGCTCCGGTGACGCAGGTCCGCTGCTCGCCGTTCCCGACAGCGCCGTGATCGATAGCGGTACGCGCCGCGTCGTCATTCTCGACCTGGGCGAGGGTCGGTTCGAGCCGCGCGAGGTCAAGCTCGGCCGCCGCGGCGATGGCAGGGTCGCGATCACCGAGGGTGTCGCCGAGGGCGATCGCGTCGTCGTCTCGGCCAACTTCCTGATCGATGCCGAGAGCAACCTTAAGGCCGCCCTGAGCGGCTTCGCCCAGCCGGAGGCCAAGCCATGATCGCCCGCCTGATCGCCTGGTCGGCGCGCAACCTGATCCTCGTCTTCGTTGCCGCTGCCTTCGCCGTGGCGGCGGGTGTCTATGCGCTGAAGACCTTGCCGCTCGACGCTATCCCCGACCTCTCCGACGTCCAGGTCATCGTCTACACCGAGTATCCCGGCCAGGCGCCGCAGGTGATCGAGGACCAGGTCACCTATCCGCTGACGACCTCGATGCTGACGGTGCCGAAGGCGCGCGTCGTCCGTGGCTTCTCCTTCTTCGGGGTCTCCTTCGTCTATGTCATCTTCGAGGACGGCACCGATCCCTATTGGGCGCGTTCGCGGGTGCTCGAATATCTCAATGCCGCCGCGCGGCGTTTGCCGACGGGTGTCTCGCCGACGCTCGGACCGGACGCGACCGGGGTGGGCTGGGTCTACCAGTACGCGGTCATCGCCAAGAACATGACCCTGGCCGAACTGCGCTCGCTACAGGACTGGGTCGTGCGCTTCGCGGCTTCTCGTGCCGAGGGGGTGGCCGAGGTCGCCAGCGTCGGCGGCTTCGTCAAGCAATACGCGATCGTCGTCGATCCCGTGCGGCTGCGCGCCCAGGGCGTCTCGCTCGCGACGCTTCGGGAGGCGGTCCGCAGCAGCAACATGGACGTCGGCGGACGCACGGTCGAGCTCAGCGAGTTCGAGTTCATGGTTCGCGGCCGCGGCTACCTGAAGTCGATCGCCGATATCGAGAACATCGTCCTGAAAAGCGATCGGGGCGTGCCGCTTCGCCTCTCCGATGTCGCCCGCGTCGAACTCGGTCCCGATGAGCGGCGCGGCATCACCGAACTCAACGGCGATGGCGAGGTCGCCAGCGGCATCATCCTGCAACGATTCGGCGCCAACGCGCTGGCAGTGATCGAACACGCCAAGGCGCGCCTTGCCGAGGTCGCGGCGAGCCTGCCGGGCGGGGCCGAGATCGTGCCGGTCTACGACCGCTCCGGGTTGATCGAGCGGGCGATCGAGACGCTGAAGGGCACGCTGATCGAGGAGAGCATCATCGTCGCCCTGGTCTGCATCGTGTTCCTTCTGCATCTGCGCAGCGCCCTGGTGGCGATCATCATGCTGCCCGTCGGCATCCTGATGGCCTTCGCGGCGATGAAGGCGCTGGGGCTTGGCTCCAACATCATGAGCCTCGGCGGCATCGCCATCGCCGTCGGCGCCATGATCGACGCCGCCATCGTCATGATCGAGAACGCCCACAAGCACCTGGAACGGGCTCAGCCGGACAAGCCTCGTATCGACATCCTGATCGAGGCGGCCAGCGAGGTCGGCCCGGCGTTGTTCTTCAGCCTGCTCGTCATCACCGTCTCCTTCCTGCCGATCTTCACGCTGGAGGCGGAGGAAGGACGCCTGTTCGGGCCGCTCGCCTTCACCAAGACGTTCGCCATGGCGGCGGCCGCGCTCCTGTCGGTGACGCTCGTCCCGGCGCTGATGGTCATCTTCGTCAAGGGCAGGATCATTCCGGAGAGCCGCAACCCGATCAATCGCGGCCTGATCGCGCTCTACCGTCCGATGATTCGCGGCGTTCTCGGGGCCAAGACCCTGACGATCCTGGCTGCGGTAGCCGTCCTCGGGCTCAGCCTCTGGCCAGCGCGGCAGCTCGGCTCGGAGTTCATGCCGTCCCTTGATGAGGGCACGCTGATGTACATGCCGACCACCTTGCCCGGGATCTCCGTCACCAAGGCGGCCGAGCTGCTCCAGACCCAGAACCGGATCATCCGCTCGTTCCCGGAAGTTGCCTCGGTCTACGGCAAGGCCGGACGCGCCCAGACGGCAACCGACCCGGCGCCGACCGAGATGTTCGAGACCATCATCAACCTGAAGCCCAAGACGGACTGGCGCGAGGGTGTCACGCTCGACAGCCTCAAGGCGGAGATGGACAAGGCTCTCCAGTTCCCCGGCATCTCCAACGCCTGGACGCAGCCCATCCGCGCACGCATCGACATGCTGGCGACCGGCATCCGCACGCCGATCGGGGTTAAGGTCTTCGGCACCGATCTAGCGCAGATGGAGTCGATCTCGCGCCAGGTCGAGACCGTGCTCAAGGCCGTCCCGGGAACGAGCAGTGCCTATGCCGAGCGTGTCATCGGGGGCTACTTCCTCGACATTGTGCCGGATCGGATTGCGCTGGGGCGCTACGGGCTCTCCGTCGGCGACGTCCAGAATGCCGTGGTGATGGCGATGGGCGGCGAGACCGTGACGACGACGGTCGAAGGCCGCGAGCGCTATGGGGTCGCCATCCGCTACCCTCGCGACCTGCGTTCGGATCCGCAGGCTATCGCCCGCGAGGTCCAGATCTCGACGCCGTCCGGCGCCAGCGTCCCGCTCGGCGAGGTTGCGAGCATCGAGCGCAAGCGTGGCGCCACCTCGATCCGCACCGAGAATGGTGAGCTCGCGGTCTATATCTTCGTGGACACTGTCGGGCGTGACCTCGGCGGCTATGTCCGCGATGCCCAGGACGCGATCGCGCAGAGCATCAAGCTGCCCGCGGGCTACCGCATCGCCTGGAGCGGTCAGTTCGAGTATCTCGAACGGGCCGAGGCGCGTCTCAAGCTGGTCGTGCCGGTGACGCTCGCGATCATCTTCCTGCTGCTCTACCTGAACTTCCGCAGGCTGACCGAGACCTTCATTGTCATGCTCTCGCTGCCCTTCGCGCTGGTCGGCGGAGTCTGGCTGCTCTGGTGGCTCGGCTTCAACATGTCGGTCGCCGTTGCGGTCGGGTTTATCGCGCTCGCCGGTGTTGCGGCCGAGACCGGCGTGATCATGCTGATCTATCTCGACCACGCGCTGAAGGAGGTGCAGGCGCGCTGCGCGGCGGAGGGGCGAGCATTCACGCGAGCCGATCTGCAGGAGGCGATCATGCTGGGCGCGGTCGAGCGCGTGCGGCCCAAGATCATGACGGTCATCGCGATCATGGCCGGCCTGCTGCCGATCCTGTGGAACACCGGCACGGGATCGGAGGTGATGCAGCGCATCGCCGTGCCGATGATCGGCGGCATGGTCTCCTCGACCGTGCTGACGCTGCTGGTGATCCCGGCGATCTACGGCCTGATCAAGGGCTGGCGGCTGCCGGCGGCCGCTGTGACCGATAAGGCAACATCGGGATCCGCGCCGGCAAGCTTCGCTGCGGCTGTCGAATGAGGGAGGAGCCAATGATGCACAACATGATGAGCGGTATGGGCTGGGGCATGGGCCTCGTCGGCCTACTCGGCATCGCAGTACTGGTGCTCACGATCG
The DNA here is from genome assembly GCF_014764685.1 of Allobosea spartocytisi. Lineage (NCBI taxonomy): Bacteria > Pseudomonadati > Pseudomonadota > Alphaproteobacteria > Hyphomicrobiales > Alloboseaceae > Allobosea > Allobosea spartocytisi. Next base: position 25,510 of record NZ_JACXWY010000010.1, read on the forward strand.
CAGCGCTCGTGAAATACGTCTTCTTCCGGTGACGGCGCTGGATGCGCGCACGACCGGAGGAAGACACAGCCAAGGCAAAGGAGACAATTATGCCAACCGAGCTCTATCCATCCCGCCGCGCGCTGATGATCGGCGCTGCGCAGGCAGCCGCGGCGCTCGCGCTGTCGCCTCCGTCACTGGCCGCCGAGGCGCTCCCGAAGATGACCGTGACTCGTGACCCGAACTGCGGCTGTTGCAGCAACTGGATTGCGCATGTGAAGGCCGCGGGCTTTCCGGTCGAAGTGGTCGAGGTTCCCGACGTCATGCCGCTCAAGACCAGGCTTGGCGTGCCCGATGCCCTGGCATCGTGCCATACCGCCGAGATCGACGGCTATGTCGTCGAAGGTCATGTTCCGGCCGAGGCGATCAAGCGATTGCTGGTCGAGCGGCTGCGGGTGAAGGGCATCGCTGTCGCGGGCATGCCGGTCGGCTCGCCCGGAATGGAGATCCCGGGCCAGGCGCCTCAGATTTACGAGGTCGTCCTCTTCGCCTCCGGAGAGCAGCGCCTGTTTGCCCGCTATCGCGGGCTGCAACAGATTTGATCTATACGCGTTAGCGATGACCCCGCGGCAAGAGAGAGAGAATGCCATGGTCGGTTGAGTCGGACGGGACGAATCCGCAGCCGGTACAAGAAGGGTATTCGCAACCTTTGCTGAGCTTTCATTCGGTGGGCGATTCACGATGCGTCTTGCGGGATAGTTGGATCAGCGAGGACTTCCACAATCCGACACGATGCGACGCTCCCGTTGTCGCACGATTTTATCATTCGAATGAGCTCGCCCTTAAGTCCCAGAAGCCGACCTATCCTGATCTCGACGGCTTCAAGCTGATCCGTGGCAATTCGGCTGACCTGGTCACAAGAGGCCTCCGGGCTTTCCTGCAGAGCAAGCATTCTCTTAATGGCCGGGATATCGAAGCCGAGGTCCCGGGAATGCCGGATGAATGTCAAACGTCGTACGTCCTCGGCTCCGTAAAGCCGGCGTCTGCTTTCCGTGCGGGGCGGCTTTGGGGTGAGGTTGATCCGCTCGTAGTAGCGGATTGTTTCAATATTGACGCCTGTCCGTTGTGACAAAGCTCCGATGGTGATCATGGCGGATTCATTCCGTAGGGGCGATTGACGCCATCAGCGCGACACCTGGCATGCGCCGTCGCGCGGTGGGCCGGAGCGTCTCAGCGACGTTGTCGCCGGGATGGCGGACGAACCCGTGCTGACAGATGGAATAGAAGCTCATCGACGGTCTTATCTCCATTCTTGCGCTGCGCGATTTCAACCAAGAGCGCGGCGGCCTTGATCGCCGCCGCGTCGGGATAGTCCAGCCATGGATATAATCGAGGGTTGATCCTGTAGCCACTACAGGATGTAGATATAGCAAATGGCTGGAGACGTGTGAACACAGGCGCGGCTATCGGCCGCTTCCCGGTACGTCACCTGATCGCGCCACTCAGCGGAGGGCATAAGAGGAGCAGGAGAATGGCCAGGGCCTTTAGTTCGGACCAGATGGGCATCATCCGTGGCTCCGCCGCCGCGCTCACTCTTGCGGCGATCGTCCTTACGGCCGGGTATGTTTGGCTGCCTCCTGGGTTGCTCCGCCTCAACCCGGAGATGGGCCTCGGTGAGCGGGTCGCGTTCACGCTGAAGGCTGATATTCTCATGTTCCTCTGGCTTGCTGGCTGCGTCGGCGCGGTGAGCAGAGGACGGTTCTATTCGCCAGCAGATATACGGGGCTCGGCATTTGGCCAACCCAGCCCAGCAATCGCCGTGCGAGCTGCGGTGCTGCAGAATTCATTGGAGCAGACGGTTCTGGCCTTTGGCGCCCACCTAACACTTGCAGCGCTGTTGCGAGGACCCGAGCTGGTACTCATCCCTCTGCTGGTCGCTCTGTTTTTGGCCGGTCGGGTGGCCTTTGCTTTCGGCTATGCCAAAGGAGCATCAGGTCGGGCTTTCGGCATGGCCCTTACCGCCGCGTCTATCATCGTGAGCTACGGAGTGGCGGTCGGCTTGGTGGCTGTCGGACGCTGACATCTGCCGCTCGTGAGACGGCCATAAATTCGGCTCATGACCTCTTGATCCTGTAGCGACTACAGAATGTATGGTGCGCTAACAGGCTTGAGCTAAGCCCAGATAATTTAGCAGTCGAGGAGACCGAAATGGCCACTGATGCCGGGACGAGAAGCACCTCAAGCACGTTGCGCTTCAAGGTCGAGGGCTTGGACTGTCAAAACGAGGTTCGCCTGCTTCGCGCTGCGGTCGGCCCGGTCGTGGGTGGTGAGGACAGGTTGTCGTTCGACACCAAAGGCGGTGTCATGGAAGCAACCGTCCCGAGCCTTCCAGCTTGCGATGCCATCGAGCAGGCGGTCGCCTCCACCGGGATGCGGGCGCAGCTGCTGGCTGAGCCGGACACGTCCTCGGCGTCCGCGTGGCTGTTCAAGGTCGATGGGCTCGATTGCAAGAACGAGGTCGCGATGCTCAAGCGCGAAATCGGCCCGCTCGTTGGTGGTGAAGACCGGCTCGCCTTCGATACGGCCAAGGGGTTGATGACGGTTGCGCCTCAGCAGCGTGCCTCGATCGACGAGCTCGTGAGCGGCATCTCAAAGACCGGAATGTCCGGCTCTCTCATCCGAAATGGTTTGGCCGAGGCCATGCTGCTGCGCGTGCGTGGCCTCGACTGCAAGAATGAGGTGGCCGCCCTGACGAGGGAGCTGGGGCCGCTCGTCGGTGAGGACAATCTTGCCTTCGACACTTCGCAGGGCGCGATGACCGTTGCGCCTCAGAGCGGGGCAACACTCCGTCAGATTGAGGAAGCAGTCGCGCGAACGGGCATGCGAGCTGAGCCGTGGTCGCCGCCGGCGGTTTCTGAGGCTGCCTGTTCCGAAACTGCCGGATCCGGATGCGGCTGTGCGGGCCAAGCTCAGGAGGCGCTTGCACCGCCACTTCCGACCAATCAGCCTGGCGGCGTTGTCTATCGAATCCACGGGATGGATTGCGCCGACGAAATCGCGGCCTTGAAGCGCGAGGTTGGTCCGCTCGTGGGCGAAGATAAACTCGCCTTCGACCTCCTCAACGGCCGCATGTCGATCGACATGGTGCCAGACGCTGCGCTGGAGGCCAGCATCGAGAAAGCCGTCGGGCGCGCCGGCTTGCGAGCCGAGCCCTGGATCGAAGGGGCGAGCAGCGAAGCGGCACAGGCAGAAGAGCGTCGCAGGCGCATACAGTCGTGGCTGACCGCCGCGAGCGGCGTCTTCGCCGCGCTCGGCTTTGCGGTTCACGCCTGGCTCGGCGGCGGCATCATCGCGGCGTTCGAGGCTGGCGAACATGCTGCGGGCTCGACGCCGCTGCCGAGCATTATCCTCTATACCCTCGCAGTGCTCTGTGCGGTGCGCTACGTCGCGCCTAAGGCCTGGCTCGCGGCGCGACGGTTCCGCCCGGATATGAACCTCCTGATGGTGGTTGCCGTCGTGGGCGCGATCGGGATCGGCGCGTGGTTCGAAGCCGCTACGGTTTCCTTCTTCTTCGCGCTTGCCCTGGCACTTGAGGCGTGGAGCCTCGGTCGCGCGCGGCGAGCGGTGGCTGCTTTGATGGAGCTGGCGCCGCCGACAGCACGGGTTAAGCTCGACGATGGATCTGAGCGTGACGTACCGGCCGCCGAGATTCGCGTCGGCTCGCACATCATTATTCGTCCCGGCGACAAGCTCCCCCTTGATGGTCGCGTCGCAGCTGGTGAGAGCGAGGTCAATCAGGCGCCCATCACCGGCGAGAGCGTTCCGGTGTTCAAAACCGTGGGCGATGAGGTGTTCGCCGGCACCATCAATGGCGAGGGCGCCCTCGACGTCGTGACCACCAAGGCGGCGAACGATACGACCCTTGCGCAGATCATCCGCATGGTCGGCTCCGCACAGAGCCGGCGCGCACCGAGCGAGCAGTGGGTCGAGAAGTTCGCGCGCGTCTACACGCCTGTCGTGATGGTTCTCGCCATCGCAGTTTTCCTCGTCCCGCCGCTGCTGCTCGGCGCTGGCTGGGAGGTCTGGTTCTATCGCGCGCTCGTGCTGCTCGTGATCGCCTGTCCCTGCGCCCTCGTGATCTCGACACCGGTGACCATCGTAGCCGCTCTCGCCGGATCCGCGAAGCAGGGTGTCCTGGTAAAGGGCGGAGTCCACCTCGAGACTCCGGCCAAGCTGAAGGCCATCGCTATGGACAAGACCGGAACCCTTACTGAGGGGCGTCCGCGAGTGGTTGACGTGGTGCCGCTCGTCGGCCGCAGCGAGGATGACGTTCTCCGGTTGGCCGCAGCCCTTGAGGCGCGCAGCGAGCATCCGATCGCGCGCGCCATTCTGGCTAAAGCCGCGGAACGCGGCCTTGCTGCCCAGCCAGCCGACGCGGTGCAGGCCATCACCGGCCGGGGTATGACCGGTCGGATTTCCGGTCGCGAGGTCTGGCTTGGGTCGCGCCGCTATCTCGATGAACGGAAGATCGGCTCGCCAGCCGTTCTGGATCAAGCCGACACCCTGTCTGGCGCCGGTCGTACTGTCGTGGCGGTCGGTGACGGCGAAGAGGTCTGGGGGCTGATCGCCGTTGCTGATGCCGTGCGCGCAGAAGCCAAGGATATCGTCACCGCGCTGCATCGGGCCGGCGTCGAAAAGGTGGTGATGCTCACGGGCGACAATCAGGCAACCGCCGATGCGATCGCCAAGCAGACCGGCATCGATGAGGTTCGGGCGGAACTGCTACCCGGCGACAAGGTCACAGCCGTCGAGGATCTCGTACGGCGTTATGGTTCTGTCGCCATGGTCGGCGATGGGGTCAACGACGCACCGGCGATGGGCCGTGCCAGTCTCGGGATTGCCATGGGCGCAATGGGCAGCGACGCGGCAATTGAGACGGCCGACGTTGCGCTCATGTCGGACGATCTCTCGAGGCTGCCCTGGCTGGTGCGCCATTCGCGCGCGACGCTCGCAGTCATTCGGCAGAATGTCGCATTCTCGATCGCGGTGAAGCTCCTCTTCACGGTCCTGACAGTGCTCGGCCTGGCATCGCTTTGGGGCGCCATCGCTGCGGATGTCGGCGCCTCCCTGCTGGTTGTTCTCAACGGGTTGCGCCTTCTCAATCGCGACCAAGGCGGACCAAAGGCCGGTCCATCAGTGGGGACCGGTTCTCCTGCCAGTGAGCGCCATCAGCCAGGGATGCGCCCGGCATCTGCCCACTGAAAACGCATCGACGGTCGTCAAGATTGGGCGACCGTCGTCACCAGGACGTCAATGAAAAATGACCTGCAAGGAAAGTAATACCGTGGCGGTAGCGTCCGTTGGACAGCGTGCGATGTGGTTGGGCTTCGCATTCGTCCCCGCTCTTCTCGTCGATGTCGTCACGAAGTGGCTGATCGTGACGGTGGTGATGGCGCCTCCGCGCGTCATAGAGATTACGTCATTTTTCAACCTGACGCTTGGCTTCAACCCCGGAGTCAGCTTCGGGATGTTCCAGGACGTCTTTCTTGAGCGTCCGTTGGTACTGGGTGCCATTAAAGTGGCGATCACAGCCGGGCTTCTCGTCTGGGCATTGCGCGTCGAGAACATGGTCGAGACGGTCGCCCTCGGCTTGATTGCCGGCGGCGCCGCCGGCAACGTCGTTGACCGCGTGCGACAAGGAGCCGTGACCGACTTCCTAGATTTTCATGTCGGCGATTGGCATTGGCCTACCTTCAATATGGCGGATGTGGCGATCAGCATCGGAGTTGCGCTGCTGCTGGCGGGGTCCCTGCGGCCGTTCCGATCGGTGTTCGGCGTCCAGAAACCATCGGGTGAGACGGAGCGCTGACATGGCCTCTGAGCGTCGCAACGAGGAAGCCGAGATCGAACTTGACCCAAGCGACGTGGCCGAACGTCGAACATTGATCTGGGTGCTGCTTATCAATTGCTTGCAGGTGGTCGTAGCGGGGACGGTGGGCGTTGTTGCGGACTCGACTGGTTTGCTGGGCGCGGCGCTCGACAATCTGGCGGATGCCGGCGTCTACGCGGTGAGCCTTTACGCCGTCGGACGGAGCGTCGCGGCTAAGTCGCGTGTTGCCGCTTTGTCCGGCGCGCTTTTGATCATTTTAGGCGTCGGGTTGCTGGCCGAGGTCCTGCGCAGGTTTTTCGTTGGCGCCGAGCCGATCGGTCTTGCCATGATAGTCGCGGCCGTCGCGAATGCGGCGACAAATCTGATTTGCCTTCGGCTGCTGCGCTCGCATCGAGACCAGGGCGTCCATATGCAGGCGTCCTGGATCTTTACGACCAACGACATGCTGGCCAATGCGGGCATAGCGGTCTCCGGCGCTGCGGTGATGTTCTTCGCATCTCCGCTGCCGGACCTGATCATCGGCCTGGTCGTCGGCGGGCTCGTGCTCAAGGGTGGCTGGGAGATCTTGCAGGAAGCGCGCGACGCGCGGCGCGCGAGTGTGTTGACTCAAAAGGACTAGAAGACCACCAACCCTCACCCCAGTCAGGATTGGGCTCGGAGTCTCCGGGACACCCAGAGGCGGCGTACGCCAAGATGATCCTGACCCGTGCCATTTGCCGGGGCTGGCGCATATGGGTCAGAGCTGCTGCCACGCGACCATCAGAAGGTTGCTCATCAGAGTGTCGGTGGCAGCGCAGGCGGTGCCACCTTGATTTCCATCATTATACATTATATGTAATCGTATAATGTTTGATGATCAGGAGCCTGCGCTGATGAACACCGTGACCATTGATGATCGTCTGACGGTATCGGCCCAACCAGATCCCGCTGCCTTCAGTGACCTCGCAAGACAAGGCTTTGCCGCCGTCATTAACGCCAGACCGGATGGTGAAGAGGCAGGGCAACCGGGCAACGCCGCCGAAGCCGCCGCCGCGCGTTCGGCCGGCCTCGGCTATGCCTTCGTACCAGTCACCGGCCCGACCATCACCGAGGCCGACGTCCGTGCATTTCAGGAAGCGATGAAGAAGGCGAAAGGGCCGACCCTTGCCCATTGCAAGAGCGGGATGCGGGCGCTCACCCTCTACGCGATCGGTGAGGTGCTCGACGGGCGAATGCAGCGCGGGGAGGTCGAGATCTTCGGAAAGGGCCACGGCTTCGACCTGTCCGGCGCCGCAGTTTGGCTTGATCGGCAGGACGCCAAGGTTCCGCGCGTCGTGGGTTTCCACGACGCGCGTACGGGCAGCATTCAGTATGTCGTCTCCGATTCGGCGACAGGCGCCTGCGCCGTGATCGATCCTGTACTCGATTTCGACGAGAAGTCCGGCGCGACCGCGACTGTTCATGCCGATGCGATCCTGGACTATGTGCGGGCCGAAGGACTGACGGTCGAATGGATTCTCGACACCCACCCGCATGCCGACCACTTCTCGGCCGCCGCTTATCTGAAGGAGAAAACCGGTGCGCCGACGGCGATCGGCGCGCGCGTTGTCGAGGTACAGAAGCTCTGGAAGGACATCTATAACTGGCCGGAACTGGCGACAGACGGATCGCAATGGGACCAACTGTTTTCGGACGGCGACACATTCAGGGTCGGCAGTCTTGAAGGCCGCGTGATGTTTTCGCCCGGCCACACGCTCGCCTCCGTCAGCTACGTCATCGGCGACGCCGCCTTCGTCCATGACACGATTTTCATGCCGGACTCGGGCACGGCCCGCGCCGATTTTCCAGGCGGTAGCGCCAAGGTTCTGTGGCATTCGATCCAGCGGATTCTCGCGCTTCCCGATGAGACCCGCATCTTCACGGGCCACGACTACCAGCCGGGCGGGCGACATGCGAAATGGGAGAGCACGGTGAGCGAGCAAAAGCGCTCCAACCCGCATCTCGTCGATATGACCGAGGACAGCTTCGTGGCGCTGCGCGAAGCGCGGGACCGGACATTGCCGATGCCGAGGCTGATCCTCCATGCACTTCAGGTGAACGTGCGCGCCGGCCAGCTCCCCGAACCGGAGGACAACGGCCGGCGCTACCTGAAAATTCCGCTCGACGCGCTAGGGGCGACACGGTGACTGCAATCGAAAAATCGGTGTCCGCCACCATGCCGCCGGAGGAGATGGCAAGCCGGGCAGAAGAGGTCGCGTCCCTTCTGAAGACGATGGCACATCCCGTGCGGCTGATGCTCGCCTGCACCCTGGCCGAAGGGGAGCACTCGGTCGGTGAGTTGGAGGAGGAGCTCGGCGTCCGTCAGCCGACCCTTTCGCAGCAGCTCGGCGTGCTTCGCGAGGCGGGTGTCGTGCAAACGCGCCGCGAGGCCAAGCAGATATTCTATCGCCTGTCGGAGGAAAAGGCGGCTCAGCTCATCACGGCACTCTATGCCATTTTTTGCAGTCCGGAGGGGCGGAGATGACGCCTTACCTGCCCGCGCTTTTTGGCGGCATGCTGCTCGGTCTCTCCGCCGTCCTGCTGCTCGTCGCCAACGGTCGGATCGCCGGCATCAGCGGCATCCTGGGAAACCTGCTCGGCGGCAGACCCGTTTGGGCCGATGCAGCCTTCGTCGTTGGTCTTCTCGCAGGGCCATTCTTCTACGCAGCAGCCTTCGGCCGATTCCCGGCCGTGACCATCGCAACCACCTGGCCCCTTGTCCTTGCCTCCGGTTTGCTCGTGGGCATCGGCACCCGTATGGGCTCGGGCTGCACGTCCGGCCACGGCATCCTCGGCCTTGCCCGCTTCTCGAAACGCTCCTTTGCCGCGACCGCTACCTTCCTCGCTGCTGGGATCGTCGCGGCAACAAGCATGGGGTTGCTGAGATGAGCGGTCCCATTTTTGCCCGCCCCGCCATCGCCCTGCTTGCGGGCGCGATATTCAGCTTCGGCCTGTCGCTATCCGGGATGGTCGACCCCGCGCGCGTCCTCGGCTTCCTCGACATCGCGAGTGGCGATTGGGACCCGAGCCTGATGTTCGTGCTCGGCGGTGCGGTGCTCGTCGCGATGCCAGGCGTCGTGCTCCAGCGCAGCATGACGAAGCCGGTTCTGGATGCACGATTTCATTTGCCGGAGAAGACGCAGATCGACGCGCCCCTTCTCATAGGATCGGCGATTTTCGGCATCGGCTGGGGGCTCGCCGGCTTCTGCCCGGGACCGGCCATTTCCGCCTTTTTGATGGGGCTGCCGCTTGTCCTCCTGTTCGTCGCCGCCATGGCCGCGGGCATGGTCTTGTACGACCGGGTCCTAGCAGTCGGCTTTAACATGCCACGGTGAAACGGCCCCCGAATTCCCCGGACAGGTCTCACCCTTAAAATAAGGGTTGGGAGTAATGTCGTGTCTATGACTGGTTCTTATCCGAAGGTTGAGGTCCTGACCGGGCCTGAGCGGCGTCGCCGGTGGTCGGTTGCGGAGAAGTTGGAGATCGTCGCGCAGACGCGCGAGGCGGGTGTCACGGTCAGCCTTGTGGCACGCCGGTGCGGCGTGTCGCCGAACCAGCTTTTCACGTGGCGGCGGCTTGCCGAGCAAGGGGCGCTGACCGCGACGGCGGCCGAGGAGGAAGTGGTCCCGGCCTCCGCCTTCCGGGCGCAGCAGGAGCAAATCCGCGAATTGCAGCGGCTCCTGGGCAAGAAGACCCTGGAGGTGGAAATCCTGAAGGACGCCCTCGAACTGGCGGAGGATATAAAACGTATGGCCCGCCCCGTCTGCAAGAGGATTCTACGGCGTTCTGATCTCAGTCTGCGTCAACGTATACGGTCTTGTGAGCACGCTCACAGCCAAGATGGACATCCGCGCGTTCAGAGCCCCATAAAAACGACGGCATTTAATGCCATTTTTATACTCGGGCTTTCCAAACGCCGATCGACTGATCAGGCCATCTTCACGATCCTTCCTGCAAACCTCGTTGGGCTACATGCGCGGTTGCACGTGGCCGATCAGATCATGCTGCTGCTGCCAAGTAGCCACGTTCAAAGCGCGTCTCCTTGCGCAGGGTAGCCCAGGCAATCCTCGCCAGCTTGTTGGCCAGGGCCACCACCACGGCATTGCGGTGAACGCCTCGCTCGATCATGGCCTTGAGCCATCGCCCCATGGGTGTGTCGCTGTTTGAAAGCGACGGTAATGCCGCACGCGCACCGTGGATGAGCAAAGTGCGCAGATAGGTGTTGCCGCGCTTGGATATGCCCAGCAGTCGAGCTTTGCCGCCCGTACTGTACTGCCGGGGAACCAACCCGAGCCATGCGCCCAGGTCGCGGGCCTTGGCAAAGCTACTCGCATTGCCCACCGCAGCGATCAGGGCCGTCGCGTTGAGCGCGCCGACGCCCGGGATCGATGTCAGCCTTCTCGCCGCCGCGTCGTGACGCGCCAATTCGACGAACTCGCCATTCAGCGCCGTGATCTTCGCGTCGAGTTCCTTCCATTCGACGCAAAGCTCGTCGACCAGTTGGCGCACGCGCGGGGACAACAGGCCGTCATCCTCGGCCAGCAGGTCATCGACACCCAGCTCAAGTTTGCGGCGCCCTGCCGGAAATGTCACTCCGCGTTCCAGCAGGATCGCGCGCAGTTGATTGATGAGACTGGTTCGCTCGGCAACCAGGCGCGAACGCACCCGGTGCAGCGTCTGGATGTCCAACTGCTCCTGGCTCTTGAGTTCAATAAAACGCATCGTCGGCCGCGACGCGGCCTCGGCGATCCCCTCGGCATCGCGATCATCGTTTTTCTGGGCTTTGATATAGGGGCGAACATACTCAGGCGACATCAGCCGGATCTCGTGCCCTTGCACCGCGAACAGGCGACCCAAATGATGGGCACCGCAGCACGCTTCCATCGCCACCACGCAGGCCGGTAGCTTCGTCACATAGTCGATCAGCGTCTGCCGACGCATTGTTCGACGCACGACTACTGCACCGGCCGCATTCACGCCGACCACACTACAAGAGTTCTTGCCCAGATCAACGCCGAGGATCACAATAGACATTGGCTCGCTCCTTTCCTTCCTTCATCGACGGCATCATACAAGAGGCCGGGATTGGGGCGGGCCATTCCATAAAAACGGAGATTGCGGTCGCTGTCGCTGCCCAAGGACGGTTTGCCATGAACACCGTCGCCGCGACGCTGGACGTGGCCCGTTCGCATCTCGCCGCCCGGCTGGCGCAGCGGACGGCCGGGCGCTCTCCCCAGCGCAGAGGCCGTCCGCCCCTGCCGGAAGAGGCGCTCCTGTCCGAGATCGAGACGGTCATCGAGGACATGCCAACCTACGGCTATGCTCGCGTCTGGGCCAGATTGCGCCGCAAAGCCCTGACCGAGGGCCGTGCGCCCGCCAATCGCAAGCGCGTCTATCGGGTGATGAAGGTCCATGGCCTTCTGCTCGAACGCCATGCTGGCGGGGTCGAGCGCCGTCACGACGGCCGCATCGCCGTCGAACGCTCCAACCTGCGCTGGTGCTCGGACGGCTTCGAGATCGGCTGCGACAACGGCGAAAAGGTCCGCGTCGCCTTCGCGCTCGATTGCTGCGACCGGGAAGCCATTGGCCATGTCGCCACCACCGAGGGCATCAAGGGCGAAGATGTCTGCGACCTGATGGTCACCGCCGTCGAGCACCGCTTCGGCAAGGTCAACCGCCTGCCGCAGACCATCGAATGGCTGACCGATAACGGCTCCTGCTACATCGCAGGTCCGACCCGCCGCTTTGCCCGCGATATCGGCCTGGAGCCGCTCACAACTCCGGTCCAGAGCCCGCAGAGCAACGGCATGGCCGAAGCCTTCGTGCGAACCTTCAAGCGCGACTACGTCTCGGTGAATCCCATCCCCGATGCCAAAACCGTCATGCTCGCCCTGCCGGAATGGTTCGACCACTACAACGAGCTTCACCCGCACAGGTCGCTCGGATATCGTTCACCCCGCGAGTTCATCGCGGCCCATGCAGCACCGTGAGAAATGTCCGGGCTTTTGGGGGCTACAACACACGGAGCCTCAAGCGCCGGCACACAAGCGAATGAGCGGAGCTTCGGCGCCTGCGCGTAGGGGCTTGGCGCGATAGAAACAGGAACACCGGCCAGTATGGCAGCAACCGCCATCGCCGGCGACATTGACCTTAAGCCAGAGCGCGTCCTGGTCGCAATCGATGCGCATCTCGACGATCGTCTGGACCTGGCCCGAAGTGTCGCCCTTGTGCCAAAGCTGCTGGCGTGAGCGCGACCAGTACCAGGCTTCGCCGGTCTCGATGCTGCGCCCCAGGGCGTCCGCATTCATATGCGCGACCATCAGTAGCTCGCCGGTCTCGGCATCGGTGGTGACGCAGGTGATCAGGCCATTGGTGTCGAAGCGCGGCGCGAGTTGCGTGCCGTCCTCGAGGGCGTGCTTGTCCGAGAGGACGGGGAAAGCTGTCATTGGTGGCTAGCCTCTCGCGTTCAACAAGAGCCGGATCTTCTCCAGCGCCGCCGCGTCGTCCTCATGATAGTCGATCATACTCTTGAAGCGGCCCTTGGCGTCCATCAGGTAGACCGACGCCGTATGGTCCATGGTGTAACCATTATCAGTCGGAATCCGCTTGGCGTAGGCCTTGTAGGCCGAGAGCGCGGCATCGACCTGCGCCTGGGTGCCGGACAGGCCGACGATCCGGGAATCAAAAGATTGCAGGTAAAGCGCCATCTGCGCGGGTGTGTCGCGTTCCGGGTCAACCGTGACAAAGAGAACCTGCAGGCGATCCGCGTCGGGGCCGAGCTTGCCGAGCTGGTTGCTGATCTCGAACAGCGTCGTCGGGCAAACCTCCGGGCAATGGGTGAACCCGAAGAACACCAGCGTCGGCTTGCCCAGATAGGTCGCTTCCGTGACGGTCTCGCCCTTGTGGTTGACGAGCGTGAACGGGCTGCCGGCGGCGAATGCAGCGACCTCGATCTGCTTTCGGCCGGGGCCGTCGACCTGCCACCAGCCGATCAGGATCGCGGCACTGACGAAGGCCAGGATGGCGACGGCGGCCCAGGCGCCATAGCGGATCCACTTAAGCGCTTGCATGGCGGACGAAGGTCGATGCTGGCGAGGTGAGGCCTTGCTGCTGCAGTGCCGGACCGCGCATCTCGCGGGTGACGTGATAGAGGTTGATCGCGAAGGCGAGCGAAACGAAGGCCAGGAGCAGGATCAGCACGATCCGATTGCGCTTGATTGTTCGTTGCTGTGCGTCAGCAGCATCAATCATCGCGCGCCGATCCCCAGCTGACAGCGAACGCTTGCTCATGATTGTGAATGTGCCCTTGCTGGTCGTGCCCGTGGGTCACGGGGCCACGATATCAGTCACCGGGGAAGCGATCCGGTCGCGTCGGCGTCGCCGCTTTCAAACGGGTCCGCCAGAGCGGCGTCCGGGCGGCTGATCTCCACCTTGCCCGACACCATGGCCTGCATCCGCTCGGGCCCCATCGTCCTGAGCAGTTTCCGGAAGCTCGGGTGCATGCCGCCATCGGCATAGGCGAAGGCCGCCGCCGGAAGTCCGGTGCCGACGAGTTCGACGATGCGGCTTTCATCGCGGGCGCGGCGCTCCGCCACGAGGCCTTGGATTTCCGGCTCGACTTCGTAGGCCGGGCAGGGGCCAGCCGGGTCGAAGGAGCTGATGTCACCCTTGACGTTGAAGACGTAGCGCCGGCCGCAGGTGGCAAGCTTGGGCGGCTGCCGCGTCGCGTCGAAATGGTCGGCACCTTCCTTCAGGTTGCGCCAGAAGGCGATGTTCGCATTGTTCCGGTACCGCGCCATGTTCTCCGCCGTCATCCGAAACGGCAGGGCCTGGACCTGGAAGCCGGCCTGGCCGCCGGCGAAGGCTTCGCGCGCGAGCCCATAGATCTCGCTGACCCCCTCGTCCGTCATCGCGAAGCAGCCAGCCGAGGTGCAGGCGCCATGCACCATCAGCGCCGACCCGGAATAGCCCTGCGATCGCTCCAATGGATTCGGGTAACCGAGATTGAACGAGAGATAGAACTGGGAGCGCGGATTCATCAGATCCGCCGTGACGGTATAGAAACCCTCGGGCGCCTGGCGGTCGCCCTCCCGCTTCTTCGGCCCGAGTTGTCCCGACCACCGGCACATCGGATAGGTCTTCAGCAACGCGTATCTACCGCTGCGGTCACGCTTCCAGACTTCGAGCTCGCTCTCCTTCTTGTAGATGCGCACGAAGATCGGGTCCGCCTCGGTCATGCCTTTGGCGGACATCTGCGAGACGAGCTTGGCCGGCAGCGGCTGCAGGTGACGCGTGTCGCCCTCGCCGACCACGCAGCCGGACAGGACGGAGGCGCCGAGCGCGAGCACGGCAGCCAATCTGACAAAGGGGCGCAAGACCGGAATCTGCATGAAGGGGAGCGTGCGCGAAGGAGCCTGATATGCTGTTAACGTCGATGTGTGTGGGCCTTACAACCTGATGCCGCTTCAGGTTCAAGCGGAAATCATCCGCCTGCAGGCTTGATAGCCGCTGTGGGCCAAAAGACGGGAAAGCGAGTGGTTCTTCTAGCGCAATACCGGTTCAGGCAACACGAGCGGCGGAAGCTCGATGTTAAGTTCCCCGCCTGAAGGGGGAGGTGCGATATTGCGAAGCACGAGAGCCGGAAACAGAATGAGAAGCACGACCGTGAGTGCCTGGATCAGCACGAACGGCACGGCGCCCCAATAAATGCTCACGGTCTTGATCGAGGCGGGCGTCACGCTGCGGAGATTGTAAAGGGCGATACCGAAGGGCGGATGCATGAAAGATGTCTGCAAGTTGATCGCAAGCAGGACAGCCAGCCACACGACATCCACGCCAGCAGTGTGTGCGATCGGCGCGATCAGCGGCAGAACGATGAAGGCGATCTCAAAAAAATCGAGAAAGAAGGCCAAGCCGAAGACCGCCGCATTCACTGCGAGGACGAACCCGAGTTGACCGGCCGGAATGTGCTGAAATAGAGCTTCGATCATGAGGTGTCCGTTGAACCCACGGAAAACCAGTGTGAAGAAGGATGCGCCGATCAGCAGAAAGACGACATTGGAGCAAAGCACGCCTGCCGCGACGAGTGCTTGTTTCAAGCCTGCAAGCTTAAGTCGTCGTTTTGCCAAAGCCAACGCCAGCGCCGCACTGACGCCGATGGCGCCCGCTTCGCTTGGTGTTGCGACGCCGAAGGCGACCGAAGCCAGCACGCAAACAACCAAACCAATAGGCAGAGCGCCGTCGAGTAATAGCCGCAGTCGAGAGCGCCAATCCGTTCTGGCTGTCCAGCTGGTGTCGAGAACCGGGGGGGCCAGAAACGGTTTCCAGGCAGTCAGGGCGAAAATGTAGAACATGTAAAGCGCGACCAGCGCGATGCTGGGCAGTAGAGCTCCTCGATAGATGTCGACCAGCGACACTTCGAGTTGCTCCGCCAGCACAATCAGGACCAGGCTTGGCGGCACCACCTGGGCCAACGTTCCCGAGGCGGCGACAACGCCAGTCGCTAGCCGGCTGTCGTAACCGGCACGGATCATGACCGGCAGCGATATCAATCCGAGCGCGATGACCGAGGCCGAGACAAATCCGACGATCGGCGACAGGACCATACCGACGATGATGACCGCATAGGCCAGTCCGCCAGGCAGCTTGCGGAAGAGACGATTCAGCGCCAGCAGCATATCCTCTGCGATGCCTGTCCGTTCGAGGATCAGACCCATGAGCACGAGCAGGGGAATTGCCAACAGGTTATCATTGTTGAACATGCCCAGGACGCGAAAGTACATCGCGCTTAGGAAGGAAAGTGGAAAGGCGCCCGAAAGCACGCCAAAAGCGCCGAAGACGCCCGCCACGGCTGCCAACGAAAACGCAACGGGAAATCCGGCCAGCAAAACGACGACGAGTGCCCCCAACATCGCTGGGGCGAGCGGTTCGGCAGTCAATTTTCCCTCTCGATCAGTTGGAACCGCTGCAGTGGTCGCGGCGCGATTCGCCTAAGCGCCGCCACGCAACGCACGGCTTCGGCAAGACCTTGAAGAGCGAGCAGTAAGAAGCCTGCGGGGATAAAGCCCTTGATGATCCACGCGGGCAGCGAGCTTATGCTTTCGCGGCTGGCACGCGTTTCGCTGGCGAGAAATGACGTGGCAAATTGCGGCCAGCTGATCCAGATCATCGCAATGCAGACTGGCAGCAGCACCGCGACGATGCCAATCAAATCAAGCCACGCGAGGCCGCGCTCGCCGAGCCTCTGCGCCAGGATATCGATTCGTACATGCTGGTCGCGTTGGAGCGTGTAAGCCGCCATCAAAAGCACGACGGCTGCAAAAAATTGCCATTGCATGTCGAACGCCAGCGGCCAGGCGACTGAAAATACCTTCCGAGCAATCGCGTTGGTTGCGATAAGCAGCGCGTTTGCGAGCAGCGCCCAGCATACGATTTTCGCCATGGCGGCATTAATCGTGTCGATCGCTGTTGCAATCGAAAGAAGCCTCCGCATAACCGCCTCATCGAATTGCCTAGCTGGGCACGGCGAAACCGCGAATCATCAATACGAGATTTTCCCATCTCGCACTACGTAGTCGCCTAAAATCGGCAGCGCAGAACGGCAGCCCATGGGAGTGCAAACAAGCACTCCCATGGCTTATCTTTCGTAGCGATTCAGGTTGGGACGTACGAGCTCCTCGTTTGAGGCTGGCGCCTGCCGCGTTGCCAATGTGAGCGGCGCACTCTCTAACGTCTTTTCGGTATTGATCCTGTAGTCGCTACAGGTTGCATGATCGCCGAATGGAGAGGACTGATCGTGCCACCTGACCTGACTTACACGCCTGCTGCCGGGCATCATTGGCTCACCCCCTTCTACGACATCGGTGTCGCGGCGCTGACTCGCGAGCGTCAGTGGCGCAGGGCTCTCATTGAACAGCTGCGCCCTACCGCCAGCGACGTCATTCTCGACGTTGGCTGCGGCACGGGTTCTCTTTTGCTGCGTGTGGGAAATGCCGCCCCCGCCGCTCAGCTCAATGGGGTCGATCCCGATCCGGCCGTGCTGGCGCGAGCGCGGAAGCGATTGTCAGCCGCCGGCCTCTCCGTTGTTCTGCACGTCGGCTTCGCGCGACAAGTGGCGGTATTGCTGGAAGGGCGGCGTCCGACCAAGATCGTGTCCAGCCTTGTGTTTCATCAGGTGCCGATGGCCGAGAAGGTGGCAGCGCTCACCGCGATGTATGCTGCGCTTGCCGCCGGTGGTGAGCTTCACATCGCGGACTATGGCCTTCAGCGCACGCAAATAATGCGGTTTCTGTTCAGAGGCATCATTCAGAATCTCGATGGGCGCGTGAACACAGAACCTAATGCCCGTGGGGTCCTTCCGGAACTGATGCGCGGCGCGGGATTCCAAAACGTTGAGGAGACGGCCGTTATTGCGACGCCAAGTGGCTCCATCTCTCTCTATCGGGGAGTTCGGACGCAGTGATGCAAGAGGCTCCCAAATCCGGTGGAGGAAGGCAGCGAACACGGGGCGATGACCTGATCGCTCACAAGACACCACGAAGATACCGCCTGTACGTCCTGCTGGCCATGCTGGCCATACCCGGTGTCGTTGCAGTCGTCTACGGAAGCAGTACGATCTGGTCGGAACGGTCGACGCCAGTGCAGAGCCGGCGCGCGCTCGATCTGAAGTTCGAGCGCGCGGACGGCCGGTCCATTCGCCTCGCAGAGCTGCGCGGCAAAGCGATCCTCTTGAATATTTGGGCGACCTGGTGCCTGTCGTGCCGCACCGAGATGCCTTCGCTCGATCGCTTGCAGGCCCAGATGGGGAGCAAAGCCTTCGAAGTGGTCGCGCTGTCGGTCGACCGCGACGGCGCCGAAGTGGTGAAGCCGTTCTATTCACAGTTCGGCATCAAGGACCTTACGATCTATCTCGACCGAGAAGGCAAGGCGGTCCGGTCGTTCAAGATCACGGGGCTTCCGACCACGCTCCTGCTCGGCCCCGACGGCGCCGAGGTGCTGCGCTGGGTCGGGCCGAAGGAATGGGATTCGCCGGAGCTGATCTCAGAGATCTCCCGACATGTCCCCACGCTGTCCGAGCCCGGAAATCGGGGCGCGCAGCCGTGAGCGAGATTGGAAATATCGGGGTCCTGACTGCTTTGGCGGCCGGAGCGATCTCCTTTCTGTCACCCTGCGTGCTGCCGCTCGTGCCCGGCTATATCTCTTTCATTGCGGGCAATGCCGTCGAGACGGGACCGGCAGGCTCTCGCGTTGCGCGGCGGCTGTCGACGCTATTCCTGAGTGTTAGCTTCGTGCTCGGCTTCTCGACTGTCTTCGTTATCCTGGGAGCGGGCGCGACGGCCTTGGGGGACGCCTTCCGCAGCTATCGCTATGAAGCGGGCCTCGTCGGTGGCGTGATCGTCATCGTCTTCGGCATCTTCACCACGGGCCTCGTCCGGTTTGCCTGGCTTGAGCGGGAGCTGCGCCTCGAGGGCCCGGCCAGAGGCGGACATTCGGTTGGCGCTTATCTCCTCGGCGTGGCTTTCGGCTTCGGCTGGACCCCATGCATCGGTCCGGTCCTGGGCGCCATTCTGACCGTCAGCGCGGCATCCGCGACCGCGCTCGATGGCGTGGCGCTCCTCAGCCTCTACTCCCTCGGCCTTGGCCTTCCTTTCCTGCTGGCGGCCCTGTTCGCCGAAGGCTTTGCGGCCCGCCTGCGTCGGCTGCGCCGGATCGGGCGCGCCCTTCAGGTGCTTGCCGGCCTGGTGATGATCGCGATCGGCCTGGCGATGCTGTCCGGCCACCTATCGACCTTGGCGTTCTGGCTGCTCGATCGCTT
Source organism: Allobosea spartocytisi (assembly GCF_014764685.1). Taxonomy (NCBI): domain Bacteria; kingdom Pseudomonadati; phylum Pseudomonadota; class Alphaproteobacteria; order Hyphomicrobiales; family Alloboseaceae; genus Allobosea; species Allobosea spartocytisi. The sequence continues at coordinate 44,211 of NZ_JACXWY010000010.1, forward strand.
CCCGATCCTCGCGACGATCGGTTGAGACCCCAACCTCATGAAAGGAAGCATCTGTCGTCGAATTCATTGTGCCGCCCGCGCGGCCGACCTCGGCAGGAGACGATTTGACGAGGATGATCGCAGCGCGGGTAAGAGAATGACCGGTTCGAGGGAGCGGCGCTTTTCTGGCTGCGCTAGCTCGCGACTACAGCGCCTGCAGCTGCTCGGCCGAGGTCCGGCCGGACCGCTTGTCCTTGGGGAGCTCGTAAGAGACCTTCTGGCCGTCGCGAAGCTCGCGCGGGCCCGCTCGCTCTGCGGCGCTGATATGGACGAAGACGCCCTGCCCGCCGGTGTCCGGCTGGGTAAAGCCGAAACCCTTCGTGGCGTTGAACCACTTCACGGTGCCAGTCGCCATCGTCGCATCTCCTAAAAAAAGGCGCGCCATCGTCGCAGGATGCTGGGATTGCACAATCCGGCGGTTCGCGAAGGCGACCACCGGAACATGATGATCGGACCATGCCGTTTTCTTCGTTGAACGATCCTATCGACGTCGCCCGCGCGCATGCGGCGTTCGATCTCGTTTGGAACGAGGTGAGACCGAGTGTTCCTGACGGCGATCAGGAGCGCGAGCGGACGCGCGTTGCCTCCATCGTCGCGAACTTCGCACATGTCGCGCTCGACGAGGCCGACCTCGTGCGCCGCACCCTGGATCGATACCGGAAAATGGTCGAGTAGCCACGGGCGGTCGGGAGCCGCATTGCGACCGATGTCGGCGCGGAAATGTCTCAGGCGAGCAATCGAGACCTCATGGGCTGATCAGGAAATTGTGGATAGCTCTCTGGCCGTGGCGGGCTCGTTGAGACTATGTTGTTGTAGACAATAGCGAGTCGGTTTGTCTTCATTGAAGATAGTAAGCAGCTAATTCCAATTTCTGCGGGCGCTTCGCCGGCATTGCGGGAGAGCACAATGGCAGAGAACAACGACGTTCTTGTCGGCCTGGTCGCTGATATTGTTTCGGCCTACGTCTCGAATAACAGCGTGCCTGCTGCCGAGCTGCCAAACCTGATCGCAACGACCCACGCAGCGATCACCGGATTGGGCTCGGAGGCGGCCGCGCCCGCGGTTGAGGAGAAGCCTACACCGGCGGTGCCGATCAAGAAGTCGATCACCGCAGACCACATTGTCTGCCTCGAAGACGGCAAGAAGTTCAAATCGCTGAAGCGGCACCTTCGCACCGCCTACGACATGACGCCCGAGCAGTATCGGGCTCGTTGGGGGCTACCAGCTGACTACCCAATGGTCGCTCCGGCCTATGCCGAGGCGCGTTCCAGCCTGGCTAAGAAAATGGGCCTGGGTCAACAGCGGCGGAAGCCGCGTGGCAAGGCTGCCTGAGCTGTCCAGGTCGGTCACGCTAGAGCGTCGGACTTGAAATCGGAATCGGATGATTCCTTTTAGGCTGTGTTTGTGATTCACCGTTTGTGGAGGTGGATCATGGGTCGCAGCTATTCGGATGATCTGCGCGCACGGGTCTCCGGCTTCGTCGAAGCGGGGCATTCTCGTCGCGCCGCAGCGCGGCATTTCGGGGTGAGCGAGAGCTTTGCGGTGAAGCTGCTTCAGCGTGCGTCACGTCTGAAAACGCTACGGCCTGCGCGTCAGGGGCGTCCGCCCGGCGGCAGGCTGGATGGGCACAGTGCCTTCCTTGTGGCGCAGGTGGAGGCCACGCCCGATATCACGATGCCGGAACTGGCCGCCCGGCTGGTCGAGGCGACAGGGGTGAGCGCGGCGCCGGCTGTTCTGTCCCGGCTTCTGTGCCGGCTGGGCTTCACATATAAAAAAAGCGCTGATGGCGTCGGAATGCGCACGCGTTGACATCGCTGAGCAGCGCCATCTCTGGATCATACGCCGCCAGCCTCTGATGCGGATCGAGCTTCACCGGCTCGTCTTCATCGACGAGACCGCGATCAACACCAAAATGGTCAGGCTGCGAGGCCGCAGCCGCTGCGGAGAGAGGCTTCCCGCCTCGGCCCCGTTCGGACATTGGCGGACCCAGAGCTTCATCGCCGGCCTGCGCTGCCACGGGCTGAGCGCGCCATGGATCGTCGACAAGGCCATGGATCGCATCGCATTCGATCTCTACATCGAGACCCAGCTCGCACCGACCTTGTCGAAAGGCGACATCGTCATCCTCGACAATCTCGCCGTCCACAAAAGCAACCGCGCCGCCCAATGCCTCGCCGACAGAGGCGCCTGGTTCCTCTTCCTGCCGCCCTACAGTCCCGATCTCAATCCGATCGAGATGGCCTTCGCCAAGCTCAAGGCTCACCTGCGCAAGGCCGCCGCCAGGACCTTCGACGCACTCTGGAAGGCCGTCGGTGACATCTGCAATCTCTTCACCCCAGCCGAATGCCGAAACTTCTTCAGACACGCCGGATATGCGTCCGATTAAATGTCCGATGCTCTAGAGCAGCGAGAGCTGTGGATCGGACACCGGGGTCGCCGCTGCGTCGTTGAGCGTCGGGACGGTCACGCTGATCAGAGGATGCCTTTCGGAACCGGGAACAGCGGATCGAGAAGCGCCTGGGCGAACCACTCGACCTCCTCTGACCCGGTGAATGGCCCCGGGACCGTCCGACTTCGCGTCACCGCCTGGAAGTCGGCGTATTTTACTTTCAGCGTCATCGTACGCGCGCTGAGCTGCTTGGCCTCGCAATGGCGCCGTACCTTCGCGACGAGAGGTGTGAGCTCGGACTGCGCGGCGTCGCGCTCGACGATGTCGGTCGCGAAGGTGGCCTCGGCGCCGATCGATTTTCGGACCCGGTCCGGCTCGACCGGACGCTCGTCGATCCCGCGGCGATCCGATAGTACCAGCAGCCCGACTTCCCGAAATGCTCCTGCAGGAAGGCTAGCGGCTTCGCCTATAGATCGGCGCCGGTCAGGATTCCTCGCCTCTCCATCTTGGCGGCGGTTGCCGGCCCGACGCAATGGAACTTCTTTCCGGCCAACGCCTCGACGAAGGCGGGCCCGGCGCGCGGCGCGATGCCGACCAAGTTCGGGGCAATGATCTTCGACCTTTACAAGAACCGCAGGAGCGTTGGGGGGAGTGGAATTTTGGTCATCACGATCGGGTTCGCAGCTGCGTTCATCGCGGGCCTGCTGGTTGTTCGGACGCTCGTCATCTTCGTCTCCCGGCGAGTTGCTGGGCCAGCTCGCGCTGGCAGCCACGATTATGGGCCAGCGCCAGGAGCTCGACCATGGTCTTGCAGGCCTGCCTGCGGAGATCTGCTCGATGAGGCGATCGAAAATGCGTCGATATTCCTGCGGCAGGAAGAGCTTGTCGCGATAGGTGGCTCGGAAAAGGCGGTCGCCAGTACTCCCATGAGCTGTCGCCCACTCACCGCCACTATGATGGCGGTCAGGCCCAAGTAGGTCCACGCGAGCCAGGTCAGCGTCACGATTGCGCGCGCCTCATCATTTCGGAACGCGAAAGCTAGACCGACCTGCACCAGGAACAGCGCAGCGAGCGCCAGTGCAGATGTCAGCCCAAGACGGAAGCGCAGCAGGAGCGCAAGGCCGAACAGGGATTGAGCAGCCGTCAGGAAGAACTCCTCACTCTGCCGCGCGTCGAGCGGCAGCGCCGAGACGCTGCCCGCGCCGATGCTCATCGCAAGGGGCAACATGCCCACAAGGAGCGTCCACTGGTTGATCTTATCGCTGATCATGGTCACGAGCCCATTCGCCGCCCGGCCTGCGAGTACGAACAGGATCGCGACCGAGACTGCCGGTGCTTCGCTGGCGAGCGGCGCCAGCCACTGGATCAGAAGGAACTCGTTCAGCCCGATCACCCGGCCCGTTCCGACCATGGCCTCGGCGAAGGGTTCGGCGGAGGCGAGGATGACGGCACACGCCACAATGACGAGCGCTCCCATCGCCGCCCATTGAGCGCCGGGAGCAAGTGTGTTGAGGGCAGCGGCCGGGCCGGATTCTTCCCCCTCTTCGTCGGGGTTATCGGCCTTGGGCAGGTGCCGCACTCGCCAGACGTAAGCCGCGAAGATCGCGGCTAAAATGGCGAAGTCGAGTAGCGTGATGCGCCCTTTGAACAGGATGACGAAGGCGTACAGGCTCGCGATAAGAAGAAACCCGATCTCGATTGCATTGGCGGGCGCAAGCTCGATTGAGCGGTGCCGGGTTTTGAACCAATGCAGGAAAACCATCAGCGGCCAGGCCAGACCGACTAGGAGGCGGTTCGCCCCGGTCATGTTCGCGGCGGCGTAGTGGACATAGGACGACTCAAGGCCTGCACGACCGGCTTGGTAAGCGTAGTAAAGGTCCACCGCGTATTCGGGCAGGACCGTGACGAGGGCGACGGCCGCCAGGATCAATCCTTGTGAAATGTGTTGCTCGGCCGCCTCTGCACCCCACGACAAGAGGAAGCCTGCCGCGAGGACAGCGACTCCAAACACGGCGGCGTCTATCACTGGACTGGGCCGCCAGCCCGTCGCGCGCAGGATGAGGGCCGGAACAGTCGCAAGGACGGCGAGGGCGACCAGGGTCAGAAAGCGTTTCACGAGTAATGTCTCCGGTGTTCGCTCAAGCTCCGGCCCTGCCTGGGCACATTCAAAGCGGCCACCAGATGCGCCCCTGCCGGCAGGCAACGCCATGGAACCCGAGGTCCGACGCGTGGGACCGGCCAAAATGGCGCGGGTGCCGCATCGTATCTAGGTGCCAGCTCAACCTCAAGGCTCCCGTGAGTTCTGCGAGGCTCGTTACGTGGGGCGAAGACCGTCAGTGCGCGCGGCAAGAGCTGGAAGCGGGCAGGGGTCGCCGTCGTGATTTCGCCGTCGGTGTTCACCGGCAGCGCCGGACGTGTGCGAATCTCAAGCGGGCGGCCGCTGCAGAACGCGCGCACGCCCGGTAAGGCGCGAGTGCGGCCTCCCCGAGACGCCGAAAGGATGAAGGGCAGCCGCCACAGGTGCTGCGGCTCGAGGCTGTAGAAGTCGAGGCACTGGTCGTCGATGCCGGCAGCGTCGTAGACCGCCATGCCGCCGCCGTAGTAGACACCGTTGCCGACCGCGATCTGCACGCTGCGCACGGGCGTTGTCTTCTCGCCTATGCTAACTTCCGCCACGAACGCCTTGGCGCGACCAAGAGCTATACAGATCGGTAATGTTGTGCGGATGCTGCTGATCTTGTCTGCCCTTGGCTCGAGGAGCGGCGCGAAGGTCGGGCCAGGGGGCAATGGTAAGGGGATTGGCACCGCAGCTGCAGGCGCGGTCTCGTTCCGCACAGCGGCGTCAATCCATGACGATGCCTCGGAGCTCGGCTGCGCATCTAGGGTCGGGCCGTGGGAGGCGGCTCCGGTCGGGATTGCTCGGGAGCCTCGAACGGCCAAGCTATAGAGCTGCAGCGCAGTCCGGTGAACATTACCAAACCGTATAGTCCTAGTCGAACTGAGGGGAGCCGCACCGGCCGATACTGCGGAATCTGGCGCGTGGGCGGGAGAATGCTATGAACGGCAGGTTTCGTGCGGCCGCTCTGTCGGTCGGTTTGCTGGTAACCGTCATGGTTGGGATTGCAGTGGCTCATCCCGAGAGCGAACGCTGAATCGGTGGATCAGACGGCGGCTCTCACTGCCAACGCGAAGACCACTCTCGCGCAGGGGATCACAACAGCTAAGCACCAGGTTGGCGGCAATGCGGCCGTCGCTTCCATAGAGGTTCATCTGGACAAGGAAGTCTATGCGATCGACGCGTTCAAGGACGGTCAGATTTACGCAGCGATTGTCGACATACAGACGGGCACGATCGCCGACACATTTGAGACTCATGATGACGAAGACGAGGACGATTGCGGCCTTCGCTCGAGCGGGGTCGTACGCCCGACGACGAGCCGATCCTGTTTGGGCCGAACGTCAAGAAAATAAGCTCTACCTAAGGGCCTTTCCGCCGCTTCCGTGACCGGCTGGTTATCCGTTCGCGGCATCTCCTAGGCTCAGGACTCATTGATCAGAGCCAGAAGATGACGGTGGCTGCGATGCAGATGGCCGAGAAGAAGGTGTGGGAACACCGGTCATAGCGGGTGGCGATGCGCCGCCAATCCTTGAGTTTGGCGAACAGGTTCTCGACCTTGTGGCGCTGGCGGTAGAGGGCTGTGTCGTAGGCGTATGGTACTTTGCGGCTCCGGCTTGACGGGATGCACGGCTCGATGCCTCTGGCTTCCAGTTCCTCGCGGAACCAGGTGCTGTCATAGCCGCGATCGGCGATGAGATGAGAGGCTGGCGGCAAGGCGCCGAGCACCAGGCGGGCGCCTTTGTGGTCGCTCATCTGGCCTTCCGACAGGAGCAGGACGATCGGCCGGCCGTCACCGTCGCAGACGGTGTGGAGCTTGGAGTTCAGCCCGCCCTTGGTTCGCCCGATACGACGGGGAACATCCCCTTTTTAAGCAGGCTCGCCGCCGTGCGATGAGCCTTCAGATGCGTCGCATCGATCATGATGCGCTCCGGTCTCGGCCCTTCGCCGGCGAGCCCGGCGAAGATGCGGTCGAAGACGCCCAGCCGACTCCAGCGGATGAAGCGGTTGTAGAGCGTCTTGTGCGGGCCGTAGCCGGCCGGCGCGTCCTTCCATTGCAGCCCGTTGCGGATCACGTAGACGATGCCGCTAACCACCCGCCGGTCATCGACACGCGGAACGCCGTGCGACAACGGGAAGAAGGGCGATATCCGAGCCATCTGGCGCTCGCTCAGCAAAAACAAACCCATCAAGGCCTCCTTCTCGGAGACCGTGAATCACAACTCAATCGGAATTAATAGGTCCTGAGCCTAGCCGTCGCAAGGTGACCCGCACCACCCTTCGGAGAGAACCGTGATTCTTGACCTTAACAGAGTCAAACTTTCGATTGGTGCCGTTCCCATCCTCCATGACGTCTCTTTACGTGTGGCTACGGGAGAGATCTACGGTCTGGTGGGGCCAAAGGGCGCGGGTAAGAGCACCACGCTGGCGACGGCCATCGGGCTTTTGAAGCCCTGGTTAGGCGAAGTGAAGCTGCTGGGGCGAGATCCCGCTGAGGCAGGACCAGCTGCGCGCAAGGAGGTTGGTGTCCTACCCGAACGGAACGGCTTCTGCGGTTGGATGTCGGCGGAGGACTATTTGTCCTTCTATGCCCGCCTGTGTGGGCGACGTTCAACAAGAACCGACCTCTCTTCCGCATTGGAGCTCGTCGGTCTTTCAACCTTCGCCACCACTCGGACCGACGCATTCACGCAGAATATGCGCCAGCGGCTCGGGCTCGCGAGGGCGGTTCTCGGCAGCCCACGTCTCCTCGTGCTCGACGAGCCAACCGGCGGCATGGACGCAAGCGAGCGTCGCGAGATCCACGATATCCTGATTTCGATCGCGAGAGGTGGAACGGCAATTCTGCTCTTGACGGAGAGCCTTGAGGACATCGAACGGGTCTGTACTCATCTGGGGTTCATCGTCGCGGGACGGACGGTCGCAGAAGGCATGCTCGCGGAGAGTTTTGCCGACCAGGGGCCGCGATGCAGATTCCGGCTGCGCCTTTCCGGCCCGATTCCAGATGATGACCCGACGAGCCGCCCGGCGCGGATGATCGGCCGTGAAGGTGAGTGGACGGTGGTCGGCGTCGATCCGGCGCGGCGCGCCGATGAAATTTGGCGCGAGCTCATGTTCCGCGGCTGGCCTATTGTCGAGATCGTGCGTGCCAACCAGGGACTGCAGGAGCTCTACGCCGAGCTCACAGAGGCTAGTTCGCCGCCGGGGAGAATGGCAGCATGATCACATTACCCAGCCTTCTGGAAGGGCGCTGCATTTCGGCGTTGCGTCTCGAAAGCGGCCTGCACCCGGTGCGTTTACTGGCTGCAAAGGAGGCCCTGGAGACGGTGACGAGCCCGCGCCGATCGGTTTGGTTGCTGGGGCTTTTTGTGATGTTCGCCCTCGGGTCCCTTGCGCTGATTCTGAAGGCGACGGGCGGATCATACATGTTGAACAACCAGGCCCTTTCGACTCTGCTCGGGCTGATCACGGGGCTCGGGGCGGTATTTGCGACCGTCGCAGGTACGGACGCGATTGCGGGCGAGCAGGAGCGCGGTTCGTGGACCTCGTTGCTTGTGGCCCCTCTGTCGTCCCGACAAATCGTCCGGGGCAAACTCGCGGCACCGCTCGCGGCATGGGGGGCAATCTTGATTCTGACGGTACCTGCTCTTTGGGCACTAGGCAGCACAACCTCCCGCTTTACCCTGCAGGCGCTCGGGGTCGTTGCCGTTGGAACACCCGTCGTGCTCGGCTTCGGGTTTCTCGCTTTTGGGTTAGCGGCCCGGCTCAGTTCGGGTCCTTGGGCGTTGTCGCTGTCGCTTGGCGCGCTCGGGCTTGCGGCGAGCCCGATTGTCTGGGATCAGGAGCTCGGAGCAAGATCTCTTGGCGCTGCGTTCGAGACAATCGACCCGTTTTGGGGCGCACTGAGGTTCTACGACGCGGTCGCGAACCAACCGCAGACGTGGGATCAGCACGGGGCGTATGCACTGCCGGGCTTGGTTTGGCTGGTTGTCACCTCTAGATTCGCGCTCGCAAGTCACAGGCACGTTCAATGGCGAGGGCCGCAGTCGATCGGAGCAAAGTTTCATGTTTGGCCCATCTGGTGAAGTTGGCCTGAGCGTCCCGGAGCCGCTCAATTTTGCGAGGAGAAGTGTCACAATTGCTGCGGATCTCTGTAAAGTCCGACCTCGGCCAACGGTCTGTCCACATGACGAGGCTCTTATCCGACCAGAACGCGAGCCGTGCTGAACGAGGAGCAAAAGGTACGCCTCCGTCCCGCCCAGAGGTCAAGAGTACTCCATGAAGATCCTGGTGATCGAGGACGACATCGAAACTGGAGCCTACGTGAAGGGAGGGCTCGAGGAGCAAGGGCACGTCGTCGATCTCGCTGCGAATGGACGGGATGGCCTCTTCCTCGCAGCGGGAGAGACGTACGATATCATGATCATCGACCGCATGTTGCCGGGTCTGGACGGTTTGGGGATCGTCAAGACGGTGCGGGGCGCAGGCATCAAGACCCCCATCATCTTCTTGACCACAATGGTCGGGGTAGGAGACCGCGTCGAAGGACTGGAGGCCGGCGGTGACGATTACCTTGTGAAGCCGTTTGCCTTCGCCGAGCTCTCGGCCCGGGTCAACGCACTGTCGCGTCGGCCTCCTATGGCCAGTGTCGAAACGGTGTTGCGGCTAGCTGATCTCACATTGGATCTGATCGCGCGTAAGGTGAGACGCGGCAGCCAGGACATTGAGCTGCAGCCACGCGAGTTCCGGCTGCTGGAGTATCTGATGCGCAATGCCGGTCGGGTCGTGACGCGGACGATGCTGCTCGAGAATGTGTGGGATTTTCACTTCGATCCCAAGACCAACATCGTCGAGACCCATATGAGCCGGCTTCGGTCGAAGATCGACAAGGGCTTCGAGCCGGAACTCATCGAGACGGTTCGGGGCGCGGGCTATCTCCTCCATGCACCTCCGTAAGATCATCCGCAGCACCGGCTTTCGATTTGCGGTCCTGCACACGCTCGTGTTCGTCGTCTGCGTCGGACTGATCGGCTGGCTTGCCGAGGTCACAGTGACGACAGCGCTCATGGGGCAGGCTCGCCAGCGCGTAGATGCCGAAGTGGCCGCCCTTGCGATGGAGTTTGAGCATGAGGGTAGCACCGGATTGCTGTCGAGTGTGCAGCGCCGTTTCGCCACCCGAGAGAGCCGGCTGCGCTATGCGATACTCGACCGGGACAATCGCACTGTTGTTGGTGACCACGGACTTGCGGCTTACGCGGGGGGCGCCGACGCATCCACTGAGACGGAGACACGCCAATTCAAGAGAGACGCGTCTGATTCCATTCTGGTGGCGGCGCGATCGCTGGCTGATGGCACGCGTCTTGTCATCGCTGATGATCTCGAAAGCATCGAGGACGTACAGGATGTCATTTTGGACGCATTCCTACTCGCGTTGGGGGTCGCCCTGGCGCTCGGCTTTGGCACCGGCGCGCTCCTGACCTACGCACTCCTGAAGCGAGTCGATGCTGTGACGCGGACTGCCGACGCTATCATTGGCGGCGATCTCTCTCAGCGCATCGAGTTGACCGGCTCGGGGGACGAGTTCGACCGACTTTCGGCGACACTCAATACGATGCTCGACCGCATTGGGGGCTTGATGGAGAATGTGCGACAGGTCTCGAACGACATCGCGCACGACCTGCGGACGCCCCTGGCCCGCCTGCGCCAAGGATTGGAGGTCGCGAGAGGCCGCGCAAGAACTGGGGCTGAGTACCAAGCCGCGGTCGACCGGGCTCTCGACGAAGCCGACGGACTCCTGCAGACATTCTCAGCGTTACTGCGTATCGCGCACATCGAGAGCGGTGCGCGACGTTCGGCCTTCCGAACGGTGGATTTGTCGGAGGTGATGCAAACCGTCGCCGAGGCTTATGGACCTGCAGCTGAAGACGGTAACCGCGTCATCCGCGCCGAGATTGCGGACACGGTCCGCGTCCACGGCGACCGCGAGCTTCTGACGCAGCTTTTTTCCAACCTTGTCGAGAATGCGCTCCAACATACACCCCAGGGCGCGCTGATTACGATGCATTTGACGAGACAGTTCTCGGAAGCCGTCGCGGAGGTTGCCGATAATGGACCGGGTATTCCTGAGCAGGAGCGTTCGAAGGCGTTCCGGCGATTTTATCGGCTCGAGCGCAGCCGAATCACGCCCGGGAACGGCCTTGGCCTCAGCATGGTCGCCGCGATTGCCGATGTGCATCACGCGACGGTGCAGGTTCTCGACAACGCTCCAGGCCTGCGGGTCGCGGTTCGGTTCGCTTCCGGCGACTCCTGATTTCTCCGAATTGGAGTCCCCCCTTGAAGCGCACATGGTGACGGCCAGCAATTAACCGGGGAGCCGGCTTTCGCAGGATGAAAGCCGATGGTTCCGCGATCTGCTAATCCGGTCGCCGCCAAAAGTGAAGACGCTCGATGGCTGAACGCCTGTAACGCCAATTAGCGCGTCGCCTATGCACGGAGGGCAAGGCATCCCGAGTTCCGCGATCAGGTCAGTCATCGAGGTCTTCGGAGAGCCCGCTCTCCGAGCACCCTGTTGGCCACAGGCGCATATGCCGGGCCCGTGCCCCAGACTGTGCGCCGAGGTTGAGGAACACGTCTTTGCTTCGCGCTTGCTGCTGATCGAGTCGCGCCGGGGCTTTTGACCGCGTCCACATTGCGTGCGTTTAGGCGTGAAGGCGGCGCGATCCGTGTTTGCCCTCCGTAATACCGGAGATTGCTAGCCGGTCTCGCGCGAGATCAGTGCGACCTCGAACATTACCGATCCGTATAGTCCCGGTCGAACTCCCGGGACCGGTATTGCTGCATTGTTCGTGCGCTCGTCCCTGGGTGAGAAGCCTCGTCCGGTTGGAGCGCGACCGAATGCAACCGTTCCAGCCGAGGAGGCTCAACTCCCGATGCCTGCAGTTTGGTATACGCTGCGCCATCTCGTGCCTTGGACGGGCTATCCTTATGTTGGACAGAGCGTTCAATGCAATCTATGTGGCTCGAGGGAGACTGTGATCATCGGACGCATCGATCGCCGACTGAAACGTCTGACAAGCGTCTGCTGTTCGCAATGCGGCCTCATCCGTACCGATCCGATGCCCACGGCCGAGGAGCTCGCATCGTATTATGCGGATAGCTACCGGTTGGACTATCAGGGAGCATTCGGCGGTCAACCTCCCCGGTTCCATGTCACCCGCAGTCTGCGGGAGGCTCGAGCGCGTGCAGCGCTACTGGCACCGGCTCTCCGCCCAGGCGCACAGGTGCTTGATTTCGGTTCCGGTTCCGGCGAGTTCATCGCACTAGTTCAAGAGGCCGGATGTGAGGTCGTTGGGATCGAGCCTAGCCGCGCTTATGCTGCCTTCGCGCGGCGACGGTATGGGGTGACGGTGATCGAGGACGAGAGTCAAGCAAGCTTTGCCCCGGAATACTTCGATGTCATCACCACCCATCACGTGCTCGAGCATTTGCGCGATCCCGTGGACGCGTTGAGACGACTGGCGCGTTGGCTCGCACCGAATGGTGTTCTCTATGTCAGCGTTCCGCATATGGCCGCCGAGCACAAGCGGCCGCACGAGCGGTTTCATTTCGGCCATACGCACGGCTTTGTACCAGAAACGCTCAATCTCGCTGCCCTGTGCAGCGGCCTCGAGCCGGACCCGCGCTTCTGCCCGGAGGGAACCACGGTCGTGTATCGGAAGACGAACGGCCCCGCTCCCCCTACGATCGCGGCACCCGAGATTGTGGCCCGGATTATCGACCTCTACTCGCGCCAACGTCTTCTGCCATACGTTGCTTCGGGCGCATGGCTTTGGCCGGTGCTCCGCCGAAACGCCAAGGTCCTCCGGGATAGCGTATTTTTGCGATGACGCGCGATCCACTATGGCGCGAAATGTGTGGAACGACCCGCGGTGCAAGGGCGTTTTCAGTTGATTTCATCGGCCGGGAACGGTGCGGTCATTTGTCCCGCGGTCCGGTCTTTCAGCGCGGCTCATGATCGCTGGGTTCGATGAAGTCCGCGAAGTTCGGATTCCGATTGAAGCGGGCGGGGTATTCGGAAGCGAAGTCGGCAGGCCATTCCGATTTGGAGCCGACACCCTGAAGGCGTACGGGAGGCTTGGGTCAGCTCCTCTGGCAGACGATTTCCGTTTCGACCGCGACGGAGATTGTGATGCCCACGGAGTGGAAGCTGACCATGCGACAACTGCGGCAGATGCTGCGTTTGGCAGAAGCCGATGGCGCGGACATGCATTTCATAAGCCTCGTGACTCTTGATGTCCTGCATGACTTTTCTCTTGACCCTCTAGTGACCTCAGCTTGGACAGAGCACTCCTTGCATCGCCAAGAAGCGGAGACGATCCATGACCGGCGCTCGGAAACCGAAGGTTGAGTTTGTCAGTTGGAAGGTCGGCGGCATGGATTGCACCAGCTGTTCGGCCAAAGCCTTGGGTAAAGGACGAACGGATTGAGCTTCTGCCGTTTGCATCACGTTGATTCGCCTCAGTAGTCCTACCCGGCGGGCAGAATGGGCAGCCCTGGTTTGCGGATCGCACCCGTTCCGCCGCGCTGATCGGGCTTCTACCGGACAGCGCCGATACGATGACCGACCTCGTCGGCCGCTGGTCCGCTTCCGGAGGGGGGCAGAGATTGCGGCCGCCCGCTGCGGTACAGCACTATTTGGCCGAACCGTCTGGCTGAAGGAGCTGCATTTCGACCAATTCACTCCCGACGAAAGGTTGCGCCAGTTCTTGAGGAGGTTTTGTTCTTGGTGAGGACGGGAGGTTGGCTAACAGCGGCTCCGATCCCGTGGACCGCAAGCTTTGTCGTTCAACGCCGGAACCGGTGGCACCATTCACCCGGGCGGTGTGAGGCTGCATCTTCGGCGGCCTGATATACGACGACGACATTGGGTCGCGGCAGTTTTGAAACCTGGCCATCGCGGGCAGGTAAACCATCGTCGAACGGGACTGGGAGCCCAGCATGCTCATAAAGATGACCACGCTCAGGCTCAGGCTGGTGATCGGTTTCATGCTGGTCAGCGTGCCCGCCATGTTAGGCTCGGCTTATATCGCCGCCCAGTTGATTTCGGACGCCTTCGAGGACAATGTCGAGCAGTGGCTCGGCGAGACTTCCCGTTTCTTCTCGCTTGATATCGCCGAAGCGCAGCAGGAGGCGCAGCGCGTCGCGAGCGTCGTCGGCCGCCGGCTGGAGCAGACGACCGACGACCAGAAGATGCAGCGCGCCGCCGAGGGCGAATTCGCCGTGCTGAGTACCGTCGGCTACGACCTGATCGCGATTTACCGGCCCAATGGCGAGATGCTGTTCAAGACCCGGGACTTCACCAGCATCGGCCCGCTTCCGACCGAGACTGGCCAAGGGCTGTTCCGCATCGAGGCAGACGGCAAGCGCTGGATCATGGCCGGCGCCGTCCAGTCCGTGGACCTCAACGGCCAGCAGACCAATGTCCTGGTCGGGACCTGGCTCGACGAGGCACATCTCGGCGGCATCAAGGTCGTGACCTCGCTCGACGTTCGCCTGTTCGCCGATTTCGACGGACAGCTCCAGCCGGTCGTACAGACCCATCCGGATCGGCGCGCCGCTATCCCCAAGGCAATCCGCGCGCGGCTCGCGGCCGGCGAGGAGCGGATCTTTGAACCGGCCGCTGACGGCGGCAACTATCGCGCCGTCTATTCCGGCTTTCGCGGCATCGACGGTGGGCTTGCGGGTGTCAGCTTCATCGGCCTGCGCCGCGAGGCCGGTTTCTTCGAGCAGCTCGGGCAGGAGAGCCTGTTCCTCGGCATCTTCGTGCTCGGCAGCGTCATCTCCATCCTGGTCGGCCTCCTCATGTCGGCGGTGCTGGTGCGGCCGCTACGGGCGCTCACCCGTGGCGTGCGGGCGATCGCCGCCGGCGATTTCGACCAGCGCGTCCCGGCCAGCGGCGGGCGCGAGATCGCCGAGCTGGCGACGGGCTTCAACGGCATGGCCGAGCAGCTCGGCAAGCTCCAGGCGCTGGAGCAGGAGCTGCGCCGCCGCGACCGGCTTTCGGCGCTCGGCCAGGCCGCGATGGTGATCGCGCATGAGGTGCGCAACCCGCTCGGCATCATCAAGACCTCGACGGAGGTGGTGCGCAACCGCGCCAAGCTCGGCGACTCCGAGAGCAAGATGCTGGGCTACGTCATCGACGAGGTCCGGCGCATCGAGACCCTGATCCGCGGCTTTCTCGACTTCGCCCAGCCGAAGGCGCCGGTTATGACCGCCTTTCCGCTGCGCAACGTGATCGACCGCGTCGCGGCGATCGCGGAGCCCGAGCTCGCCACGCGCAAGCTCTCGCTGCTGGTGGAGGACAAGACGGACAACGCCATGATCAAGGGCGATGCCGACCAGCTCCACCAGGCCTGTCTCAACCTCGTCCTCAACGCCATGGACGCGATGCCCGAGGGCGGCGTCATCCTCGCCACCGTGACCGGCGACAGGGAAACCGTCTCGCTGACGATCCACGACGAGGGCGACGGCGTGCCGGAAGAGATCCGCGCCGAGATCTTCAACCCGTTCTTCACCACCAAGGCGAAGGGCACCGGCCTCGGCCTTGCCAAGGTCCAGAGCGTGGCCGAGGCTCATGGCGGCCGGGCATCTTGCGAAAGCCCGGATGGACAGGGCGCAGCCTTCACGATGACGTTGCCCCGCGTAGAATCCGGAGCGGCGCCATGACCCAGAGCATCCTGGTCGTCGACGACGAAGAGCGGCTGGCCGACGTGCTGGCGGCCGCGCTGGAGGATCTCGGCTACCGCGCCACGGCGGTGACGAGTGCCCAGGCCGCGCTGGCCGAGCTCGAGCAGGCCCATTTCGACCTGGTTCTGACGGATCTGCGCCTGCCGGTCATGGGCGGGCGCGCCCTGCTGCGGGAGGCGCGCAGCCGCTGGCCTGGGAAGCCGGTCGTCGTGCTGACCGCCTTCGCCACCGTGCGCGACGCGGTCGAGCTCGTGAAGGAGGGGGCTTTCGACTACATCGCCAAGCCCTTCGAGATGGAGGATGTCGCGGCCACGATCCGGCGTGCGCTGCGCCTCGCCGAGGTCGTGCGCGACAACGAGCGCCTGCGCAGCGAGCTGGAAGGGCGCTACAGCTTCGACACGCTGATCGGCAACAGCCCGCCCTTCCGCCGGGTGATCGAGCAGGTCACCGAGGTCTGCGAGACGCGCGCCACCGTGATGCTGAACGGCGAGAGCGGCACCGGCAAGGAGCTCGTCGCCCACGCCGTGCACTTTAACAGCCCGCGCCGCAACCGGCCCTTCGTCGCGGTCAACTGTGCCGCCATTCCCGAGGCCCTGCTCGAGAGCGAGCTCTTCGGCCATGTGAAGGGGGCCTTCACCGGTGCGCTCTCCGACCGGATCGGCCGCTTCGCCGCGGCCGATGGCGGCACCCTGTTCCTCGACGAGATCGGCGACATGCCGATGGCGATCCAGGCCAAGCTGCTGCGCGCGGTGCAGGAGCGCAGCTTCGAGGCGATCGGCGCCAATCGCAGCCAGACCGTCGACGTCCGGCTGATCGCGGCGACCCACAAGGACATGCGCCAGGCCGTGGCGGACGGGCGCTTCCGCGAGGACCTGTTCTACCGGCTCAACGTCTTCCCGATCCAGCTACCGGCCCTGCGCGAGCGCGCGGAGGACATCCCGCTGCTGGCTGGCCATTTCCTGACGGAGCTCTCCGATTCGATCGGCAAGCGCGTCACCGGCTTCTCGCCGGCCGCGCTCGCGGCCATGGCCGGCCATGACTGGCCGGGCAACATCCGCGAGCTGCACAACTGCGTCGAGCGCGCCGTGATCGTTGCCAAGAGCCCGACGATCGACATGCCCGACCTGCCGCGCGACCTCTTCGGCGCCCCGCGCCGCAACGGCCGCGACGCGCTGCCGCGCGATCTCGACGCCGAGCTGGAGCGGATCGAGCGCGACTTCATCCTGGAAGCCCTGCGCCGCAGCGATGGCGTGCAGGTCAAGGCCGCACGTCTCCTGGGCATAGCCGAGCGCAGCCTGTGGCATCGCATCAGGAAACTTGGCATCAAGCTCGGACGAACGGTGGCGGAATGACAGGCCTGCACGAACCGGCGGCCTGCCGGGGTGATTGCAAGTGCGAAGCCTGATAGAGACAGCGGGCCCTCGCGGCGCGCCGGAGAATGTGGATGGCTATGCGTACCCTGAGTGCCTGCTGCCTGGGCCTCTTCCTCGCGACCGCGGCGAGCGCCCAGGAGGCGGCGCCCAACCTCGCCGATCCGACGCCCGCCAAGGGCTGGATCGTCACGCTCGGCGGCTCGCTCCAGCTCGGCCCGAAATATGACGGCTCCAGCTCGGCCGGCCTCTCCTTCATGCCCTCGCTGAGCTGGCGCCGCGTCGGCGAGAAGCCCGGCTTCAGCGCACCGGATGACAGCCTGGACTATGCGCTCTACGAGACCGACCGCTTCAGCGTCGGCGTGGCGGGCGCCTTCAGGAGCGGTCGCTATTCCGGCTCGAACAACCGGCTCTTCGGCCTGCGCGACGTGCCCTGGTCGGTCGAGGCCGGCGTCTTCGCCGAATTCTGGCCGATCCTGGATCGCCTGCGCACGCGCGTCGAGGTCCGTCAGGGCTTCCACGGGCATCACGGCGTCGTCGCGGACCTCTCCGCCGACTGGGTCGAGCGCTTCGGCCGCTTCACCCTCTCGGGCGGGCCGCGCCTGGCGCTCGGCTCCGCCTCCTATATGCGCCGCAATTTCGGGATCACGCTGCCGGAATCACTGGCAAACGGCTATCTCGCCGCCTATCGCCCGTCCGGCGGCGCCAAGAGCATCGGCCTCGCCTCGGCCCTTGAATATACCTGGTCCGAGCAGTGGTCGACGACGCTGTTCGCGCGCTATGACCGGCTGATAAGCGAGGCGGACCGCTCGCCGCTGGTGCGCACCAGCGGCCAGCGCGACCAGTTCACGGTCGGCCTCGGCATGAACTACTCCTTCCAGTTCGGCAATTAGGTTTCGTGGACAAAGCTTGACGGCAAGACTCGGGATTGATTCAAGGCTGCCTTTTGGAGGCAGCTTTGGGCGAACGGATCGGTCTTTCGGATGAAGAATGGGAATTGATCGGCCCGCTGCTGCCCTCGGAGCGCGGGCGCGGCTGCCGACCCGCGGGTGACAACCGCCCCTTCTTCGAGGGCATGATGTGGATGGCGCGCACCGGCTCGCAGTGGCGCCACCTGCCGGACGAGTATGGCAAGTGGAACAGCGTCTTCCGCCGCTATCGGCGTTGGGTCGAGACGGGAGTTTTCGACGCCATGCTCGAAACCCTGGCCGAGATGGCGGGCCGGGAGCGATCCGCCGACATGATCGATAGCACCATCGTCCGGGCGCACCACTGCGCTGTCGGCATAAAAAAGGGACTCAAGCGGCCGAGGCGCTTGGCCGATCGCGTGGTGGGTTCACCACGAAACTCCACGCCTCTTGCGACGGAAAAGGCCGCCCGCTCGGCCTCGTCCTGACGCCGGGCGAAGCCCACGACGTGAAGGGCTTCGGCCCGCTGTTCCGGATGATCGCCGATAAAGCCAAGGCGCTGCTCGCCGATCGTGGCTATGACGCGGATGCCATTCGGGAGGAGATCGCGTTCCACGGTGTCCGGGCCGTGATCCCGGCGAAGCATGGCCGTCGCAACCCGGCCCTTCATGATCGCGACAAATACCGCCAGCGCAGCCGTGTCGAACAACTCTTCAACAAGCTCAAGAACTGGCGTCACATCGCCACCCGCTATGACAAAACCAGAGAGTCCTATCTCGGCTTCGTCAGCCTCGTATCAGCATTGCTGTGGCTACCCTTTGTCCACGAAGCCTAGTTACTAGATCGGAGGCCGCACTGCGGCGTCGAGAGCAGCAGTCCGTTCCAGATCAAGCTTGCCGGACTTAACGCGTCATTCTCTTTTCTTCCAGAAAAGTACCCGTTCCCGCAATATCGTGCCGTACATCCGCGGCGCTGGCGAATGACACCTGGGTCGATGACGGCAAGTCCCGCTTTCTCGCACAAAGCTATGACAACTCGCTGTCTTGCCATAGCATCCCTAGACCCGCAAAATGCGTAAAGCTGTAGCGCCATCCAGACGATCGATATCCGGCACTGGTGCCGGACGCGCCGCCGGCAGATCAGAAGCGATCGAGACAGCCGCAAACTCCGGCGGCACGCGCCGTCCAAGTAGCCGGTCTCGCCAGCGATAGGTCTGTTGAGCCTGGATGCCATGGCGCTTCGCTGTGGCAATGACGTTACCGCTGGTTGCCGCCTCCTCGACGGACGGCGCGCTTCTCTTCCCAGTTCCAATGCCTACGCCGTACATAGGTCTCGTCGCACACAGCCGTTCTCCAGCACCACTGCTGGCATCGATGCCAAATCAGCGTGACGGCAGGCTGGACAGACACTCACCTTCGAACAAGGCGCCCTCGGCGGAGGGGTACCAAAATGCGCGTGTCGCTAAAGGTAGAGTACTGCGCACCTCTCGTGCGGCGGCGCGATCGGCGAACTGCAGGTCGGGTCGGACGAGATCGTCGCTGCTGGGTCAGCCGCTGGCGGTGCAGATCCAGGATCGTCATCAGTTCTCGAAGCTGGACCACCGCCACCGCCACCGCCTCTCGCCGACTCCGATCGGCGGGCATGATCGACCACAGGTGGAAAGCCCGATGCTGCGGGGGGCGCCCCGCAGCATCGGGCCAGGACACCAGCCAGAGAATTTTCGGCGCCCACTTTCGGGGAGAATTCAACGCCCGGCCACACGGTCAGCGCGGTTCACGAGATGGATGACGGTCATGTCCCGCTCGATGCGCGACGCGACCGGCGGTCCGATGTCGGAATTCACCCGAGCCTTGAGGGTTCGCCATCGGCGTCGAGACGGATCGCAGGCAGTTTAGGGGGACGGTCAGCCACCGTCGCAGCCGATGCTTCAGACACTTGTCGAGAGGGGCCGCCTCGGAAGGCTCTTCATCCTGTCAGGCGGCTTCGCTGCTGCTCGTTGTTCGCCGCCTGCTTGTATCACGTCAGCCGCGAGATGTGCGGTCCGGCGGCAGTAGGGCCGAACCTAGCGAGAATCGATCTTTGCCCACCATGCCAGCGGTCAAGCGGACCTGCTTACGGGTCCCGGCATACGTCGCGTCAAGTCCGCCGGCCGACAGCGAGCTTGGCCGCCTCCACGGCGCCGGTGCACTGCGGAGCAATCTCGACGAGGACGACGTCCGGGCCAGCCGCCCCAGTCCAGAAGCGGATCACCTGGGTGACGCCCCAGACCGGATTCTCGCTCACACGTGTGACGACCACGGGCGCTGCGGCGCGGGCGCAGGCAACGACTTTCTCAGCGTTTTCGCGCGGGATGCCGAGCGCCGAGAGCTGGCGGGTGATGGCCCCCTGGACCGGATCGAGGATCAGGAGCGAGACCAGCGCGGCGATGAATGTTTGCATGACGATTGATCTCCATAAGGTCGCCCACTTCTGAGCGCTAGCCACGGATCGTCTTCGCTGGTTGGCGATGTGACCTCACCTTCTGTACAAGCTGAGGTCGCTCGAGGTTCAAGAGAAAAGTCCGGCGTGCTTTCCGAGCAGACCGGCATCCTGAAGGAAGCATTCGCCATGCGCGCCGCCGCATCCCTCGTACGATGGAACACCACGATGCGTCGGCCTGGCCAGCATTATCCTCACAGTGATCTTGTCGTCGAACGTGCAACGGAGCATCAGGCTCTTATCCGCGCATTTCTACGTTCGCTTTGTCCCATGCTACGGGACGAAATCGTTCATGCGAATGGTGTCCAACTGCAAGCTGATCACTCTCTTCAAGAAGTCTAATCGCCCCTTCCGGACATAGAGCTTGTAGCTCGCGACCGCGAACGCATCAGGGTTCAATTCGTACGTCGTATCGTTAACCTCCAGCGTATTCACGAAACCTTCTTCGGAGCGATACGGCTCAAGAACTCGCGCCTTGAGATTAGGAGGCATAAGATCAATCTGTACCGCGTAGGCTAGGGCTTCGTGCCATGAGCGTGGAAGCTTATCATAGCTGCCCGCCATAAGTTGAGCCAGCTCCGCATGAACAATCTCGTGCTGCAGGATTGAATGAGCGAATTCCTGGTCCCAGGCGAGTCCCCAAGGCCTTCGCTGGGAGATCCAAGGCGAATGAGAGCTCGTCATCTGCAGTTCTTTGGTTCCAGCCCGATAGATGCCGCTGACGCGGATGAGGCTGGTTTCGTTGGTTAGCGGGTTGACCACATCGACGTAGACTTCGCGTTGAAATCGGATCGTCAGCTCGGGATCAATCCTCAACTCGCCTCGCTCGAAATAGTGAAGGACTTCCTCGATAGCGCGACACGCTTCATCACGTTCGTCCAGAGAACCATCGACAAAAAGCCGTGTATGACCACAGGCGGCCTGGACGGAAGTTAAACCGAATGTCGATGCGAGCAAGCCGGCCCAAAGCCAAATGGAAAAAAATCGAGCTTTGCGTCTCACCGCAACATCCATCACGAGGCCCGCCTTGGCGCGCTGCTCAACCTAAAACAACGGCGAGGCAAGAAAAACCTTAGTGCATGTGAACCTGTCGTACCAGCCCCTGCGCCTCCAACTTGGCGCTTGACACATCGTCCGTCTTTTTACTTGTGCCGCCTCATGCGGATCGATTGGCTTCCGTGCGAGCTTGCCTTCCGAAGAAGGCACCTCGCCGCTGACGAAACTGTCCTCCAGGGGCCAGGCCGCGCCACACAGGATCCCGACATCGGCGACATTCGAGGCTGACCCGTCGGGCTTGAAGAGCATGCTCAGGCCGGAGCCGGCGAAGAGCGCGTTCTTTCGGGTCAGGGCAATGATGGAGTCATTGTGCTCCCGAGCAATCCCGACCGGAGCCGCCCCCCACGGCCCGACCCTAGATGCGCAGCCGAGCTCCGAGGCATCGTCATGGATTGACGCCGCTGTGCGGAACGAGACCGCGCCTGCAGCTGCGGTGCCAATCCCCTTACCATTGCCCCCTGGCCCGACCTTCGCGCCGCTCCTCGAGCCAAGGGCAGACAAGATCAGCAGCATCCGCACAACATTACCGATCTGTATAGCTCAGGTCACATGGCTCCAACGGTGGGACGCCCATATCTAATGGGTTCCATCGTCGCCGGATGCTTTGGCGCTACCTTGCGAAGCAATCCGGAGGCCCGAGTGCGCATTCGTCTTCAGTAAGACCCGGAGGCGCAGCCTCAATATTTGCCCGGGCAGAGTGGCTCGGGAGGGAGAGCGACTATGTCAGACCAAGTGCAAGCCGCGCAGGCAACAGCGGAAGGAATGCAGTGCCCGATCTGCCGGGTGGCCTTGGTCATGACCGAGCGGCAAGGGGTCGAGATCGATTACTGCCCACGATGTCGCGGTGTCTGGCTGGACCGTGGCGAGCTGGACAAGATTATCGAGCGAAGCGCGATGCAGCCCGACGCTTCGGCCCCGCCGGCGGCAAGCTTCTTGCCTCAACCGTCGCCAACCCCAGCGCAAACCCCAGGCGGATTTCTGCCGCAGCCGGGGTCTGGAGTCTATCCGCCGCACTATCCCGCTGGCCAGTACGCTGCCGATCCACGTTACCGAGACAGTTGTGACTCTCGGGAGGGCGACCGGCGCCGAGGTTCGTTTCTGTCTCGGTTGTTCGACTGAGCAAGAAGCCGTGCCGCTCCTGAGACCGCTCCCGTTCACACCCGGCCAGTTGACCCGAATGACAGCAGTCCTTGTTGCTGAAACCGCCAGAATGCAGAACGCGCCCGTATTCCGCAACGCCGGCGCGGGCCAGCAGCGTGGCTCGTCTTAGCGGGCATTCTAACCGCCATTGTGGCTCTCCTCGCCGTTGTCCTCGGCGACCGGCATCAAGGCCGGTTCGAGCCGACCCTCGTCGAAAATGGTCGATTGCTACCCGGCCGCTTTCGATGGCCTCGAACCTTGCTGACAAGCCGCTGTCTCCCTCAACTCTTGGCTTGCAGCATCCTCGGTACACCCACCGGCTCGTGAGTTCGCTGTGTCGGACTATTGAGACCGGTCGCGGCGCGCGGCTGCTCGCTCGAGCCGCGCCGGGGTCGAGAGCGCGACAGCTAGACTATGCTCGCCCCACGCGGAATTCCGTTGGAGATCGGTATCGCGCGGCACGGACTCGAGTTGCCTGACCTGGCGCGCTAGGCCGTCGACAAGGACTGGCGGACCATCATCGCGGGCGGCGGCAACGGTACCATCAACGCCGTTGTCGCAACCTGGTCGGCAGAGACGTGATCACCCGCGACGCTGCTCACGAGCGCCCGTCCGCGAACCCCGACCGATTATAGGAGAGAGCCAGCATGGACACGCGAGAGCACCAAGAGGCGATCAAAGAGGCGGTCCACAACCACGGCAACCGGCGGGTCGCGCTCCTGATCGCAGTCCTTGCCGCCTTCCTTGCCCTCACCGAGATGCGGGGCAAGGGTGCGCAACTCGATTCGCTCGCCGCCAACATCGAGGCCGCCAACCTCTGGTCCTTTTTTCAGGCCAAGACGATCCGGCAGACCACGCTGCGGACGGCTGCGGAGGGGTTGGAAGCAGTCGGGGGCGCCGGCCTGCCGACGGATCGCGCGGAAGCCGTCGTCAAACGCGTTCAGGCATGGCGTGCGACGGCCGAGCGCTACGAGACCGAGCCCTCCACCAACGAGGGTCGCAAGGAACTCATCGCGCGCGCCAAGAGCGCCGAGGCGCAGCGTGATCGCGCCCTCTCCGCCTATCACCTCTATGAATATGGCGCCGCCGGGCTGCAACTCGCAATCGTGCTGGCCTCCGCGTCACTGATCGCGGGGGTGGCCTGGCTCACCTGGCTTGGTGGTGCACTCGGTGCTGTCGGAGTGGCTTTCGCCGTGCTCGGGTGGCTTGCTCCGACCCTGGTGCACCTATGATGGCACTGGATTGGGGCGGGGCATCCGCCAACATGGCGCCGGCCGTCGCGGCCCGGGGGGCAAAGTACCGAAAGGCCGAACGGCGCGCCCTCCTCTTCCGGGAGAGGCGGACGCTGGGCGCAGCGTGAATTGAGTAGGCACACGTGGAGCGGACGCATTCTCCTTGCGAAAGAAGATTTCGCGAGCCTGTCCCCAATGCAGAGCAATCCGGAGAAGCCATGACCACCAGCCACTCTGCACAACATCCAGCGTTTGACCGTCGTGTGGAAAAGGCTGCACTGGCGCAAGAGATTAAGGAAAGCCGCCGCGCAGTTCTCGTCGTGAACACGCGGTCGCGGCGCGGTGCGCGGGCCTATTCGGAGGCGAAGCGGCGACTCATTGAAGCGGGAATCATTCTGGACGCTTCCTATCCGGTCCGGCATTCTGAGAGATTGCCGGAGATCGTGCGAGAAGAGATCGCCAAAGGGCGCAAGTTCATTATCGTAGGCGGAGGCGATGGCACCATCAGTTCGGTGGTCGACCATTTTGCCTATGTCAGCGTCGTCCTCGGAGTGTTGCCGCTGGGTACAGCCAACAGTTTTGCCCGCACGCTCGGGATTCCACTTGATCTGCCTGGAGCGATTGACATCCTAGTCAGCGGGAAGGTCTTTGATGTCGATCTTGGCAAGATCAACGATGGCTACTTTGCCAATGGGTCATCGATCGGAATGCCGGCCGTTATTGGACGGGCGACACCGCACGCCTTGAAAAAATGGCTTGGCCGGGGCGCGTACCTTCTGGTCGGGGCAAGCAAGTTCATGCGTTATGGGCCTTTCCGATGCATCATCACCATCAATGGTGAGGAAACCTCATTCGATGCGCTCGACGTTCGGATTGCGAATGGAGGATATCAAGGCGGTGTTCTGGTTGCGCCCGACGCCAACCCTGATGACGGCCAGATCGTCGTCCATATCCTCACGGGGCCGTCCAAATGGGCGTTGGGCAAGGAATGGGCGCGCGTCGCCCTCCGCGCCCCGTTTAGGGCTGCCGATATTGAGGTCCTCAAAGCCCCAGAGCTGGTGATCGACACCGTCCCAAAACAGGACGTTGCCGTCGATGGCGAGGTCATCACGAAGACGCCGATCCGAGTGTCGGTCGGACGTGAAGCCCTCATTGTGATGGTGCCCCCAGCGTTCGTTGAGCGCGTTGACCCCGGTTCAGAAGGCACAAGCCAGGGGACCATGACGTGAGATGGATCCTGATCTATTTTGCAGAACGGTTGGCGCGTGATCCGGCCCTGCGGACTCGCCTCCGCGCTGTGCTCAACGGCCTTGGAAGACGGGGCGGACGTCGTCGTTCGGAGGACCTCACCATCGATCAAGCCGGGTCAAGGCCGTCCTGGCAGGCGTCACAAGAGGCTCTACCACTCCCCCGTGGCGGCGGCAGGCGTGCTCAAACCCTCATCTGGATGCTCGGCAGCGGACTGCTCTTACTCTGGGTGGTACTGGTCGGCCTCGCTTACGGACTTTGGGCAATGTTCGGCGACTGGGCTATCACGCAGGCGGGCGACATCAGCCGCGGCGTGGGGCTATCGGAGTTGGCCGGCCCGATTGCGTCGTTAGGAACTCGCGTCCGTGAGCTGGTTGGGCCGGCTCTGGCGGTAATGGGTATTACGGTTTCGGCGGTGATCCTGATCGTGACCGCCTTTACGGCCCGGCTGCTGGGCGGTCCGATAAGGCGCTGAGGTGTGTGTGACATCCCGCTGTCGCTCGACGAAGCCTGTCTCGCTGTCACTGAGAACAAGCAGGCGATTGATCGCGACGGACATCGCGATGTTGAGCCGGACCGGGTCCGAAAATCGATCGGCGCCACGGCCAGAGAGCTATCCACAATGATCAGCCCATGAGGTCTCGATTGCTCGCCTGAGACATTTCCGCGCCGACATCGGTCGCAATGCGGCTCCCGACCGCTGGTGGCTACTCGACCATTTTCCGGTATCGATCCAGGGTTCGGCGCACGAGGTCGGCCTCGTCGAGCGCGACATGTGCGAAGTGTGCGACGAGGGAGGCAACGCGCGTCCGCTCGCGCTCCTGATCGCCGTCAGGAACACTCGGTCTCACCTCGTTCCAAACGAGATCGAACGCCGCATGCGCGCGGGCGACGTCGATAGGATCGTTCAACGAAGAAAACGGCATGGTCCGATCATCATGTTCCGGTGGTCGCCTTCGCGAACCGCCGGATTGTGCAATCCCAGCATCCTGCGACGATGGCGCGCCTTTTTTTAGGAGATGCGACGATGGCGACTGGCACCGTGAAGTGGTTCAACGCCACGAAGGGTTTCGGCTTTATCGGCGCAGCGGCGAAGCGCGGTCTGCTGATCAAGGGCGGCAAGTATGTCGAGGCGATCAAGAGCGCCGACGTCGTGCTCGTCGATAAAGCCGGCACACTGACCACCGGCAAGCCCAAGGTCACTGATGTCGTATCGCTCGACGGAGCCGCAGAGGCGACGTTGCTGCGGCTCGCCGCTACGGCGGAACGCCATTCAGAACACCCGCTGGCCGAGGCGGTCCGCGTTTACGCGCGAGCAGCACCCGCGCCCCGGCGAACCTGAGCGATTTGAAGCCTTGCTGGGCAGGGGCATCCGTGCTGTGATTGAAGGCCAGACGGTCGTGATTGGCAATCGTCGTCTTGTTCCCATCGACGATGGTCACCCGATCGTCTCCCGTCGGGAATCCGAAGGAAAGACGTTGCTGATCATGGCGATCGATGGCCCACCCAGCGGCATACTGGCTGCGATGGATAATGTGCGGCCGGAGGTTTCGACGGCCATCGATGAAATCCGGAAGCTCGGCATTCAACGCCCCGAACTGCGGACCGGAGGCAACGAACGGACTGCGGCTGCCATCGCCAGTCCGCTCGGGATCGGCTTCCAGGCAAACCTTTTGCCTGAAGACAAGATCCGCGCTGTCCGGGAATTGCAGGCCAAAGGCCATCGCGTGGTCATGGTCGGAGATGGCCGACGACGCGCCTGCCTTGGCGCAAACCGACGTCGGCATCGCCATGGGCGGCGGGACGGATGTTGCCATGGAGGCTGCACACATCGTGTTGATGCGCGAGGATTGGGGCTTGATGGCCGATTGCTTCAGGATCGCGCGGCGAACCATGGCCGTGGTGAAGATCAATGTCGCCGCGTTCTACAACCTGGCGGGCCTTTCCCTCGCGGCCTTCGGGATAATCCCATCGGACCCTGGCGGCTTCGCTCCAGGCGATCCTGATATCGGCATCCTGGCGAATTCGTCGCGCCTGATCCGACAGAAATGAGGTTTCTCGGCCGGGGCGTGTTCGATTGCCCCTGCTGGAAACTAACCCGAGGCTGACCACGGTCAGACCACCATCGCCAATCCCAACAGGAAAGGGAAACGACCATGACACTGCAACTCGGCGACGTCGTTCCGGACTTCACCGCGGAAACGACAAAAGGAGCAATCAGCTTTCATGATTGGATTGAGGGCTCCTGGGCAGTGTTGTTCTCTCATCCGAAGAACTTCACCCCCGTCTGCACCACCGAGCTCGGCGATGTTGCGCGCTTGAAGCCGGAATTCGACCAGCGCGGCGTCAAGGTGATCGGGCTCAGCGTGGATGAGCTCGCCAATCACGGCGAGTGGGAGGATGATATCGAGGAGACGCAGGGCCAGCGCGTCAACTTCCCGCTCATCGCCGATTCCGATCGGAAGGTCGCCGGCCTGTACGGGATGATCCATCCCAATGCCAGCGACACGATGACGGTACGCTCGGTCTTCGTGATCGGACCCGACAAGAAGCTGAAGCTGTCGTTGACCTATCCGGCGAGCACCGGACGCAACTTCGATGAGATTCTGCGCACGATCGATTCACTTCAGCTCACAGCGAAGCACAGCGTGGCAACCCCGTCGAATTGGCAGCAGGGCGGCGACGTGATCATCGTCCCATCGTTGTCCAGCGAGGCCGCCAAGGAGAAGTTTCCGGCCGGCTGGAAGGAGCTCAAGCCCTATTTGCGCGTGGTGCCGCAGCCCAAGGGCTGAGGCGAGAGCCTCGTCCCCATGACGCAGGAGGAGGTCTATGAAACCCGACGTCTGGTGCGCTCGATCCAAAGCCTGCGCAGTGATCGATCCAGTATTTGACCTCGATCCCGCCTCGGGGCACACCAGTTGTAGGCCAGTCGAGCTTATTCCGAGCTTCGTGCGAGAGCGAGGATTGCGGCTCGACTGGATCCTCGACACCCACATCCATCACGACCACATCTCCGGGGCCTCCGAGCTGAGACGGCTTTTGGGCGGGGCAATCGCGATCGGTGATCGCGTTGGCGAGGTCGCTAACGCAATCGCGGATGTCTACGGCTTGGAACCCCGCTTTGGCACGCTCGATCGGTTCGACAGGTTCCTGGCAGACCGCGAAGAACTCCCGCTCGGAGACTTCACGATCAAGGTGCTCGCTACACCGGGCCACACCTTTGATCATCTAAGCTTTGTCGTCGGTGACGCCGTATTCACAGGCGATACGCTGTTCATGCCCGATTCCGGTACCGCACGATGCGATTTCCATCGCGGCAACGCCGGCGCGCTCATTCAATCGATCAAGCATATCCTCGATAGAGCCGACGATGTCGATTTGTTCGCGTGCCATGATTATGGCGCGGGCGGGCGACGTGTTCCTGCTTGGCAAAGCACGGTCGGAGCGTAGCGTCGCGCAAACATTCATATCGGCAATGGCACCGATAAAAGTGAGTTCGTTGCCCTTCGCGAGAAGCGCGATGCCAGCCTCGATATCCCGTGCTGATGTTGCGCTCGTTGGGGCGAAACTGCGCGCCGGCGGACGCCCCACTATGGTCGTGAATCAGGGTGATGAGCCACACGAATTCAGGGACAGAATGATATTGATGCAACGCGCTCCTTCCGGAGGCAGAGTTCGATCAAAGCTGGTGGGCCGAAAGCTTGGGTACCTCGCGGGGCTGCTCTTCGGAACGATTGCTTCGGCCTCAAACAGTCACGCCGAGCAAATCGACAGGGGCCAGATCCAGACGATCATCCGCGAATATATCCTCGAAAATCCGCAGATCATCGAGGAAGCCCTGACCCAACTGCAGCTTCGCGCTCAAAAGGCGGAGGCCGAGGCAAAGTCCGCGGCACTCCTCGCTGAGCGATCCGCACTGCTGGAGTCAAAAGGCGATATCGTCATGGGCAACCCCAATGGCGACGTATCGCTGGTCGAGTTCTTCGACTTCAACTGCGGCTACTGCAAGCGCGCCGCTCCCGATGTCGCTGCTCTCGTCGCCGGCGATCCGAAGCTGAGGGTCGTGTTGAAGGACCTGCCCGTTTTGGGACCGGGCTCGGTTGAAGCGGCGAAGGTCGGCCTAGCCGTGAAGCAAGTGGCCGGCGAGACCACGGCAGGCGAGTTCCACAAACGTCTCATGGATTCTCGAGGCCGCATCGATGGTTCGAGGGCTTTACAAGTGGCTGGCAAACTTGGGATCGACACCCAACGCCTGAAATCGGTTGCGGCGACCAAGGAGATTGAAGTGCAGATCTATACGAATCTCGATCTCGCGCAGCGGTTGGGCGTGACCGGTACCCCATCATTCGTGGTCGGCAATCAGCTTATGGTCGGTGCCGTTGGTCAAAAGCCGTTGGAAGAGGCCATTCGGGCAACACGAAAATAGGACGTTCAACCGTAGCAGCTGCCGGTGGCGCCATGTCTCTTCACTATCGCGCTCTGGCTCCCAATTCTGATCGGCGCTGTTGCTTTGGGGAACAGAGAGATGCGTGAGAGCAAGGTGCCTCGCTGTTCGCTGCCGATCGGAAGGTTGGCCGAAGACACTGGTGTCAAGGTTGAGACGATACGATATTACGAACGGATCAACCTACTTCCGAGGCCAACGCGGTCGGGCGGCAATCAGCGTCGCTACGCTCAGGGCGATCTCAAACGCCTAGCATTCATCAAGCATGCGCGGGATCTTGGCTTTTCCGGAGAAGGGATTAGGGCTTTACTGCGGCTCTCTGAGAGCCCCGAACTAGCCTGCGGCGAAGCCCATACCGTTGCTGCCGGCCATCTGGCAGAGGTCCGCTGCAAGATCGGCCACCTGGGCTCTCTTGAAGCCGAGCTCCAACGGATTGCAAAGGCGTGTTCCAGCGGCGTCGGCGTCAGCGATTGCGCTCTTATCGAGGCGTTGGCAGGCCGTAATTTTACTCAGGGATGATATGGAGAACTGACTGGATGCCGGCCTTCGCGCAGTTTTGCAGCAACATCAGCGCGACCTCGCTACGGAACCGCAGTTGTTTGAGACGAGGCGATTTCGGCAGCGCCAAGGATCGCGCCCGGTCCTGCATCCGTAAGCAATTGAACAAGCACCACCAATGCGTCCGCGTCGCGTGCATTAGCGGGGCGGTCTATGAGCAATGGCTCGTTGCCTGCGAGCTTGAGATCGCCGATCTTTAACGCAAGGCGCGTGGCATTACGGTAGGTCACCGTCTTACCCGAATTTTCACCACTCTCCATCAAGACCGTGACCCGCCGGCGCACCCAGAATGCCCAAATCTCCGCGCGCGGCTTGGTTTGCGTCATCGCAAGCGAAGGCTTCACGTCAATTGCGATCCGGCTCCCAACATGCCGCAGTATGACCCCTAGGTCGGGCGCGGCAGAATCAGTTTGTGCCTTCGCGATTGCCGCCAGGATCTTATTTTTGTCGCTTCCGATAACATGGACTTGACCGTTGATGACGGCCTGTGGGGTATAAACTTGGCGATCGCCCCGGCTCATTCCATAGGCCTTCTGGCGCTTTGTGAAGACCGGCTCGGCTAAAGTGTCCTTCCAGCCGAGATAGTTCCAGTAGTCGACATTCAGCGAGAGCACGATAAGATTCTGATCGTCCGCAAGCGTGTCCAGCAAGCTGTTGGCAGGCGGTGATACCGAGCAGCCTTGGCTGCTGAAAAGCTCGATGACGGCAATCGGCTTCACACCTTCCCCTGCGACTACGGGAGCTTGAGCAACGGAAATCAGTGCCGCAGTCATGACGAAAGCTACTAGCGCCTTGCGCAGTCTTAAGGCGGGTCTGGAAGGCGATTTCAAGTACTCAGTCGCAAACACAAGTGCCGCGCCTCCGAAGCGTACGGCTCCGGCTCGAAAACGTCCCGCCACCTGCGGCACATTTTTGTCGTTTTGGTTCAAGCCAGAAATCGCGTCCTGTATGGGTGGCAAACTGCAGAACTAGGCTGCCGCCCCGCGCACTATAACTCTTGAGCCGGCGAGATTAAGCCAAAATTAGCATCTCTCGGCAGGAGACCTGGGATTGAGGGTAGATCGGTTTCGTTCTCAACCGAGCCAAGCTTAGCTCTAGTTTTTGGAGGTATCCTCGCGTTTTCGTGCCAACTTCGAGCGGCGCTTTCGCAGTGGGACGGCATTAAACCCCGTACAGCGCGCACGTCGCGAAATTTCGCTGTTCTGGCACGGCCATTGCCATGCGAATTCCTGGAAGCCTGAAGAGCCGTTTCATCAGGCTATGCTCACATACGGGTTTGGAGCACGGTCTGAAGCACATTCGGCAAGATCGATCCGGCCCCGGGCCTCTCAAGCTCTTCGGCGCCACGGAGTGCCCGCTGTTTCAATGTCACCGGCCACGCGCGCCGTATTGCGCCGCACAGAGAAGGAGCCGGCATGCAAACCGCCCGCAATCGGATCTTGATGATCTACCCCGCCTTCAACGCCAACTCCTTCTGGAACTACAAGGCGACATGCGCGCTCGCCGGAGCTCGCCATCCTGCCGCTCCGCTGGGATTGATCACCGTCGCGGCCCTGCTCCCGACGACATGGGAGGTCCGGCTCGTCGACCTCAACACCGAGGAGCTTGGTGCAGGCGATCTCGACTGGGCCGATCTCGTCATGACCGGAGGCATGCTGCCGCAGCAGGACGGTGCCCTGGCGGTCATCGAGATGTGCCGATCGCGCGGCAAGCCCGTCGTGGTCGGCGGGCCTGACGCGACCTCGACGCCGGATATCTACGCCGCCGCCGATTTTCAGGTACTTGGGGAGGCGGAGGAGATCATGGCCGATTTCGTCGCCGCCTGGACGGGTGGTGCGACGAGCGGCGTCTTTCGCGCCGAAATGGGCAAGACCGACGTCACCAAGAGCCCGACGCCGCGTTTCGACCTTCTGACCTTCAAAAACTATCTGCATGTCGGCGTGCAGTTCTCGCGCGGCTGCCCGTTCAATTGCGAGTTCTGCGACATCATCGAGCTTTACGGACGCGTGCCGCGCACCAAGACCAACGCGCAGGTCATGGCGGAGCTGGATGCCCTGCACGCGCTCGGCTATCGCGGCCATGTCGATTTCGTCGACGACAACCTGATCGGCAACAAGAAGGCGCTGAGGCAGTTTCTACCGGCTCTCACGGACTGGATGAGGGAGAAGAACTCCCCATTCGAGTTCTCGACCGAGGCCTCGATCAATCTTGCCGACGACCCCGCCTTGATGCAGGCGATGAGCGAAGCCAACTTCTTCACGATCTTCGTCGGAATCGAAAGCCCCGACGCCGATACGCTGGTCTCGGCGCAAAAGAAGCAGAACACCCGCCGCAGCCTGGCGGAGAGCGTTCACAAGATCTACCAGGCGGGGCTCTTCGTGAACGCCGGTTTCATCCTCGGCTTCGACAGCGAAAAGGGCAGCGTCGCGCGCGGCATGATCGACTGCATCGAGGATACCGCGATCCCGATCTGCATGGTCGGCCTTCTCTATGCCCTGCCAAATACCCAGCTGACGCGGCGCCTGGACCGTGAAGGCCGCCTCACACTTCCCGATGATGCAGACCATTCGCAAGGGCTGGGCGACCAATGTACCGCCGGCCTCAACTTCGTGACCAGCCGCCCGCGCCGCGACATTCTGTCGGACTATAAAGCGGTCTTGGAGGCCGTTTATGCGCCCAGCGCCTTCTTCGGCCGCGTTCGGCGGGTCGGGCGGATGCTCGACTGCACCCATCGCCGGCTGGAACTGCCCCAGTCAATGGAATGGCAGGAGCTGAAATCATCCTGGCGCCTGTTCTGGCGGATGACGGTCGCGAAGGGGGACGTACGGCGTGAGTTCTGGAAGACCGTGCTCGATTGCCTCGCCAATAATCGTCAAGCATTGCCCTATGTGCTGATGATGGTGGCGCTCTACCTGCATCTCGGCCCGTTCTCCCGGCATGTTATCGCCCAGGTGCAACGGCAGATCGACAATCTGGCCGACGCTCCATCCGCAGCCCTTCCCGGCCGGCTGGAGAGATCGGAGGCCGTTGTGGCTCTGGCGTGAAAGCAGCTCAAGGGTGAGCCGTCTGTTTGTGAATGATCTGAGCCCTTAAAACTGGATCGCTTTGAGCATTGCCTGCAAGGGAAGGACGCAACCAGGGCTACGGTCCACACAAGACGTTGTACAATCGCTTCGTCCGCTGGAGCCGGTTGGGCGTGTTCGACCGCATCTTCGCCGGGTTGGCGGGCGAAGGGCCGAAACCTGAGCGGATCATCAGCAACGCGACGCATCTGAAAGCGCATCGAACCGCGGCAAGCCTGTCAAAAAGGGGCTCTTTACCACTGCATCGGGAGCACGAAATACCGCAGCAAACCTGATGGTGTCGCGGGGCTTCAAAGCCGCTACGGGCTTCGCTACCAGATGCCGGTGTAGGAGGCATGCGCGCAATACCGTCCGCGCGACGACTCCCGCTATGGCCGCGGCGGGTGTGAGCAGCCGGCGCCGCCGACGAATTAAGAGCGGCGACGATAACAAAGATGCGGATGTACATGATGGTGGTGGCGACGGCGATAGCGCCGCCTAGAGGCACCTCAGGGACAAGGCTCGCTGGAGCCGCCCTGGATGACCGATGTTTATTTGGCAACGACAGCCCGGCCGAGGGAACGGCAAACCGCATAAGGGCTGTCGGTTGCATGATTGCGCCGCCTTTCATATCATCAATAGGAAATATAATGATAACATAGGAAAGGATCGGCGCTGGTGAATGCGGCTGTGATGATTCGCGCTGTGCTTTTCAGCGTGCTTGCCTTTGGGCCGACAGTTGGCCACAGCCAGCCCGCCGTGGTCGACGCTCCTGCGGGCGACGTCGCTCTCGTCGAGCTCTTCGACTACAATTGCCCCTACTGCCGGAAAGCAAAGGGCGACATCGATGCCCTGATCAAGGGCGACACGAGGCTGCGCGGTGTACTCAAGGAGTTTCCGGTCCTTGGGCCGGACTCGGTGGAAGCTAGCCGAGTAGCAGTAGCTGCCAAGCTCCAGCTTCCCCCAGATAAAATGCGAATGTTTCATGACAAGCTGATGGAGACGCGCGGGCGCGCCAGTGGGGATCAGGCCTTTGCCCTCGCCAAGGAACTCGGGGCCGACGTCGCGAAGCTCCAGAAGGACATACAGGCTGGAGCCATCAGCACGGTCCTCCACGAGAATGCGGCCCTTGCTGACAAGCTCGGCATCACGGGCACTTCAACCTTCATCTTGAACGAAGACATTATCGCGGGCGCCGGCGGCCTAGAGCCTGCGCCGAGCCGTCGAGAACACGCGACGCTGCGGCAGAGCAGCGTGCGAGTGATCGAACAAGCTGCCAACGCCCACAGCATCGGAGAACCATCGTGAGAACGCGACGTCATTTGGTTGGGCTCATGGCGGCCTGCGTGCTGGCCCCGCTGCCGCACGGCCCCGTTTTCGCACAGAACGCGTCGGTTCAGGAGCTCGGCGAAGTCGGCCCGCTCGGTGACGTTACACTTGGGCCCGCCGACGCCAAGGTGACGATCATCGAGTACGCTTCCTTGACTTGCTCGCACTGCGCAGCATTCCACAAGGATACGTACCCGGAGCTGAAGAAGCGCTACATCGATACGGGTAAAGTGCGCTTCATCCTGCGCGAATTCCCGCTCGACCCGCTCGCGACCGCGGGCTTTATGCTGGCGCGATGCGGGGGAGCGGACAAATACTATCCGATCACCGACCTTTTGTTCGACCAGCAAAGGGCTTGGGCATTCTCGGACAAGCCGCTCGAGGCGCTGCAGGGCATGGTGCGGCAAGCCGGCTTCTCGCAGGAGAAGTTCGAGAGCTGCCTTAAGGACCAAAGGCTCTATGACGCGGTGAACGCGGTTAAACAACGCGCGGCCGAGAAGTTCAAGGTCAACTCGACGCCGACGTTTTTCATCAACGGGCAGCGTCATCCAGGCAATCTGACGATCCAGCAGATCGAGAAGGTCATCACCCCAATGCTGGGATCGTAGGTCAGGAATCCCGCATCCGGACAGCTACCGAGCATGACAGTGATCGTATCAGACACCGCGCGAGTTGGCGAAAGCTCACTTGGCCAGAGGGGCCCCTTGGCTCTGCGCCGGAAGGCCGAGCACATGGCCAAGCTGTGCCGGGGGTTGTCCGACCCGTCGCGGCTCTCGATCCTGGAGGCGCTGCGCTCCGGCGCGCTCACCGTGTCCGAGATTGTGCAGGCAACAGGCCTCGCTCAGTCTAACGTCTCCAACCATCTGGGATGCCTTTACGATTGCGGCTTGGTTCGGCGTGGCCAAGAGGGTCGCTTCGTGCGCTATCGACTCAGCGATGCACGTGTCGAGATGCTGCTTCGTCTCTCGGAGGAACTCTTGGCCGACACCGCACGTGGTGTCCTGGCCTGCACCAAGCTCGGCAGCCGCGACGCATAACGTCTATGTTTAGGGAGAGTCTCGGATGCAAGCCGGCCCTTGAGCTCGTGCCCCTTTTCGGGTGCCACGGCGCTCGCACCGGGCTGCGAGGGGCGCGGTTGCGCTCTCAAGGCCCTCGTTGGCTCGTCAACCGGCCCTTATCAGCGTCCGGGATCATTGTTGCGGCGGTGGTCGGCTCTGCTCGAGCGCTTGACGGATTTCGTGGCCTGGCCGGCTTGGCTTGCTGCGGTTGTCCTCGGTGGTCAGCTATGGCCGGGGCAGCTGCCCGACGAAGCGGGCAAGGTGCAATCGACTGAGTCCACGATCGGCCCCTGCGCGCTGCAGGACTTCAATCTACTACGCCGCCCGCTACGGCTTCCGGCCGTCGAAGGTCGCCTACCTGGCTTTGAACGCTTGGAAGGATGTGGAAGAGGGGACCGAGCCGCTGAACACCCTGAGAGCGCGCGGAGGGCTTACGATTTCGCCACCATCAACCGCTGGCTTCAGGTGTTCGTGGTCCGGTTTTTCGCCACGAGCCAGTTCACGCGGCCGGCCATGCCGAATGGCCCCCAGGTTTCTTCAGGCGGTTCGCTGTCACCCCGAGGTGACTGCCGCGCACCATCTGATTCCGTCTGCTCGAGTGTGGCTCGAGGAGTTCGAACGCGAGGTGCCGGCCGGCGTAGAATCTGTACCCCCTGACCGGATTGTCGCGCATATCGGGGGGAAACCATGGCTACTCGATCTCCTGTCGGCACCACCGCCTGGACGCTCCGCAGCCCATTTGCGAAATGGTAACCCAGACCCGGGAGTATGATGTCATGAGATGGTCTCAGCGTTTCGTTGGATCTGGTGACCCGCGCCGAGAGGCGTGTAGCGGTCTTTCGCGACGCCAACTCGCCCTTGGTGTCTTCGCTTGCGCACTCGTGCCTCGCACAGTAGCTGGGAGGTCGGTCTCGCCTGGTGCACCGCCGGTACTCGACCTGGAGAATCTCTATGCCGGCGCGATCGGCCGCACCCGGTTTGCACCCGAGGTCGAGGCACTTGCCGGGCAGGTCGTCGCGGTCGATGGCTATTTTCTTCCCCACCTGCGCCCCGGCGCTGGGTTTACGTGCATCGCGGGGACACCCGCCATCACGTGCCCACACTGCCGCGAGAACATGTTCACAATCCCTTGGGACATGGTCGTGTGGTATCCCTCGGAGGATGACAGACCGATCGTAACCGAGGAACCGGGCCGTGCTGTCGGGGAATTGGAGCTCGGCGCCCGCCGGGATCCGCGGACCGGCTTCGTGTCTGTCATACGGCTGAGAGGTCGTCCAGCACCTACGTCCTAGCGGCGCGGCCGAACGGGGCGCCACGCCTTCACGCGCGCGACCGCGTCTTCGACATCCCCCGGCGACATGCGTTGTTCGAGCGGGCCAATGGCCTCATCAGCCATCAGCATGATCGAGTCGTCGCCAAGCGCACGGGCAATCGTCAGCCATTTGTAGGCTTCCGCATCGTCCTGAAGCACGCCATCGCCGGCGGCGAAAAGCCCACCGAGATGGAACGCGGCGGACGCATTGCCCTGTCCCGCTGCGGAGAACAGAAAGCGTATGGCGCGGTCCCGGTCCTTCGGTCGTCCTGCGCCATACAAATAGGCTGTAGCGACAACATTCTGGGCCTGTGCATGCCCGAGCACAGCGGCTCGCTCGTACCAGTCCAGCGCCATACCTTGGTCGCGCGCCACTCCGTCGCCGCTCTCATGCAGCAGCGCGAGATTGTACATTGCCTTGGGCTCACCAAGCTCCGCCGCCTGGCGAAGTAACGAAAGAGCCCTGGCCGTGTCCTTTGGGAAGTCATCAGTGCCTGAGGCAAGGAGGCGCCCGAGGTTATTCATTGCCTCGGCGCTGCCCGCAGCAGCGGCCTGCTCGTACCAGAACGCGGCCCTTCTCGTGTCCCGGCGAGCGGCGCCATCCTCACGTTCGGCCAGGAGACCACAATGTAGCGCCTGTGCCGGCGGCAGGTGTGCCGCGGCGCAAGGCTCGGTCGCCGGTTCGGCGCAGGCCGTCGTGACGCTTACCAGGAAGAAGATCCCCATTGAGATGGAGGCTCGATCCCTGGGCGCTCGCAGCTGCCATTGTGCTAGTCGCATGGCTGTCCCTTAGGCGTCAAGGCGGCAAAGGTGGAACTGTTCGATTTCGTCGGGATCGGCAGCCAGGTCAAAGGAACCAGCCGAGCCGCCCGTCTCGAACTTCAGCCGCCTGGCCATGAGTGCGACGCATGACAACCTGCGGACCTTCCGCCAAACGCTTTTAGTCGATGAAGAGGTATCTTAGCACGCGGTACGGATTAA
This sequence comes from Allobosea spartocytisi, assembly GCF_014764685.1. Taxonomy (NCBI): domain Bacteria; kingdom Pseudomonadati; phylum Pseudomonadota; class Alphaproteobacteria; order Hyphomicrobiales; family Alloboseaceae; genus Allobosea; species Allobosea spartocytisi. The sequence goes on from NZ_JACXWY010000010.1 coordinate 81,677, forward strand.
CATCCGCCCAGTACCGCTACAAATGGAACTTGCCGGCTCATTATCCGATGGTCGCCCCGAGCTATGCCAAGGCCCGTTCCCAGCTCGCCAGGAGCCAGGGGCCTGCTGCGGCGAAATCGCCCGCGCAAGCCCACGGCTGAAATCAAGCCAGCGCCTTTTAAACCTCGAAGTCGATCCAAAGCGAAATCCGGTTGAGCGACTTTGCAGCCCTTGCGGGCGCGCTTTCCTGCGCGACGAGTTCGCGCGCAGGCGCATCCTGACCTGCATGGAGGCGGTCGCTTACCGGGACCGGCGTCAGGTCGACGCGCCGGCCTCGTGCTGGTGCAGCAACGGCCGGGTCGGCGAAGGGCGTGATGTTCATGACCATCGAGGACGAGACCAGCGTCGCCAAAATCCGCGGCTACGTCCAGGCCGAGGGGGAGGTCGTGCATGTGATCGCGCGCCATCTCTTCGACCTTTCGGCGAAGTTCGCGAGCGTTGGATCGCGGGGCTCGGCTTTCCCGCAGCCGCACGGCCGCGGCGACGAGTCCCATCATGGCTCGCCGACGGCTGATCCGCGCGGCATGCCGAAGGCGCGGAATGTGGTCGATCCCTATGGTCATATCCATGAGATCAGGGTGAGAACACGGGATTTCCGGTAACGGGGCCATTTCGAAACACCCCTTCCCACTAGACATCGCTGACCGGGTGTAAGGCGTTACTCGTTTATCCGCATCGTCCTTAGTCCGGATTGAACGATGCATCTTTCTTTTTTCTTTAGGAGACGCTCTTGTCGTAACCCCTACGGTCACCTATGTCCACTTGGAGGCGTCAAGTATGTCCGTTTGCTGGATGTTGCGGATTGCCGTAACTGCCTGCATCTGTTGGTTCAACAGCCAACCGGAGATTTAGCATGACTACCGAAACCGAACAACCGCCGGCCGAAGAGAGCTCCGCGCCGGCTGCGAAAGCATCAAAGAAAGCTTCGGCTGAAAAATGGGGCCAGGCGGTGATGGACCTAGGCTTCTGCGTTGTGCCGTCTCTGCTGTTGCGCGCCCAGCGTCGGCTGAACCTGAATCCGACCCAACTCGCGGTGCTGCTGCAGCTCTGCGACTTCTGGTGGGACAAGGAGCGCAAGCCGTTTCCCAGCAAGGAGACCCTGTCACAGCGCCTGAGCCTGAGCGAGCGCCAGATCCAGCGCTACATCGCCGAGCTGGAGCGTGAGGGGCTCGTTCAGCGGATCGAGCGGCGCGCCAGCAACGGTGGCAAGCTCAGCAACACCTACGATCTGACCGGTCTCGTGAAGAAGCTGCAGGCGCTCGAGCCGGATTTTCGCGAGGCGGAGGAGACCGCCCGTGCGGCGCGCAAGGCCGTTGCCAAGCGCGGCTACAGGTCGCCGAAATCCCCCGTTGCCTCGAAGGAGGCTGCGGCGTGACACAGAGTTTACGGGAGAAAAGCGCCGTAGAAACAGCTGAGCCCCGGGCGCATGCCAATGGCAGAGGCGGATCCAGGGCTTACGGAGAACAATATGGTTGACCGGGGGGCAGTGGTCAAGAACGCCTTCTCGTACAGCGATGCCGTCATCGATGCCCTGGAGACATCGCTATCTCCGGAGCGCATGGCGACCTATGTCACTCATGCTGCTGGTGATCGCCAGAAGGCGGTCCGCGTCTATACCTGGAACACGGCCGTCAGCGCAGCCTTCTATGGCCCGCTGCAGGGGCTGGAGGTCGCGCTCCGCAATGCCATGCATCGCGAGCTTTCGGCGCGCTACGGCACGGACTGGTATGACAATCCGGCTGCCGGCCTTGATCTGGGGACGACCACGAGGGTTTCGGCAGCGCGCGCCGATCTCCGCCGTGACGGCTATCCCGATGATCCACCTCACATAGTCGCGGCGTTGTCGTTCGGCTTCTGGGTCGCGCTGCTCGGGCCGGGCGGTCGTCTTCAAGGCTACGGCAAGGCCAACTACGACATGACCATTTGGCGCGCCGGGGTCTTTCGAGCGTTCCCGTGCGCGCGGCTGAGCCGCAAGGCCGCGCATGCGCCGCTCGACTACCTGCGCACCTTCCGCAACCGGATTGCGCATCATGAGCCGATCTTCGATCGCCACCTCGCCGCGGACTATGCCTCCCTCTTGCAGGTCGCCGGCTGGATCAGCGTAGAGACGCAAGATTGGATCGTGCACCACAGCCGCGTGCCGAGGGTGTTGGCACAACCGCTCGACGACCCCGGACTCCTGTTCTGACGCCTACGAATGTCGCTCCTCGCCGCAACTCAAATCTCCAAACCCGCCGACGAACAGGCCTTCGAGCGCGCATCTGTCGCGCTGTGGCGCGGTCTACTCGATGATCCGTCGGTGCAACGCAATGGCCGCAGGGGCCAGCGTCAGAACGGCGTCGATCTCTTCGGGATCCGCAACGACGATGCCGAGTGGCATGTCGGTATTCAGTGCAAGCTGAAGAGCGAGGGGCATTTCCTAACCGAGCAAGAGGTGCGCGACGAGGTTCGGAAGGCCCTGACCTTCAAGCCGCCGCTCAGGGAATATTACATGACCACCACAGCGCCCGATGATGTCGCGATGCAGGAGCTTGCGCGCGAGATCACGCAGGCGCTGGCGAAGGAGGGCAAAAAGCTCCGCGTGTTCGTCTGGGGCTGGAACACGCTGGAAGAAAAAATCAGCGAGGATGCCGCAGCCCGCAAGGCCTTCGATCCCACCTACGGGTTGTTCAGCGAGGAGCTTCTCGACGAAACTCGGAAAATTTCCAGCGTGCAGGTCGACACCCGCTCTGAGCTGCACGCGGGATTTTCGCGAATTGAGGCGTTGATCGTCGAGCGGGGGCTTGCTGTTCCACCAGGTGATGCGACTGTCGCCTTGAGTGCGATGGAGGCTCAGGTCGATGCCGAAATCGACGGCTACCGTGACCTCAACAACGACGGGAAGACGCTGACTGCGTTGCCCTTGCTCGAAAAGCTGCTCGAGCGCGTGAAGGCTTCGGCCTCTGGACGGATCCTGTTTCGCATCAAAGCAAATATCGGCCATTGCCTGCTTTCTCTGGGCAAGGAGGAAGAGGCTGCGGCCATGCTGCTGGCTTCCTATGAGCATGCGCCTGACGAACCGAAGGCGATTGCGAACAAGGCTTTCGGGCTCCTGTTACAGGGGAAATGGCGTGAGCTCCTCGCATTCGGAACGCCGCTGCTCGGGGCAGATCCTCGTAACGAGTGGCTTGCCGGCTATCTGGTGCAGGCGGCGCGTTTCGACCCCACCATCAGCGATCCGCTCAGCATCATCCCCCAACCGCTTCATAACTTCGTTGCCGTCCAGATCGGCTACGTCGACTTCGTCCGGCGGCGCAGGCCAGCCGGCGAATGGTGGTCGATTGCGCGGAAGACCGTGCACGCACACCCCCTCGACCCGCATGCCATCCGTTTCGCCGCGGAGGCCGATATCGACGAGATCTCCTCGAGCGAACGCTTTCGGAGGACCCAGCTTCTGTCCCCAGCGGACCGGACACGTCTCGAAGCGGCGGCGGCGGCGCTGACGGCCCAGTGGGAGCGCGCGCGGCTCAAGGACGCCGGCATCCAACCAGATGATGCAGCCCTTTGCGGCAACTTGCTCGTCGCGTTGCGGGCGCTCGGCGATCTGCGCACCGGTCTCGAAATCGCCCGTCAGGGCGTTTCCCTCGCCTCTGACGATGTCGAGCTCATCACCCGCGCGGTCGTCCTCGCATTCGACGCCGGCGATCAAGCGATGACGGCCGAGCTCATCGCAAGAATGCCGCGGAATCACGACTCCGTTTTGCTGCGCTTCCAGTTCCACGCAGCACGGGCGGAATGGAATGATATCGTGCGTCTCTGCGCGGAAGATGCCGAGCTATTTCCGCCGACCGAGGCGGCGATCATGGCGGCGACCGGCAGGCTTGCCGCGATCAAGGTCGGCGTGGCTGACCGCAACGAACGTGCCGAGCAGATTGCCGCTGTCGCCCGCGATGTTGCCGGCGACGCGCGCGCGAGCATCATCGTCGCGGATTTCGCCCGCCGGGAGGGTTTGGAGTCGGTTGCTGGCGCGGCCTTCAACGCCGCTTTGGCACATATCGATGCCGATAGTCATGCCGCGGATCGGCAGATGGTTGCGCATCACGCCGCTCGGCGTGGCGACTGGTCGATCGTTGCCGATCTCCTGGATGGGCATGTCGAAGAGCATCACGATAATGACGAACTGCGAATGCTTGCGCAGGCTCTCGTCAACGACAGCCCGATCCGGAAGCGGGCTCTGTCATTCTTCGAGCGGCTTTCTGATGCTGTGCGGGCACTCCCGTTCTATCTCCATGCGGAAGGATTGCTGCACTTCAATCGCGGGGCTTTGCCTGAAGCAGAAGCCGTTCTGAGGAAGGCTGTCGCGAAGCGGCCCGATCTCGACGATTACATCGCCTTGTTTTCGGTCTTGTATCGTCTCGACCGGGGAGACGAAATCAAGCCGATCATCGACGGGATCGACCTCGACAATGTCGCCGGCTCGCCGGGGCAGAAGATGTTTCTGGCGCAGGTGATGCGTAAGGCCGGGAACGGGGATGAGGCGCTTCGCTACGCCTATAGCGTGCTTCAATCCGCAAAAAACGATCCTGATGCCTGCTTGCGCTATTTCGGCCTGATCATGATGGATCCGGAAGATGGATACATTCCTGGCGCCGAGATCGTAGGCATCGATACCTGGGTTCGGCTGGAGAACGATCGCCACGAGGTTCATGCCTTCCTTATCGAGGCGGGCAAGGACCGGCCGGCCGAAGATGTCCTCGGACCTTCACACCCGACCGCGGCCGCAGCTTTGGACCGAAAGGTCGGCGACGAATTCGAGATGCCGACGGGTTTTGGCGAAATCCGCCGCTGGCGCGTCACAGCGATCAAACACAAGTACCTGCACGCCCTTCACGATGTGATGGAGAACTTTGAGAAGCGGTTCCCCAACGCCGCAGGCTTCTACACAGTCACGATGGAAGATGGCGACATTCAGCCCGCCTTGGAGCAGGTGCGGCGTGTTTCTGAAAGCAACCGCAAGGTTGCCGATCTGTATCTCGTCCACAACTGCCCGATCAACTTCGTCGTTTCAAAGCGGAGCCGTGGTACGGTCGGGTTCGTCGAATACATACGCTCGCTCGATTTCGATATTCGGACTTGCGATGGGACAGAGGTCGAGCGCGTCGCCGCACGTCAGCTTATCGAGCAGTATCGAGATACCGGCGCCGTCCTCGATACCTACACCGCCTGGACGGCCGCTACGATGGACGCCTTCGACGTCCTCAGATCCGTCTTCGGAACGATCATCGTGCCGCAATCCGTCATCGACGAATTGCGAACGGTGCGAGACGAGCAGGAGGTGCGTGCCGAGCCGTCTATGACCGTCGCCTGGCACAATGGCGAGTTCATCCGGCAGGAGCATACTGCCGAAGAGACTGTGGCGCGGCGAAGCTACATCGAAGAGCAGATGTCCCGCATCGAGGCGGCTTGCGAAATTCGTCCGGTCAGCATCCCTGACGAACCTTCCGAGCTTGCCGCGGTGATCTACCAATCCTTCGGACCCCATGCTCTCGACGCCGCCAATCTCGCGGACGCGAAGCATGTGCTTGTTTCGGAAGACATGTATTTCCGACAGTATGGCGAGGCCGCTTGCTCGACCAAAGGGGCCTGGCTGCAAGTGGTGTTCTCATTTGCCCTTGACCTGGGAATCGTGAATCATCGCCGTTATGTCGACTTGGTTGTCGGTCTAGCTTGGCGTCGTCACGGCCATCTTGCTTTAAATGCGGACGTGATGCTTACGGCGATCCGCGAGGATCAAGCGCGAGATCTCGGAAATTTTGCAGCGCTTGCCAATTTCATGGGCACGCGCAACGCCGAGTTGAGATCGCATATCAATGTCTGCGTCGAGTTCCTCAACCAGCTCTGGCTTGAACATGGTGAGTTCGACCTAGCCTGCAAGCGCGCGACGAGCATCCTGATCGAGCGAATGGTTCGGTTCCGGTCCAAAGACTGGGCGTTGGTGCTTGCCTTCATCAAGCGCGGCTGCGCCCCCTCCATAAGGCAATTTCTCGATGGCTGGATTGCTGGGCACTGCCTCTCCGATGACGCCGTAACAGCTGCTGGCGCGGAGATTGAAGTCGTGGCGACGCAATTGCGCGAGCGTCGTTCAGCGCGGACTGTCGCGGGCGAGCCAAAGACACCACGCGAGCGAGTGCGCAGGCGCCGCAAAAGACGTAGATGAGTCCGGCGTCTCCCGTCGGGCCGGGCTGTAGGCAAAGCCGAAGCCCCTGCGGGTCACCGCCCGCGCCGGCTTCCATCCCTGACGCGACGTTGAGCGTGGATGCGCATCATAGAAGTGGCGCCGCAGTGTATGCCGCGTGGTCGCTGGCTGGAACGGAGGCGTGCTAGACACGACCGAGCCATCGAGCGGGAATAGGCGCGCTCCCGGATGGAACCTTCATGAGGTCGCGCAATCGGGCTCTTGCCTAGAACCATGCGTTCCAGCTCGCCTGGGTTCTCGGCGTTCCGGTCACGCTCTTCCGGACGGACGGGCCATTCTCCGTCCCGCCTTCCGCTGAATTCGACCCCCTTGAAATCCGGCCGGCTCGTTGAGCCGGCCTTTCTCCTTCCGGGAGTGCCGCTTGCGAGCTGCGGCGGCAAGGGAAGCTCACGCCGCTAGCGCGCCCTTGCCGCCTTTGCTCTTCGCGGCGTCCGGAAGCCGCTCCGCGAGGTGTGGAGATAGGAAACAGGCAAGGAAAGGCGGACGCGAGCGCGTGCCGGCAGGATCATGGAACGGAATGAGCTGGAGGAGTTGCGGGTCCGCGTGCCGTGTGCCGCGGTGCTCGAGCAGGCGGGCTTCACGATCGACCTGCCGGAAAGCAGCCGCAAGGCGATCAAGTATCGCCGCGGAGAGGCGATCGTCATCGTGATCCATGCTGGGCGGGGCTGGTTCGATCCTCGGTCCGATGCGAAAGGCGATGTGTTCGGCCTGGTCGAACATCTCAACGGCGTATCCTTCGTCGAAGGCCTCGACCGTGTCGCTGCACTGGTTGGCTTCGTTCCGAGAGATCCAGCTTGGCTCCGGCCGCCGCGCGACTCCAGACCGGTACGGTCTATCTTCGAGCGATGGTCGAGCCGTCGCAGACCGTGGCCCGGCTCGATGATGTGGTGCTATCTGCGCGACGATCGCTTCCTGCCGGAGGCCGTCATCCGGGCTGCGATCCGCCAGGATGTCCTGCGTGAAGGCCCGTATGGCAGCATGTGGGCAGCGCACGGCGACGAGGCCGGCGCGGTCATCGGTTGGGAGGAGCGCGGTCGGGAGTGGCGCGGTTTCTCGACCGGTGGCGCGAAGTTGCTGTTCCGGTTTGGCTCGCCTGAGGCGGCGCGCCTCTGTGTGACCGAGGCCGCGATCGACGCCATGAGCCTCGCCGCACGTGAGGGCACAAGACCCGACAGTCTCTATCTCAGCACCGGCGGAGGATGGTCGCCGGCGACCGCCGCCGCGATCCGTATGCTGGCGGGGCGCACCGGGGCCTTGTTGATTGCCGCGACCGACAACAACCACCAGGGCGAGACCTACGCCCAGCGGCTGATGGTGATAGCCCGCGAGATCGGCTGCGGATTTGAGCGCCTGCGACCGGTGCAGGTCGACTGGAACGCCGGCTTGCAAGCGGCGACGGCGAGCGACCAGGAGGAGAAAGGAAGGAGAGAAGGGGACCGGGCTGCCGCATTCCCGCCGACCGCCTCAAGGGTGACGCTTCGCCCGGCTGCGCCGGCCCTTGACCCGCCCGGACGGAGAGGCGGCTGCAGGGGAGGGGTCATGAAGGGCTGAAGAGAGGATGGTGATCCCGTGACGGGGAGCCGCGCTCCGGCCCGACGAGGCTGAAGGAGCCCGCCATGAACCTCTCTCCCGCCCGCAAGGTATTCCAGGGCGTCGCCGATCGGCGCCAGATGTTCCGGATGTTCGACCGCCACACGCAGCGCCCGAACCGTTTCGAGGGCAATGACAGCGCGCTCTATCGCGGTGAGTGGTTCGAGATCGGCCAGGCCGAGCACGACTACATGCTCGCGGTACTGCCCCCGCTCTGGATGCGCGGGGGCATGTTCTCGATGCGCGAATTCCTGACCGGGTCGATCACCAGCATCTTCTTCACGCTCTCGATCGACGGCCGGGTCCGCTACTTCCACGGCTACTGCGATCTCGCCGCGAAGGCCTCGCCGGCGTTGATGCGCGACGCGATCATCGAGCGTGAATCCCGCCCGGTCCGGGCCATGACGCGGGAAGAGCGGCTGGAGCATATCTGGTCGAGCACCCATGACGCCTATCGCGGCTACGCCGATGGGCGCTTTCCGAGCGCCCAGCACGGACAGCGCATCGTCATGATGTGCGCCTCCTGGCAGGCCCGAGACTTCAAGCTGCTCGACGAGCTCTCCGATGCGGAAATATCGGCCAAGCTGCCGGTCGATCTGCGCTACCTTCCCGAGCGACAAGCAGCATGACGGGTGGCGGCGATGTTCACCTTCACCGTCACGGAGATCCGCGCCATCATCATGCGCGGACGGATCGACGCCTTCAATAATGGCGGCTTCCGCAATCCCTATTACGGCCTCCGCCCAGGCGAGGGCGAGAAGCCCGGTCTCTGGCTCGTCGGTGACGAGGGCGTGTACGCGCTCTCCAACGGCAAGCTCGCTGAAGGCCAGCGTGCGCTCGTCGTCTACGCGCAAGAGTGCGATCCCAAGACCAATCCCGACTGCTGGCACTACAAGCGCCAGCATTTCGGCGGGGATGACGGCATCGAGTTCCTCGATGCCGAGATGCTCATGAAAATGATCACGGGCTCGCCCACGGCGACCCATCTAACGATCACGATGACCGACGCCAGCCTCTCGGTCTCCCTGATCCGCCGCTGACCGCCGGCCGCTCAGGCCCACTCCTCGAACTCACTCGCGATCATCGCTCCGGCCGGGCAGCGCCCGGCTGGCCGATGACGCGCGCCTTCAACCCAGGAGAATCTCTCATGGCGCAGGACGATCCTTTCACCATCGACCTCTTCGGCAACACGGCTCTGTCGTCGGGGCTTGGTCTCGGCGTTACGGCGTTCGCCGGCGACTTCACGGTGGAGTCCAATGACGACGACGATCCCGAGCCGCCGAAACCCGCGCCGGCTGGGGCGAGGCAGGCGCTTGCTCCTTCGGTTTCGACCGAGGAGCGCTTGCGCGGCAGCAATTTCTATCTCGCCGGCGACCGCGCCCTGGCTGAGGGCTGGAAGGCGCGTGCCCGCGACAACATCGCGGCGATCCGATTGGCTGTCGAGATCGCGGCGGAGGATCGGCATGCGACGGCAGAGGAACAGGCGAGCCTGATCCGCTTCACCGGCTTCGCCGCGTCCGATCTCGCCAACGGCGTCTTTCGCCGGCCCGGCGAGACCACCTTCCGCAAGAGTTGGGAGGAACTCGGCGCCGAGCTGCAAGATGCGGTTAGTGAGATCGACTACGCCTCGCTCGCCCGCTGTACGCAATACGCCCATTTCACCCCCGAATTCATCATCCGGGCGATCTGGGCGGGGCTGCAGCGTCTCGGCTGGCGCGGCGGTCGCGTGCTCGAGCCCGGCATCGGCACGGGACTTTTCCCGGCGCTGATGCCGGAAGCCTTGCGCGACCTGTCCCATATCACCGGCGTCGAGCTCGATCCGGTGACCGTGAGGATCGCGCGCCTGCTCCAGCCGCGGGCCCGGATCATTGATGGCGACTTCGCCCGCACTGAACTGCCGGCCGCCTTCGATCTCGCGATCGGCAATCCGCCCTTCTCCGATCGCACGGTGCGCTCGGACCGCGCTTATCGTTCGCTGGGTTTGCGGCTGCACGACTATTTTCTGGCGCGCTCGGTCGACCTGCTGAAGCCAGGCGCCCTCGCCGTCTTCGTCACGAGCTCTGGCACGATGGACAAAGCCGACGCGACGGCGCGGAAGCATATCGCGAAATCCGCGGACCTGATCGCCGCGATCCGCCTGCCGGAAGGCAGCTTTCGAGCTGACGCCGGCACGGACGTCGTCGTCGACATCCTCTTCTTCCGCAAGCGCAAGCCCGCGGAAGCGGATGGCGATCTCGCCTGGCTCGATCTCGACGAGGTGCAGCCGGCGAGCGAGGACGGGGGCGCCATTCGCGTCAATCGCTGGTTCGCCCAGCATCCGGAATTCGTGCTCGGCACGCATGCGCTGACTTCGGGGCCTTTTGGCGAGACCTATACCTGCCTTCCGCGCCCCGGCGAGGATCTCGCCGCAGTGCTGGGTGCAGCCATCCTGTTCCTTCCGGAAGCCCTCTATGACGGCGAGCCGAGCGAGATCGATTTCGATCTGGCGGATGCCGACGATCGCGATGATGCCAGCTCGGCCGCCGGACGACATATCCGCGAAGGCAGCTTCTTCGTCGACAACGCCCGCGGCCTCATGCAGCTCATCGATGGCACGCCCGTCGCGGTGCAGATCCGCAAGGGCCGTAGTGCCGAGGGTATCCCCGAAAAGCACGTCAGGATCATTCGCAAGCTGATCCCGATCCGGGATGCCGTCCGCGAGGTGCTCAAATGTCAGGAGCAAGATCGGCCCTGGAAGGACGCACAGGTGCGTCTGCGGATCGCCTGGTCGAGCTTCGTCCGCGACTTCGGTCCGATCAATCACACGACCGTGTCGGTCACGGAGGACGAGGTTAGCGGCGAGCTCCGCGAGATTCATCGCCGGCCAAACCTGCAACCCTTTCTCGACGATCCCGACTGCTGGCTCGTTGCCTCGATCGAAACCTACGATCTCGATACCGACACGGCGAAGCCCGGGCCGATCTTCTCGGAGCGCGTGATCGCGCCGCCGGCGGCGCCCGTCATCACCTCGGCGGCCGACGCGCTCGCTGTCGTGCTCAACGAACGCGGCCGCGTCGATCTCGAGCATATCTCCGAGCTGCTGCATCAGGACGTCGCCGGCGTGATCGCGGAACTCGGCGATGCGATCTTCCAGAACCCCACCGATGGGGCCTGGCAGACGGCGGATGCCTATCTCTCTGGTCCGGTCCGCGACAAGCTGAAGGCGGCCGAAGCCGCCGCGGCGCTCGATCCGCCCTTCGAGCGCAATGTCCGCGCGCTGCTCGACGTCCAGCCGAGCGATCTCGGCCCCTCCGAAATCACCGCCCGGCTCGGCGCGCCCTGGATTCCGGCGGCCGACGTCGTCGCCTTCGTCAAGGAGACGATGGGCGCGGAGATCCGCATCCACCATATGCCCGAACTGGCGTCGTGGACCGTGGAGGCACGTCAGCTTGGCTGGATGGCGACGGGCACCTCGGAATGGGGCACGGATCGGCGCCATGCCGGCGAATTGCTCGCGGATGCGCTGAACAGCCGCGTGCCGCAGATCTTCGACACGGTGAAGGACGGCCACAGCGAGCGCCGCGTGCTCAACGTCGTCGACACGGAAGCGGCGAAGGAGAGGCTCTCCAAGATCAAGACCGCGTTCCAGACCTGGGTCTGGTCCGATCCCGATCGCACCGATCGCCTGGCGCGGGTCTACAACGACCGCTTCAACAACATCGCGCCGCGAAAATTCGATGGCTCCCATCTGAAACTACCTGGCGCCTCTGGCGCCTTCGTTCTTTATGGGCACCAGAAGCGCGGTGTCTGGCGGATCATCGCGGCGGGCTCGACCTATCTCGCCCACGCCGTCGGCGCCGGCAAGACCATGACGATGGCCGCCGCCGTCATGGAGCAACGCCGCCTCGGCCTGATCGCCAAGGCGATGCTCGTCGTTCCCGGTCACTGCCTGGCGCAGGCGGCGCGCGAGTTCCTGGCGCTCTATCCGTCCGCACGCATTCTCGTCGCCGACGAGACGAACTTCACCAAGGACAAGCGCGCCCGGTTCCTATCGCGCGCCGCGACCGCGACCTGGGACGCGATCATCATCACGCATTCGGCGTTCCGCTTCATCGGTGTGCCCTGGGCCTTTGAGCAGCAGATGATCCAGGATGAGCTCGAACTGTTCGAGACACTGCTCACCAAGGTGGAAAGCGATGACCGCGTCTCGCGCAAGCGGCTTGAGCGCCTCAAAGAAGGGCTGAAGGAGCGGCTGGAAGCGCTGGTGACGCGGAAGGACGATCTCCTGACCATTGCGGAGATTGGCGTCGATCAGATCATCGTCGACGAAGCCCAGGAGTTCAGGAAGCTCTCCTTCGCGACCAATATGTCGACGCTGAAGGGTGTCGATCCCAACGGCTCGCAGCGCGCCTGGGATCTCTATGTGAAGTCGCGCTTCATCGAGACGAAGAATCCGGGCCGTGCGCTGGTGCTCGCCTCGGGCACTCCGATCACGAACACGCTCGGCGAGATGTTCTCGGTGCAGCGGCTGATGGACCATGCGGCGCTGCAGCAGCGTGGCCTGCATGAGTTCGATGCCTGGGCCTCGACCTTCGGCGACACCACGACCGAGCTCGAATTGCAGCCCTCCGGCAAATACAAGCCGGTCTCGCGCTTCGCCAGCTTCGTCAACGTGCCCGAGCTGATCGCGATGTTCCGCTCCTTCGCCGACGTCGTGATGCCAGAGGATCTTCGTCAGTACGTGAAGGTGCCGGCGATATCGACCGGTCGGCGCCAGATTGTCACCGCCAAGCCGACCGGCGCATTCAAGCGCTATCAGCTCCAGCTCGACGCCCGCATCAAGGCGATCGAGGAACGCGACCGGCCGCCGGAGCCCGGCGACGACATTCTGCTCTCGGTCATCACCGATGGTCGCCATGCCGCGATCGATCTGCGCCTGGTCGATGCCGACAATGACAACGAGCCCGACAACAAGCTCAACCGGATGATCGATACCGTCTTCCGGATCTGGCGGCAGACGCGAGAGCAGACCTATGTGCAACCGGACGGCAAGCCCTATGAGCTACCGGGCGCCGCGCAGATGATCTTCTCGGATCTCGGCACGATCAGCGTCGAGAAGACCAGGGGCTTTTCCGCCTATCGCTGGGTCCGGGATGAGCTCGTTCGCCGCGGCGTGCCGACGGCCGAAATCGCCTTCATGCAGGACTACCGGAAATCCGAGACGAAGCAGCGGCTCTTCGGCGACATCCGCTCCGGCCGCGTTCGCATTGTCATCGGTTCATCCGAGACGATGGGCACCGGCGTCAACGCGCAGCTCAGGCTGAAGGCGCTGCACCATCTCGACGTGCCCTGGCTCCCCTCGCAAATCGAGCAGCGAGAAGGCCGGATCGTCCGCCAGGGCAATCAGCACGATGAAGTCGATATCTACGCCTATGCGACCGAGGGCTCGCTCGACGCGACGATGTGGCAGAACAACGAACGCAAGGCACGCTTCATCGCCGCCGCGCTCTCGGGCGACACCTCGATCCGCCGGCTCGAGGATCTCGGCGAGGGCCAGGCCAACCAGTTCGCCATGGCCAAGGCGATTGCCTCCGGTGACCAGCGGCTGATGCAGAAGGCTGGACTTGAAGCCGACCTCGCCCGATTGGACCGCCTGCGGGCCGCCCATATCGACGACCAGCATGCGGTGCGCCGGCAAATCCGTGACGCCGAGCGCGACATCGACGTCTCGGTCCGTCGCATCGCCGAGATCGGCGAAGACATCGAGCGCATTGTCCCGACCACCGCCGAGGCCTTCGCGATGAGCGTCACCGACAAACAGTTCGCCGAACGCAAAGAGGCGGGCAGGGCGTTGATGAAGGAGATCCTGACGCTCGTGCAGCTTCAGCACGAGGGCGAGGCGATCATCGCGTCGATTGGCGGCTTCGATCTCGCCTTTTCCGGCGAGCGCCTCAGTCGCGACGGCTATCACTTCAGGACGATGTTGCTGCGGACGAATTCCGAACAGGAGATCAACCTGCCCATGACGGTGACGCCGCTCGGCGCCATCGCACGCCTCGAACATGCGCTCGATGAGTTCGAGGCCGAGAGGGAGCGCTATTGCGAGCGCCTTGCCGACGCACGCAGGCGGCTTGTCTCGTATCAGGCGCGCGGCGAGGGCGAGTTCGCCTTCGCCGATGAGCTCGCCGACAAGCGGCGGCAGCTCGCGGAGATCGAGCGGGCGCTTGCCCTCGACATCGAGAGGGGCGGAGAGGGCAGTGCCATCGCCGCCTAGGCGGCCGTCCCGCGCAGTTCTTCGACCAGCTCCGGGTGCTGGTCGAGGAGCCGAAGCAGCTGGCTGGTCGGACCGCTCGGCTCGACCAGGCCACGCTCATATTTGTCGAAGGCGTTCTCCCCGACCTTCAGCAGGCCCCCGGCCTCGCGCTGCGACAGTCGCAGTTTCTCGCGGACCCGCTTGATAGTGGTCGGCGACGGGATGCCTTCGACCTCTTCCTTGAGATTGCGCAGGGCCATGTCGGTGACGGCCATGTCATCGCCGACATGGACGCCCTCGTCGCCGTTTTCCGGGTAATAGCCCGGCAGCTCGACGGTGATGCTCTTGCCCTTGTAGCTGACGATGAAGGGACGCACATCGCGGCGCAGCGTCTCCCCGGTTTCCGGAGAGACCATCGTCTCGGGCAGCTTCTGCTTCGATAGCGCCATGGTCATTTCTCCTTGAACGACATTACCGTGAACTCGGTGATGATGTCGGCCTGGAACTTGACGTAGAGCATCAGGCCCCGCGCCCGCACATGATAGACGTCCTGCCAGATGCGGTGATCGGCGAAGGTCGTCATGGACTTGTAGAACATCGGTCGTTCGATCCCGCTGATCGTCTCGACCACGCCGGCTCGGTCGAAGCCCAGCGCCGTCGCATCGCGCAAGGCCGACGATGTCATCGCGAGCTGGTCGACCGATCCGAAGGCAGCCTTGATCGCTTCGAGATCATAGGTCGGACGGCGCTTCTCCATGCCTCTGTATGCCACCATTAAGGTGGCAAATCAAGAAGCGAGAGGAGGAGGAGGAGGAAAGAAGAGTTACCTCGCGGATCGGCAGGCCCGGCAGCGCTGACGCTCAAGTGCCGCGGTCGCGATCCCAGCCCGTCATCCTCGCAGGGCTTTGAGCCCCGCTCGGTCATCCGGCCAGGGATGCTCCGCCGCAGTTGTGCCGATCCCGCCGCTCCGCAGGCCGGGGGGTGTCTTCGGGAAGAAGACGGAAAAGGACCGGCGAAGGGCCGCGTCCGCAACCTCTGACGGAGCACCGTGATGCATCTCACCAAAGTCGATCCGCGCGCGCTGAAGGACAATCCCGACCGCACGCGCCAGACCAAGGCCACGTCCCAGGCCGACGCACTGCTGCTTGCGACCATCAAGGCGGTCGGCATCATCCAGCCGCCGGTCATTTTTCCGGAAACGGGTGGCGGTAATGGCTATATCATCGATGCCGGCCATCGCCGGGTTCAGCAAGCCATCATCGCCGGTATCGAGGAGATCGAGGTCCTCGTGGCCGAGCCCTCGAACGATAATGGCGTGATGCGGTCCCTGGTGGACAACATCGCCAGGGAACCGCTCAACGCCGTCGACCAATGGCGCGGGATCGAACGCCTCGTTGCCCTCGGCTGGACCGAGGAGGCGATCGCCGTCGCACTCGCGCTGCCGGTCCGGCAGGTCCGCAAGTTGCGCCTGCTCGCGAATATCCTGCCTGCCATGCTCGACTGCATCGCGAAGGGCAACATGCCGAACGAGCAACAGTTGCGTGTCATCGCGGCGGCGTCGCTCGATGAGCAGTCGGCGATCTGGAAGGCCAACAAGCCGAAGAAGGGCGATCCGGAGGTGTCCTGGTACAGGATCGCAAATGGGCTCACTAAGAAGCGCATGTATGCGCGCGACGCCAGCTTCGGCGACGATCTCGCTCAGGCCTATGGCATCGAATGGGTCGAGGACCTGTTCGCGCCGGCGGACCAGGACAGCCGCTACACGAACAATGTCGAGGCGTTTCTGGGGGCTCAGCAGGAATGGATGACGCTGCATCTGCCGAGGCGCGGCGTCATCGCGGAGACCAACAGCTGGGGCGAGGCCACGCTGCCGCCGAAGGCCGAGCGCGTTCACGGCAAGCCCGGCAAGACCGATCGGGCCGCCATGTATCTCGATCGCGAGGGCAAGGTCCAGACGGTGCATTTCCGGATGCCCGAGCCGCAGAAGCCGAGCCGGAAGGTCGACGATGCCGGCGAAGACGACGTCGTCATGGCGAGGCCTCGGCCCGACGTCACACGGCGCGGAATCGCGATGATCGGCGATTTTCGGACGGATGCGCTCCACGATGCGCTGGAGCGCGGCACGATCGAGGACGACACGCTGATGGCGTTGCTGGTGCTGGCGCTGGCTGGGCGCAACATCACGGTCGCATCGGGCGCCGGTGACGATGTCTACGGCTTCGCCCGCATGGAACGCCATGCCGTCAGGCTCGTCGCCGACGACGGCACGCTCGCGCAGGACATGGTCACGCTTCGCTCGGCGGCGCGCGCCGCCCTGATCGATGCGTTGTCCGCCCGCGTGAACCGTAGCGACAGCGGTATCGTCGCGCGCATCGCCGGCGTCGCCATCGGCGCGGATGGCTTCCTGCCCAATATGGGCACGGAGGACTTCCTCGACTGCCTGTCGCGAGCGGCGCTGGAACGCTCCTGCAAGGAGACCCCTGTCCTGCCGCGTGCGCGCGTCAGGGAAACGCGTGCGGCGCTCGTCGAGCATTTCGCGACGGAGCGCTTCGTCCATCCGGCCGCGTTGTTCGCGCCGGATGCTGCCGAGATCGCGAAATGGCTCTCGTCCAACACCGTCGCCGCCAATGACGACGAGGACGTCGACGCCGCCGCTGCAACGGTCGCCGAGGACCCGGCCGATCAGGAGCCCGGCGAATTCCTCGACGCCGCCGAGTAGCAGCGCCTCGCCACCCTCTTCCGAACGACGTCCCGCCGCCGGCCATGCCGGCGGCGGGTTCGTTTTCACACCACGCTCACGAGGTCTTCCATGTCAGCGCACACTATCTTCGATAACGCCCCCCTCGGCTCGATCGTCGCCTGGTCGGACGGAACCCCACGGCCCCCGGACCACCATCGCAAGAAGCTCTCCGCCTGGCAGGGCAACAACAGCCAGGGACGCCTGATCCAGAAGCAGGGCACGCGAAGCGTCGGCAACGTCACGCTCTCGGCGAGCTTCACCTTGCACAAGGAGGATCTCGGGGCCGGCGGCGTCATCGCCATCCGGGTCCATCGCTCCTTCTCGCTGGAATCGCAGCTGCAATTCACGATCCTCGAGCGTCCGGCGATCGGGTCAGTGCGTGTGTTCAGCCATGCCGGCACAGGGGCCGAACTCGTGCACCTCGCCGCGCGTCGCGCCGCGGCCGAGGAATGGCTCTCGCGCCACGGATATTCCCGCGCTGTTCTTGAAGAGGTTACGGCCGATGAGGAGGGCACTGATGTCGTCGAGGGGAGGGCAGCATGAGCGCGCCTCCCTCGGAGAACGCGGCAGCCGGCACTGAGGCTTTCCCTCCGGTCGAATTCGGCCGATCCAGCGAGGGCTTCCCGGTTGCACGCGTCGGCGACAACGCCTTTGCGATGCTGCCAGGGCCCAACCAAAGGCATTATCTCGCATCGGGCTGGCGGATCAGCCGGCCGCTTGTCGAATGGCGTCGGTCGGACTTCTTCGGCCATGACGGGGCGCTCTCCGATGAGGCGGCGTTTCGCGCCAGGGTCGCGGAGAACGCCGAGCACCAGCGCGAGCGCAAGGCGCTCGGGCGCC
Source organism: Allobosea spartocytisi (assembly GCF_014764685.1). NCBI lineage: Bacteria > Pseudomonadati > Pseudomonadota > Alphaproteobacteria > Hyphomicrobiales > Alloboseaceae > Allobosea > Allobosea spartocytisi. The sequence goes on from NZ_JACXWY010000010.1 coordinate 99,353, forward strand.
GCGAGGCTCATTCCCGCGCCCCCACGCCCTGGGGCACATCGCAGGGCGCGACCGAATATGCCGTGGGCGTCATATGTCATTCCACGGCAGGACATGGCGGCTTCCATCTCTCGGCCGAACGCAACCGCAAGGTCCACCCGATGCTGCGGGTGCCCAGCGGCTATTATGAGGAGGATGAAGCCTGGGCGATCGTCGCGATCACCTTTCCAGAACTCTTCACAGGCTTCGAGCGTCGCTGCGCCGAAAAGACCCTGCAAGACAGCTGGCCTGACGCCTGGGAGGCGATCTTCGCGACCGTTCTGCAACCGGGCGAGTCCGTAGAGAAGGACCGGCGCGCTTTCGAGCGCGAGCATGCCACGGACTGGATCGTGGTATCGGCGATCACCTCGAGCCGGCAGAAGGGTATGATCGAATGCGTCGCGACGCTGGGCCGCAAGCGCGCGCCTGGTACGGAGAAACGACGCTTTCTGGTCCCCGCCGGCGAATATGAGGTCGGCCGCTTCGGCTTCGTGATCGATCCGGACCGCCACCAGGTCTATGGCGGGCCATCGGACTTCGTTGGCTGGCAGGGGAGGGCCTCATGAACCCTTCCCCGGATCGCCGCGTGCAGCTCTGCCGGATGGAAGCGGCTCGCCGACAGACGCAGCGCCAACTCGACATCATCCAGCGCCAGATCACGCGTCGCATGACGGCGCTGATCCCGACACTCCAGCCGCGCCGAACCAGCTACCGGCGCGGCAAGCCGCCTGATCCGCGCGCCTTCCTCGAGCGCTACCGCTCGAATCTCGCCGCGCTGACCGCGGAGCGGCAGCCCGAGATCGATGCGCTCTCGCGCAAGCTCGTGCGGCAGGACCGGGCGATCGCCGCGCTGCGAGACCGCCGCGGAATTTCGCCATCTCCATGACGTATCGGCGCGCTTGCGACGGCGAAGCCGGATCATGCTGTCATAGCGTGCATGATGCATCCGGCGCGGTGCTGCCCTTACCAGCCCAGATCGGTTTCGGCGAAGTCGTCGCCCTTATAGGCTACCTTGATCCGGTAGGCCTTTGCACAGGCGTAGGAGAAGCAATCGCCCATGTTCAGCCTCGCGGGATGATTGACGATCTTGCCGAACCGCTGGGCCGCATCGAGGGCCTTCGTGCCGACGTCGCCGGAGATCATGGCCTCCTTTGCCTCGATATCGGCGATGAACTGATCGACAAGCTGCCGGGCCTGCGCCAACATGTCAGGCGTCGCGGGCTTGTCGCGGCCTTTGGCCTCGGCCATGCGCCGCGTCAGGGACAGCGCCGCTTCCATCCGCACGACAGCCGACACGTAGAACGGTCCGTCATGCTCCCCGAGCCTGTCCATAAGATCACCGGCGTCGCTCTCCTGCGCGAGGATGGCGACGATCACCGACGCGTCGACGAACAGCATCAGTCTTCGCCCCACATCTCATCGGTTTCGCGCTTGTGATCGCCGGGCGCGAACGGACCTGCCGCCCGCGCCATGGCGAGGGACTTGGCAAGCCGATCCCGCATAGGCAGACTGCCTTTTCGATGGGCGATTTCGTGCTTGAGGGCGGCTTTCACCGCCTCCACCTTGGAGGTTCTGGTAAGGCCGACCAGTTCCGCGGTCAGCTTATCGACCTCCGGATCCTTGATATAAAGGGGCATGGATCATATCCTTTTGGGGATATAAGGATATGCTCGTTTTCATATCCCGGCAAGTTTCCGTGTTGGGGATCGTTCACGACAGGGGCGAGGTCACGCGCTCCCCGGCACCCAGGCAGCGCTCATAAGAGCCTCGCGGCTATCGCGCAGCACGCTGCTCCTGCTTCGCTACGGCCGAGGCAATCCCACTTTGAAGACCTTGACCACGCTCGCCCATGGTCTCGACGTCTCGGTCTGGAGCCTGCTTGGGGTCCACGACGAGCATGTGCGGGAGGACATTGAATCCTTCGGGCTTCCGCCTGACGGCATCGTTGAGCTCCTGGCGAGCGAGATTGGCGCGGACGCGCCGAGTGCTCAACCAGGCCGACAGCTCTGAATCGCGCGGGGGAGATGGCTGGGAGCTGCGAGCTACATGCTGGACCGCACGGCGCCGGCGAAGGCAGGTGGATCGCTTCGTTTCCCTCTCCGTCCTGATCGACCGGCGCGAAGTCCCGGCACGCCCGTCATTTCGGCCACGGCCTCGGTCGATCGGCAACGCCCGAGAATCCGGTTGCGCGCCTGGCACTAACCCAGGCCGCCGGCCATAGTCACGCCGCGCCAGCATTTGCGGAGCGGGAGGCTCATTCGAGGGGAGCGGAGGCCACGGCGCCTTCCTCCGGCAGTGTTCCCGGCTGAACCGCGCTCGCTGGCATCGCCTCGGGTTTGTTGCGGTCTGAACCGTCGGCCGTGCGTTTCAAGGCCGCGTGCCGCGCCGCGTGGCGGCCGGCCTCCGCCGATCTCGCAAGCCGGGGGGCGCCTCCTTCGCGAGGGCTGAAAGCCCTGCTCCTCCGCGTCCCCGGCCCGCTCGCCTGGCAAAGGCCGGACCTGTGAAGCGCCCGGCTTGCGCCGGTTCCTGTCGACCGCACCCGAGGGGATGCCGGCAAGCGCCGGCCAGACTCCCCGGGAGCAATCGAAGAAAGGATGACGACATGGCCACGACCGCTCAATCTCACCGTCAACCCGCCCGCGTCGTGCAGCTGCGCAAGGGCACCACCCTCGAAATGGTCCGCCTCGCCTGCCCGGATACGACACAGGCCATGCGCATCTCTGAGAGCTTCGGGCTTACCGTTCTCGACAGCGACGGTATCCGTGACCTGCACGAGCGCATGCTCGTCGAGACCGCCGACAGTCTCCACGAGGGGCTCGGCGAGCGGGCGATGCAGATCCACCTCCAGCGCATCGTTGGGGCCTATGTCGGCTCGGCCCATGGCGCTGGCCAGTTCTACTCCCGCGCCGTCACCGAGGCGCGAGATGCTACGGCCAAATCGGCCTGTGACGCCCGCGACGAGGACCTCAATGGCCCGGTCGGCTTCGATGGCCAGGCCCAGCGCCGCCGCGAATTCGCAGCCGACATGGGGCTTCAGGCTCATGCGTTGCTCATGGCGGCCGAGGGCGCCGTCCGAGCCTACGAGCAGGTCGTCGGCGAGAACTGGAAGCCCTTCGAGCGGCCGATGGACAACATCGGCGCCACCGTCGACCGCAAGGCGGCCGATCTCCAGATGGCTGCTTTCGGATAAGCCGCACGGGGCGGAGCTCCGGCTCCGCCCTTTCTCGCGTCGTCCGTCTCGATCGTCTCGACGGGCTTGCGCTTCGCTTTGGTCCGATGGCTCTGCCGCAGCTCGGTTAGGGGGCTTACGCGCCGACCAGGGCAACGAACGAAAAGCGAGGGGGAAAGCGCTCGCCGCGTCCCGTCCCGGCTGCGGTCCTGCCGGGGCGAGGAGCCGCGCAACGGCTGCGCCGTCCTCCACATGCGTTCCGGCCGTTCGCCACCCCATTGGCTTTGCCATGGGCTCGGCTCGGGTGCGCGCCGTCCTGACGCCCCGGCCTTGCGGACCGCCGTGACGGGGTCGCGAGCGGCGCGACCTCCAAATCGGAGATCAGGACCATGAAAAGGAAGAATGCAGGCGAACGGGCGGACATCTACACCCGGATCACCGAGAAGATCGTCACGGACCTGGAAAAGGGCGTGCGGCCCTGGATGCAGCCCTGGCGGGCTGGAAATGCCATCGGCCGGGTGACGCGCCCATTGCGGCACAATGGCCTGCCATACGCTGGCATGAACGTCCTGTTGCTCTGGTCCGAGGCGATGGCGCGCGGCTTCACCTCGCCAACCTGGATGACCTTCAAGCAGGCGATCGAGCTCGGCGGGGCCGTCCGCAAGGACGAGACCGGGACCACCGTCGTCTTCGCGAGCCGCTTCACCAAGACGGAGCTCGGCTCCGGCGGCGAGGAGTTCGATCGCGAGATCCCGTTCCTGAAGGCGTACACAGTCTTCAATGTCGCACAGATCGATCGTCTGCCCGATCGATACTATGCCCGGTCAGAGCCGGTCCTGGATCCGGTCGCGCACATCGAACATGCTGATGGCTTCTTCGCCAACACAGGCGCGGTGATCCGGCACGGCGGCGACAGGGCCTTCTTCTCGCCTGCTGGCGATTTCATCCAGATGCCGCCATTCGCGACGTTCCGCGACGTGGAGTCTTATGTCGCGACACTCAGCCACGAAGCGACGCACTGGACAGGGACGCCCCAGCGCCTGAACCGCGATCTGACGCGCTACGCCAAGGACAAGAGCGAACGTGCCCGCGAGGAGCTGATCGCGTTATCCTGACACTGTGATCCTGTCTCAGAATCAGGCATGGGGAGGCATCATCGGCGGTTCCGATGAGGCTCTTCAGACGTCCGAGTCAAGCGTTCCCGCAGCGTAAGCGAGGACAACGCTTGACGCGGCGGCGACTCCACAAGCTTGTTCATGGGGTGCAGGCAAAGTCCTGCACCCCTGCCACGTGGCGAACGGGAGAGCGCGAGGGGAACCCCTCGCATTCCAAACAAAAGAGTTGCGCCGAAGGCGCTCCGTTCAGGTATCGTGCGTGCAGTTATATTTTACCGACCTTGGCGCTGTTTCGCGCCCGCTTTCCATAGATGGTTTCGCAGTGAACACTGCGCCCGGCGCGCTTGACACGGCCGAGCGCGCCGGGCTGATCGATGACATGCCCTTCATCCTGATGGATGACGGCAGCTACGATCTTGATCTCAACCGGTTCTTCCGCGCCTGTCCCGCTATGGGGGCGCGATCGCCGAACACGTGGCGCTCCTACGCACGCGATATTCTTGTTTGGGCACGCTTCCTCCACGAACGCCGCGGCGGCAAGACGGTCTGGCAGGCCGACCGCCATGACGTGTTGGCGTTTCATCGGGCACGGCGCCTGTCGGACGCCGCATACCGCATTTCGGCGTCGAGCTGGAACCGTTGCGTTGCCGCGCTTGACAAGCTTTATCGCTGGGCCGTTGAAGAGGAGATCATCACGACCTCGCCCTTCGGCTACGGCGTCGCGCTACGGCGGGCGTCGGGTAGGCGCGCCATGGTGGCCGTCACGACGAACCGGGCACGTGAGCGCGCAGCGCGTCGGCACGATACCCGATACATTGACCTCGGCCGCTACCTGCTTTTTCGCGACGTCGGGCTGAGAGGACGTCTGCCGGACGGTTCCGAGGATCCTGCGTGGCGTGGCCGCAATGGGGAGCGGAACGCCCTCTTCGCCGAGCTTCTCGTCACGACCGGTTTGCGGCTGACCGAGGCCGGCAGCCTGCTCCTGACGGAGCTTCCGCGCCTGACCGAGGCTGGATCGCGCTCAGCGCCGTTCGATCTTGCCGGTCCGATCGCCAAGGGCGGACGGCCACGGCGCATCCCTATTCCCCGCAGGGTGCTGAGGATGATCGCCGACTACATCGACTTCGAGCGCACGATTTCCGCCTCCCGGTCCGAACCGGCGCTGTCCGATCCGCTCTGGCTAATGCCGGTGGACAGGAAGGTAAGAGATGACGCAGGCAAGCGTGTTCGGGTCGACCGCCTGACGCCACGCGAGCGCCGGCGCGTGCTGATCGGTGCACCCGCTACGGCGCAGCATGCCGTGCTCTGGCTGACCGAATGCGGCCAGCCTGTCCCGCCGGCCACCTGGGAAGCTGCCTTCCGCCGGGCCTGCGTCCGCTGTCGTCGCTTCGGCATCGAGATCGACGTGACGCCGCATACCTTGCGGCATACCTTCGCCGGCAACATGCTCTCCATGCTGATCCGCGAGCAGATCGGCTCGGTGTTCGATCCGCAGGACCGGCACGGCGCGGCCTACCGGCGGATTCTCTGCGATCCGCTGCAGAAGCTGCAGCACCTGCTGGGGCACGCCAGCGTGACCAGCACCTACATCTATCTCGACAGCCTTGCCGAGGCGCAGGAGCTGGTCGAGGCGGCCGCGGATCGCTGGGCAGAAGATACGGCTGGAGATGCCGCATGATTGCCGCGATGACTGCCTTAAAGCGGTGGCCGGGCCGCCGTGCACTGTTTCCCGAAGCCTTGCCCGACCCCGAGGGTGAAGCCGTCGCTGCGATCGCGTCGCTGCGCTTCTCCGTCACGCTTGCGGACCGTAGCAAGACAATCGACCTGACGATGCTCAGCGGCCGCAGGGCGTTGGCCCGGAGTTTTGCCGGTGCTCTCTGGCGCGCCTGCCAGGTCGGCGGTCCGGCCGGCTCGATCTCGACCGCTTCCGCCTATGCCAATGCGCTTAAGACGTTCTGGCGGTATCTCGACGCCGTTAGTCCCCACGTCGTCAGATTGTCCGACGTGAGCGCCGCCTGCATCGACGGCTTCGACGCCTGGATGGAGGAGAGCGGCCTGCATCCCAATCACCGGCTGCGCCGGATGAGCAAGGTGCTCAACTTGCTGCGGCTCGCCGAAGCCGCCGAGCCCGGCCGCCTGCCGCCCGATGCCTCGCGGCGCTTGATGTACACGAGCGACCGGCCGGGCGTGCGCGCCCGGCCGCGTGATGCCTATGGCGACGATATCGCGAAGGCGTTGCGGACCGCGGCACGCACCGATCTGGCCGCCATCATCCGTCGCTTCGCTGACGCAGATCGAATGCCGACGGTCGAGGACGCCTTTCGAAGCAGCGCGCTCGCGGCGGCACACGAAGCGGCCATGGCGGCGATCGATGCGGAAGGCGTCATTGGGCACAGGCATCCTCTCTTCAAGCGGCTCTACACACTCCGCCGTGAGAGCGGCTTGCCGAACGATCGCCTGATCCACGATCTGCATGGCCGCCGGCACCTGCTCGCCGCCGACCTCGTGTCGCTCATAGTCCTTGTCTCGCTCGACACGGGGCTCGAGATCGAAGCGATCAAGGACCTGCGGGCAGATTGCCTGAAGAATCCGGCGGGTGGCTATGTCGAGATTGAGTATTGTAAGCGGCGGGCGCGCGGCGCTGAGTGGAAGCGGCTGCGCGTGCGCGACGGCGGTTCCTCGACTCCGGGCGGTCTGATCCGCAAGGTGCTGCAGTGGACCGGCCCGGCGCGAGACCGGCTCGGCGCCGATACGCTCTGGGTCCACTACGCCTGGGGCCGCTTGATCCCGCGCGTGCTTGGCATGAAGGAGCCTGTGGCTTCATGGACCCGCCGGCATGACATCCGCGATGAACAGGACCAGCCCCTTCGTCTCAACCTGACTCGCCTGCGCAAGACTCACAAGGCGGCATGGTACCGGCGCACGGGCGGCCAGCTCGAGCGCTTTGCCGTTGGGCACAGCACCGCGGTTGCGGCCAATCACTACGCCGACATTCCCGCGCTTCGCCATATTCACGAAGCCACGATCGCCGACGCCATGAGCGATGCGCTTGACGCAGCCCTGCGTCCCTGCGTGCTGTCGCCGGACGAGGAAGCGGCCGTCCGGGTCGATCCCGACCACGCGACCGGTCTTCCCATTTCCGGCGCCGCCGCTGTCACCGCGTTGCTCCGCGGCGAACAGGATGTCTGGCTCGCCAGTTGCGGCGGGTTCTACGCGAGCCCGTTCGGCCCAGAGGGCGAAGCCTGTCCGTCGCCCTTTTGGGGCTGTCTCGAATGCAGCAACGCGGTGATCACGGCCCGCAAGCTGCCCGCGCTGCTGTCGTTCCTCAGCTTTATCAGGACGCAGAGACAAGCGCTCACCGAAGCCGACTGGACGACCAAGTTCGGCCGCGTTCATGGCCGGATCGCCGATCAGATCCTGCCCCGGTTCAGCGAAGCCGAGATTGATGAGGCGCGACAGGCTGCGGCTGCGGACCCGAGGCTGATCTACCTTCCGCCTGAAGCGGGAGCGCCATGATGCCAGCACCGATCACACTTCCAGCCAGACCTTCTTTGCCCTCGGTCATTTACAGTGACGACGAGCCCGTGCTCGCCGGCGTCGCAATCAGGGACGATGCCGACCGCGCGCAGCTCCACCGTTTCGGTGACGATCACTGGGATTTGAGCGCCGCCATCTTCCGGGTGAACGCGCGCTACAGCAATTACCGGCTCAACTTCGCCCGCATCGCCGATCCGGTCACGCGCCGTCTGGCGAAAGAGTATGTAATCGCCCGTCTGCGCATCCACTTGCCGGGATATCGTGCGCCCTGCGGCGCGACCTCGGCGATCCGGCTTCTGCGCTACATCCAGCACTTTGCCGCGTTCCTTCGGACGCAGCTCGGCGCCGTCGACCTCGGCCGAGTGGATCCGGCTTTGCTCGACGCCTATCTGGTGCATGCCCGCGACGGCGGCCGGAGAACGCCCCACGAGACGGTGAAGTATGTCGAGGTGCCGATTGACCTGCACCACCTGGCGCCGTGGCTGACCGGCGGCGGTATCGGCTTTCTGCCGTGGCGCGGGCGCGCCGCGCACCGTGTCGCCGGCCGGCCGCCGGCGCCTGCCGAGAACGCCACGCCGCGCATTCCCGAGCCGGTCATCGGCGCCATGCTTCGCTGGGCGCTCAAGTATGTTGAGATCTATGCACCCGACATTCTCGCGGCGCGGGCGGAGCTGGATGCTCTCGAGGCCCGCTGCGCCCGGCTGATGGCGCGGGATCAGCAGACCGGACGGGCCGTCGCCAGGACCTATCGGGCCCGCGTGGCGAAGTGGCTCGACGCGCGCCGGGCTGCCGGCCGGGGTATCCCGATCTGGGAGCGCGCGCCCAACGCCGCCCGCCGGATCGATCCGCTGACCGGCCAGGAGCTGCCACCCTACAATCTGCACTTGATGCGGCTGCACGCCGGTGCGCCGGAGAGCGGCCGCGTCAGCCAGTCCGAGGCGACCGCGCGACTGATCGAGGAGATGGCTGCCGAGCTCGGAACCGAGGTTGGCGGTCTCGATACGCCGATCTCCATTGATCCGGACACCGGCCTGTCATGGCGCGAGCGCTTCGACGGCCTCAGTCTCGCCCGCGAGGAGCGGATGCTGCAGGGCGCCTGCTATATCGTCTGCGCCTATCTCACCGGCATGCGCGACAGCGAGGTGCAGGCGATGCAGCCGGGCTGCGTGTCGCCGGTGCGTAGCGGCGACGGCCTGGTCGAACGCTATCGGGTGCGCAGCACCGTCTACAAGCGCCATGGCCCGCGCGGCGTGACGGCCGACTGGATCACCATTGAGCCGGTCGCCCGCGCCGTGGAAGTCATGGAGGTGCTCTCGGCGCGCAATCGCAAGGAGAAGGGACTCTCGTCCCTGTGGGTGACGCTGAAGGATTGGCCCTGGAGCGCCGATCACCTCGGCATGGGCGCAACGGCAACGCTCAATCTGTTCCGCGACGGCCTGGACGCGCGTTCGGAAGGCGGACCAGCGATCCCGCGCCCCGGCGACGAGCCGTGGAAGTTCACGACGCGGCAGCTGCGCCGCACAATTTCCTGGTACATCGCCAACCGGCCGTTCGGCACCATCGCCGGCAAGATCCAGTACAAGCACGCCTCGGTCGCCATGTTCGAAGGTTATGCCGGATCGGCGCGGGCCGACTTCCGCCTCGCCGTCGAGCGCGAGCGCGCGCTCGGCCAGCTCGACGACATTGTCGCCCATTACGAGGCCTATCTGCGCGACGAAGGTCCGGCCGGACCGGGTGCGGCGCGATTGCGACGGGAGTTCGCCCGCGTCCACGACGAGATCGGTGATCTTCCCGGCCGGATCATGGACCGCAAGCGGTTGCGCACCACGCTCGCCCATCTCGGACGGACGTTGCATGTCGGCTTCCTCAATGACTGCCTCTTCGATGCGGCGACCGCCCTCTGCCTCACGGACGTGGCGGATCCCGAGCGAACGGCGCCGGCGCTTTCCCGATGCAGTCCCGATCGCTGCCCGAACGCCTGTCTGACCGCCCGGCATCGCGAGCCGTGGCAGGCCTCGATCGCCGAGGGCGAAGGGCTGCTTGCCGACCGGCGCCTGTCGCCGTTGCAACGCGAAGCCATCGCGCGCGACAACGAACGCAAACGCCGGCTCATCGCACCCCTGATAGAGGGCGCCGCATGAGCGCGCTCGGCCCGAAGAGCGAGGCGGCGCTGCGGGCGGCGATGGCACGGCTGCTCGACGGCCGCCCCGAGCGCACCGACGGCGCGCTGACCGTCGCCAACCTGGCGCGCGAGGCCGGAGTCAGCCGGGCGACGGCGAACCGTGCGGTCGATGTTCTCGCCGAGTTCCGTGCCGCCGAAGCACGCCACCGGCGAGCCACTCCGAGAGCCCTCAAGGAGCGCATCCGCGCGCTCGAGGCCGAGCTGCGCGCCGTGCGCGGCGCCGAGATCGCCGAGCTGCGCGGCCTCGCCCGCACGCTCGCCCAGCACATCCAGGTGCTGACGCTGCAGATCGCCGAGCGGGATGCGGTGATAGCCGGTCTGCAGGACGAGCTTGACCGATCGCGCGAGGCCAAGGTCGTCGCGCTGCGACGCCCGCCGCGAGACGGCGCCGGCTGAGAGCCGCGCAACTGCCTATCGTCGACCGGTCTTGCGGTCGTCGGTCATGGGTGCCTCTTCAAGCTCGCCCGTCGAGGCAGGGGCTCGGGTGTGGCAGACGCTGCCAGCCCATCAACCCTGTTCCGCACCAGCACCGAGAACAGGGTGTGACGGGCCGGCCCCCCCGCGTCTGCCCCTGCCGCCTCGCCCTCGACGGAGAGGGCGAGCTGAAGGAGGCACCCATGACCACAGATCGCAGCAACTCGACCCGGACTGATATCTACGAGCGTGTCACCAGCCAGATCATCGCCGCCATCGAAGCCGGCGCCGGCGACTACCGGATGCCGTGGCATCACGACGGATCGGCCATCACCACGCCGGTCAACGTCGCCTCGTGCAAGGCCTATCGTGGCGTCAACATCCTCTCGCTCTGGGCCGCGGCGCACGCGGCCGGCTATCCCGCCGGCATTTGGGGCACCTACCGCCAATGGCAGGCGCTCGGCGCCCAGGTTCGCAAGGGCGAACGCGGCCATCTGGTCGTGTTCTGGAAGACCACCGATCGCGGCGATGCGGACGCCCAACACGGCGACGAGGATCGCGACGAGCCCGCCCGGCGGATGTTCGCCCGCGGCTACACCGTCTTCAACTGCGCGCAGGTCGACGGCTACACACCGCCCGAGACGCCGGAGCTGCCCGAGGTCGAGCGGATCGAGCGGGCCGAACGGTTCTGCGCGGCCCTCGGCATCGACATCCGCCACGGCGGACCGCAGGCCTACTACCGCCCGTCTACCGACCAGGTGCAGATGCCGGAGTTCGCCTGCTTCCGCGACGCGGTCGCCTACTACGCCGTGTTGCTGCATGAATGCGGCCACGCTTCCGGCGCCAGGCATCGCCTCGACCGCGATCTTTCCGGACGCTTCGGCTCGGCCGCCTACGCGATGGAGGAATGCACGGTCGAGCTCTTGAGCGCGATGATCTGCGCCGATCTCAACCTGAGCGTCGAGCCGCGACCCGACCACGCCCGTTACATCGCCTCCTGGCTCAAGGTGCTGCGTTCCGACTCGCGCGCCATCTTCACCGCCGCGAGCAAGGCGCAGGAGATCACCGACTGGATGCACGCGCAGCAGGTCGGCGATCGCCAGCACGAGGTCCGGGGCGCCGCATAGGCGCCCCTGCTCGATCAGTTGACGGTTCGCTCCTGGAACAGTGTCTCGATCAGCGGACACTCCGGGAGCGTGCCGTCGCCGCACTGGGCAACGACGTCCTCGAGCACCCGCTCCATGCGCCTTAGGTCGGCGATCTTCGCCCGGACGTCGGCAAGGTGGACGGCAGCGACATCGCGTGCTTCGGCACAGGGCCGGTCGCGCTCGTCAACGAGACGCAGGAGCTCACGGATTTCGTCAAGCGAGAACCCGAGCTCGCGCGCCCGCAAAACGAAGCGAAGCCGCCGCTCGTGAGTGCTGTTGTAGCTGCGATAGCCGCTCGCCGTGCGCGGCGGCTCGGGCAGAAGGCCGACCTTCTCATAATAGCGCACCGTCTCCAGATTGCAGCCCGTCCGCCGGGCGAGCTCGGCCCGCTGTATGCCCTTCATCCCGGCGTGATCGCCCATCGCAAAAAGCCCTCTTGACTCTGTAGTTGCTACAGACTGCACACTAGCGCCTGGATAGGAATTCGGCAAGGAAAGCGAGTCCTGACATGAATGCATCGCGATATGGACCAGCAGACATTGCACCGACTGCAGCGAAGCTGACGACGCCCGAGCAGAATGAGGTCCGGCGGCAGCGCCTGGTCGCAGTCGGCGGTATTCTCGGCGCCATCGGCGCCTCGTCCTGCTGCATCATTCCACTCATCCTGTTCAGCCTTGGTATCAGCGGTGCCTGGATTGGCAATCTGACGGCACTTGCCCCCTACAAGCCCTTCTTCGTCGCTGGGACGACAGGCGTTCTCGGCTACGGCTTTTACCTCGTCTACTGGAAGCCACGGCGAGCCTGCGCCGACGGCGAAGCCTGCACACGCCCCGCCCCCAGCCGCCTCGTCCAGATCGGACTCTGGATGGCAACGGTTCTCGTCGTTGCTGCCTTCGCCTTCGACTACGTTGCTCCGCTGCTGCTTTCCGCCTGATACCGAAAGGAGAGCCTCCCCCTATGAAGAGTTTGAGCGTTTGCACCCTGATCGGCTCGCTGATGCTGGCCCCTGCCGCCTGGGCCGGCGAGCGCACCATCACCTTCGCCGTCGACAACATGACCTGCGCCACGTGTCCCTACATTGTGAAGACCACGATGGCGGCGGTCCCCGGCGTCGCGAATGTGACCGTCTCCTTCGAGGCGAAGACCGCGACTGTCACCTTCGACGATGCGAAGACGAACCCCGATGCCATCGCGGCCGCCAGCATGAATGCCGGTTATCCGGCCCACCCGAGGCAGGGCAGTTGACATGAACGACCTTGCCCTGGTCCGCACCGGCGTGGCGGGCGGCATAATAGCTGCGATCTGCTGCGTGACACCCATTCTTGCCGTCCTGCTGCCGCTCGTCGGTCTGGGCGCGTGGCTCGTCAGCGCGGATCTGATGGCGTTTTCACTGCTGGCCGTCAGCCTGGGACTCATAGCGTGGGGCCTCTACCGCCGCCGGGCGAATGCGGCCTGCGGCGAGAGCAAGAACCACAAGGAAGCCTGAAGCCATGAACGATTGCTGTGCATCCTCCTCCCGGGACAAACCTGCCGTTTCTCAGCCCGCGACACTGCCGAGCTTCGCCGTGCGGCCCGATGTTACGTTTCCGGACTGGTCGGCCGTCACATTGCCGGCGGTCCGAGACGCCTTGCAGGCGATGGTCGGCTCCGACCACGTGCTCAATCGCTGGAGCGGCTACGATCCCACCACGGACCGCGTGCGCGTTGCGTTGCTCCAGCTCTACGCCGAAGACGGGCAGGCCCCGGCTATAGGCGCGCTTGCGGAACGTGCAAGTTTGAGCGAGACGGCCATCTGGCCGTTGCTCGCAGAACTTCGCCGGCGCGACCTCGTCGTTCTCGACGGCGAGCAGATCGTCGGTGCCTATCCCTTCACCGACCGCGACACCGGCCATCGGGTCACGCTGGACGGACATGTTCTCAACGCCATGTGCGCGGTCGACGCGCTCGGCATCGGCGCCATGACCGGTCGTGACGTCGCGATCGCCTCGCAATGCCGCCATTGCGGCGCGCCGATCCGGATCACGACGCGTGAGCGAGGACGGGCGCTGGCCGCCGTCGCGCCGTCGACGGCCGTCATGTGGCAAAGTGTCCGCTATGAAGGCGGCTGCGCCGCGAGCTCGCTCTGCGCGACGACCGCCTTCTTCTGCTCGGACGAGCATCTCTCCCTCTGGCGCGACGAACGTTCTGCCGACAAGCCGGGTTTCCGGCTGTCGATCGAGGAAGGACTGCAGGCTGGCCGCGCTCTGTTCGGGCCGAGCCTTGCTGGACTCGATACGGCGTCGAAGAGCACGGCGGTCGCAAGCCGCCCCTTCCCGGCCAACGGCCGCAATGGTGGCACCTACGACCTCGTCGTGATTGGCGCCGGCTCGGCCGGCTTCTCTGCCGCGATCACCGCCGCTGATCAGGGCGCCCAAGTCGCGCTGATCGGCAGTGGTACCATCGGCGGCACCTGCGTCAATGTCGGCTGCGTACCATCGAAGACCCTCATCCGCGCCGCTGAGACGCTGCACAACGCTCGCGTGGCAGCCCGTTTTGCCGGCATCACAGCCGAGGCCGAACTGGCCGACTGGCGCGGAACCGTTCGTCAGAAGGACGCGCTGGTTTCGGAGCTGCGCCGGGCCAAGTATGTCGACCTGCTCCCCGCCTACAACGGCATCGCGTATCGCGATGGGCCGGCGCGCCTCGTCGACGACGGTGTCGAGGTGAATGGTACACGCATTCCGGCCGGCAAAATCATCATCGCTACCGGCGCGCGGCCGGCAATCCCCGCCATCCCTGGGATCGAGACCGTGCCGTATCTGACCAGCACGTCGGCGCTCGAGCTTGAGAAGCTGCCGTCCTCACTGCTCGTCATCGGCGGCGGCTATATCGGCGCGGAACTCGCCCAGATGTTCGCCCGTGCCGGCGTCAAGGTGACGCTCGTCTGTCGCTCGCGACTGTTGCCTGAGGCCGAGCCGGAGATCGGCGCGGCGCTGACGGGGTATTTCGAGGACGAAGGGATCACTGTCGTCTCCGGCATCGCCTACCGTACGATCCGCAAGACTGAGGGCGGCGTTTCACTGACCGTTACGCGCGACGGCGAGGATATTGCTGTCGGCGCCGATCAGGTGCTGATTTCCACCGGCCGCACGCCCAACATCGAAGGCCTCGGGTTTGCCGAGCACGGGATTGCCATCTCGCCGAAGGGCGGCATCGTCGTCGATGACCGCATGCGCACGACGCGCGCTGGCATCTATGCCGCCGGCGACGTCACCGGCCGCGACCAGTTCGTCTACATGGCTGCCTACGGTGCCAAGCTCGCGGCCAAGAACGCCCTTAACGGCGACAGCCTGCGCTATGACAACAGCGCCATGCCGGCGATCGTGTTCACCGATCCGCAGGTGGCGAGCGTCGGGCTGATCGAGGCCGCAGCGCGCGCCGCCGGGCATGCGGTCCGCGTCTCGACGATCGGTCTCGACCAGGTGCCCCGTGCGCTTGCCGCCCGCGACACACGTGGGCTCATCAAGCTCGTCGCCGACGCCGGCAGCGGCCGGCTGCTTGGCGCGCACATCCTCGCGCCGGAAGGCGCCGACAGCATCCAGACCGCAACACTGGCAATCCGGCAGGGGCTCAGCGTCGACGATCTGGCGGACACGATCTTTCCGTACCTCACCACCGTCGAGGGCCTGAAGCTCGCGGCGCTAGCCTTCGACAGGGACGTCGCCAAGCTGTCCTGCTGCGCCGGTTGAATAGTGGCAAGGGCCTCTGAGCACCCCTCGAATCTGTCTCACGCGTCGAGATCGATCGGAAGCGTGTGGATTTTCAGACAAATGCCGCCGAAAAATCCGCCTGAGACAGGTTGACTGTTCAGATAAGTCGCCGAACTCGGAAGCTGCTTTCTTTGCGCCGACCTCGGCATCGCGCCCGAACTCGAACCCCGGCCGGATCACGCCTCCTATCTCGATTCCTGGTTGCGCGTGCTCGCCGATGACAAGCGTGCCATTTTCCAGGCCGCGGCGCATGCGCAGCGGGCTGTCGCCTATCTGCACGGCCTTCAGCCGACGGTCTCCGAAGAACGGGAGGCCGCATAATGGCAGCCACCCCTTCCTCCCGTCTGCTGATCCGCGGCTTCGCCGCGACAGCGCGTGGCGCGCCGATCGACATGCCGGCAATCGCGCGTAACGGCGGCCCGCTCTCGCTGGATGACCATGTTGGGGAGGCAGGCTGATGCGGGCCGCCGCAATCGCAAAGCGGAAGGGCTTCGAGCCCGCCCCCGCGCCCCTACGCAGCCGTTACAAATCTCGGCCGATCGCAAGCACACCGGCTATTGCCGAACTCCTCAGACAGCACGCTCCGGTCGCCATCGGCGTATCCGGCGGCAAGGACAGCCAGGCGGCGGCGATCGCCACGTTCGAATACCTTGACCGTGTCGGCCACATCGGCCCGCGGCTTGCGCTTCATCCGGCTTACCGGCAGTTCGGGATGACGCGCGTCTCGTGCCGGTTCTGCATCATGTCGAGCCTCGCCGACCTCAAGGCCGCAAGCTGCCAGACCAAGGCCCACGAGCTCTATCGGACGATGGTCGACCTCGAATGCCGGAGCTCATTCGCATTCCAGGGCGCGCGCTGGCTCGGCGACATCGCCCCGCATCTCCTTGATCATGACGCTCGTGATGCTTTGGTGCTCGCGAAGAAGACAGCGGCGCGGCGCATTGCCGCGGAGCGCCGCATCAGCCGGCCGATGCGCTTTGTGAAGGGATGGCCGACACGAATGCTCTCCGACACGGAAGCCGATCTGTTGGCGGAGGTCCGGGCCGAAATCAGCGGCCTGCTCCAATTGAACGCGCGGTTTCTCGACCGGGACGGGATCCATGGCCGCTATGCCGAATTGCTGGCGGTCAAGGCCAGCAAAAGCAGGAGCGCATGAGCGGGCTGTCTTCTCACGGCCAGTGGTGAACATCACCTGCCCTGGGGTAGCGGGATCGGCTGGACGATTCCGGGTAGTTGACTGAGCCTCAGAGAGGATAGGGCCACCGCCCGTTCCGGGCGGCCGCGCTCTATGCCTGCGGCACGGAGCCAGCCTGCGGCCGTCTCCGCCGATTCCGGTGACGATCGCTTGTCCAGATCCAAGACGCCGTTCAGACCCGAGATCTGGCTGGGATGTGATGGCCGCTCGCGAAGAGATCGTCGCCTCTTGTTCGGGCCTCCTCGAGCGTCGGAATGCATCTGCCGGAAAACATCCCTGAGCATTGCGCGGCGACCAGGCTAAAGCTGGGCCGGCCGAACCTTCGACGTCCGCGACCGAAGCAGGATGCACCGCGGAAAGCCTGCCGCGCCGTAAGGGCTTGTGGTGGAGTGGGGCGGCACCGCTCGGCTGACGGTAATGCCGGCGCGCAGGCCCGTTCACAGGCGGGGAGTGGAAGGTGTGTTGGCGCCTGGCCTTAGTTTTCAGGGCGGGCGGGTGTCGCACTCGCGCCGGGCTGCCGGGCAGACCGTTCCGGCGGAAGCCTTTGGCGAATCTGTGCGCCGACGCGGCGGCAGCCATGTCGTGGCTCCTCTTCGGTCTGATCCAGGCCTGCCCTCCTGCGGGCTCGATGGGGCATGTCTGACCGGAGAACGGCTTCGCCTCGATCGTCCTCCCGCAACGGCCTCGCGCGACTTTCTTCCCCTGACGCTGCGCGCCATTCCTCGCGGGGCAAGAAAGCCGCTTCCAGCCGTCCTCCATTGCATTGCGGCCCCTAAGGACCACCCCAGCGCGCAAGCGCGCCGGGGACCCCGGTGGGGTGCGGTCCGATCGTCCCCGGTCCTGTCGACAGCCATCGAGGTCGCGAAGGGCGCGGCCCGAAACAGCAAAGGAACGGCACCATGGCTACCATCGGCACCTTCACCTCCACCACCACCGGCTTCACCGGCTCGATCAAGACCCTCACCCTCAACGTCAAGGCCCGCCTCGAGCGCATCGAAAACCCCTCCGACAAGGGCCCCCACTTCCGCATCTACTCCGGCGCCGTCGAACTCGGTGCGGCCTGGCAGAAGCACTCCGAGCAGAGCGGCCGCGACTACCTCTCGGTCAAGCTTGACGACCCGAGCTTCCCGGCGCCGATCTACGCCACCCTGGTCGAGGTCGAAGGCGAACAAGGCCTCCAGCTGATCTGGTCCCGGCCGAACCGGGACTGATCTTCCGCCACCCCGGCCCCGCCATACGGCGGGGCCATTTCCATGTCGGTCGGACCTGCGCCCGCGAGGCCGGGGGCATTCGCGGTTGCCGCCGGCGTGGCGTGTCATCCTGTCGGGCAGGTTCTCTCAGCCGGGAGCCCGCGTCTCCCGGAGGGCGCGGCACCGTGGAGCCAGGCCGTCTTTCTCTCTGGGGCGACAAGCATACCGTCAGTCGGCCCGCCGCAAGGACGGGCGGTACCCCCAATTTTGTCGCCGGGCGCATGCGCGCCCATCGACAAAATCGGCTCCCCCACCCGCCGGCTCCGCCGGTTGCTGACGCAATCCTTGCCCCGGACCTCCAACGACCGGTGGCGGCCTCCCGTCATCGAGACATTGGAGGTTCACATGAACAACGCTTTCGACATCTACGCAGAGATCGGCGAGCTGCGTGCGGAGCTCGCGGAATGCATCCTCACCCGCAAGGAACGCGCCGAGACGCAGGCACGTCTCGACCAACTGCTCGCTGAGGCGGATCGGCGGCGCGAGGCCGAGGAGGCGTGAGCCTCCTCTTCGCATGTCGACGACGGCAGTGTTACCGTTCGCGGTCGGAGGGCTTCAACCGTTGAGCGCGTCCTTCACGGCCTTCGCGGGTGTGAAGCGCAGCTTCTTCGAAGCCGCGATCTTGATTGTCGCACCCGTCGAGGGGTTGCGACCCTCACGCGCCGGGGTCGCCTTCACCTTGAACTTCCCGAAGCCCCGGGACATTGGTTTCACCGCCGCTCTTGGCCGCCTCGGCGATCTGCTTGAACACGCTATCGACGATCGTCTTGGCCTGAGCCTTGGTCAGGTTCTGGTCGGCGGCGATCTTGTCGGCGATTTCAGCGGTGGTGGCCATGGGGGCGTTCCTCGGTGATGTCGTTTGTCGTCGAATCTGTGTGTATGCGCCCGATCGTGGCGCGAGCGGCATCGGGCGTTCGCATCGTGACCACGTCAAGGCCCGCTGCAGTTCTGCGTCAACGGGCTTAGCGCCGTATCACCGGATCGGTCGACGGCAGGTGCCAGCTGCAGGAGAGCGGCGGTACGGGTGTCGTTCGAGGATCAGGGCCATGTGTCGGGGCTTCGGCCCGAGCGGCGCAATCCCGCTCTCTCGCGATGGCGTCCTGGGCCAGCCCCGGATCTTCCACGATCAACCCATGAAGGGTCCGCTAGCAAGCTGCGGCCGCTTGGCCAAGGCCTGCGCGGTGATCGCGACCGGGGCCGACCCTTCGAGGAGCCATCGAGCGGGAATTCCCCCGCTCCGGATGGATCCTCACGACGATGTCCGATCTCAGCCTCGCGCAAGACCACGCCTTCCAGCTCGCCCGCACCCTCATGGTCCCGGTCACGCTCTTCAAGTCCGGCGATCAGTACGGCGCCCTGCCGAGCGACGAACTCGACGCCAACGACGACCTTGAGCCGATCCACGAATTCGATCCGCACGAGCGCGGGCCAGCTCATTGAGCCGGCACCCCGTTGCCGGACCCGCCCGGCCACCCGTCCGTCGCCTCGGCTCGCTGTTCGGCCGACATCGCTATCGGACGGGGAGCGCTGGCATTTCACCACGGCCCGTGTGCCAGATCCAACTATCCATCTCCGGGCGCGATGCGATCATCTCATCGAGCGCTTCCTGATAGGCGTCGTCCGCATTCGCCGGCACGACGAAGAGGGCGAGCGGCCGTGGCCGGTGCTGCAGCAACAGCGCTGCCACGATCGGCTGATCCGCGGGAGAGGCAAAACGCAGGCCCTTGATGCTCTGCTCGCGCGCCTTCGCCAGCGCTTCGACAAGGCGCAGCTCCTGGGCGGATTCGTAGGGGATCCAGTTCTCCGCCACGACCATCAGCGCGATCTCCTCGACGATCGCGAGACCGGCGGCATTCAGCCCGAAGGTCGCGATTGCGATCAGATGCGAGGTATCGTTCGCCGCCCATAGCGCGAGCTCCGCCTCGAAGCGCGCTTGCACGCGAACCCAGGCACGATCGTCGAGCAGGAACGGGAAGCCCGGCAGGTGCTTGATGACGAGCCGGTGGCCGCCGCGCGCCGCCTGGAATTCCTTGACCTCGCCGACCAACACCATGAGCTTTCGCGGGCCGGTCTTCTGCGGCTGGATGTCACTCAGCGCGGTCGCCCGCCGTTGCTCGATCGCGTCCTTCTGCTCGGCGCGGAAGGACTCCGGAACGAGAAGCACGTCACTCAGTGGCGCGCCCTTCACCAGCATCGTCTTCGCCGCTTCGAGCAGGTGCCAGCGAATATTCCACCAGTGGCGCCTGCCGGCCCAGGCGGAGGTCCATTTGGTCAGGCCGGCTTCGTTCCAGAGCAGATGTAGCAGCGCCCGGAGCGACAGCCGGCGCGCCTCGCTCTTCACCGAAGTCGATTCCAACGCGGCAGGCATCGCCGCCGCCCGGCTGCCGGTCCGCGTCAGGCTGAACTCCAGTCGCAACGCCGCCATCCCGCTTTCGGGATCAAGCCGGATCGCACTGCCCATGAGTGGACCGAGACCCGAGAGATCGACAGGCGGCTCATAGGAGTCGCAGTCTGGATCGTGCTGGCCGCCCGAGAGCGGCATGCGCTTGATCACATGCTGCTCGCCGATCGCGGCGACATACATCGGAATGCCCGGCTGGCGGCATAGACACAGCGGGCGAATGTGATCGCGATAAGCCGCCGCGATCGCGTCCTTCAGGGCGGGATCACCCTCCGTTGTGATGGTGCCTGCAATCTCGTACCGGCGCATCCACGTCCTCCTGGCGCGTCACCGGCGTTCCGCTTGCGCGATTGGCGACTGGACTTATGCGAACATCGAGGCCGCCCGCTGCAAGTTAGGCCGCGGCGCGGAGGCGGCGCCGGTCGAAACAGGCTGCCTTCCTGCGCTCATTGCCTACACAGGCAGTTTCCGCGAGCGCGCTTCACGCGCGATCGTGCGTTGAGCCCGGTTCTTCTTGGCGATGGCCGAACTCAAATCGTCATAGTCGACTCCGCCTCTCTGCAGAGCGCGGCGGGCATCTTCGACCTCGAAGCCGAGAAGCTCGAACACCGACATGTGCAGACTGGCGGCGAGGCGCTCGATCGTCTTCAGCGTCGGGTTCCCGGCTCCGCGGAGCATTTGGTAGTAGGTTTGACGCGCGAGCCCCGTCTTCGGCAGAAGCTTCTCCATGCCGCCGTTCTCGATCTCGAGCTGCTGCAGGCGAATCGCGATCATTTCGTTGAGGATCGAATGATCGAGGGGCTGGGGCTTGCGAACGGGCATCTGGTTCCCAGGACAGGTTGGCGATCACGATTCCCAGGACCCTATATCAGCGTCTAACATCTAAGATAATAGACATTTGCAATTTGATCCAAATACGGCTTGCGGCGTCGCCCTGCTCGTATTCAGGCCGATGTCGCCCGGCCCAAGCGACAGGGCGGATTCCGGTGGGGCGCCTTCATATCGGTGGCAGTCGCCCAATCTGCTGCAGATGCTCGTACAGGATGCGGTCGATCACGCGCAGCGGCTGCGTCCGCTCCTCGGCGGCCATCTGGCGAAGGACGAGATCGATCGCGTCCGGCAAGCGCAGCGCATAGGGCCGGGACGACGACCGCTCGCCATAAGCCTCGAACGGGTTCCGCTCTGGCTTCGCTCGCGCGGGCCGCCGGGCCGGTGCTGCGGCTTCCCGCGGCCGAGGCGGAAACGCGCTGCGAGGACTACCGTTGGCGGAGTCGTCATAGGCAGGCGTTACGACCACAGGTTTCGGGTCAGCCGCGACGGGCCCGGACGAAGCAACGCGCTGCGATCTGAAGGCGTCGCGGGGGAGGGGCGGCCTGTCCGGCTTGCTGCTAGTGTCGGAACCGCCCATGTCAGGCCGCCGCCTCGTCCGGCGCTGTACCCTGACTGGCAGCGAGCAGCTCACGCACGACCTGGTCGGCATTGTAACGCGCCTTCCGAACGGGCTCGTCGCCATCGCTCATCTGATAGAGCGTGCCGTGGCCGCTGGTCATCGTGCGATAGGTCACACGGCGATAAAGTGCGTTCGAGCAGATCGGCACCTGTTCGGCATCGAGATAGCCGATGACCTCGCGCAGTGGTCGCGTGTTGCGGTCGAGACTGTCATACTCGTTGAACAGCACGCGATGCTGACTCATCGGTAGAGCCGATGCCGCTGCATGCTGTTCGAGATTGCGGATGGTGCGCACGACCTGCGACGCATCGAAAGTGTGGACCTTGCACGGCAGGACCACAAGATCGGCCCGCAGTGTCGATTGGATCAGGACGTTGCCATAATAGCCGGGCGTGTCGATGACCACGACGTCATAGCGCTCGCCATTTTCGATCGCCGCGAAAAGCTCCGCTTCGTTCGCCGCCCGGATCAGATCGATCCCCTCCGGCTTCATCCCTCGTGCGATGCTCGACGCGTGCCATTGATAGGACGATCCTTGCGGATCCGCGTCGATGATCGCCACCGCATAGCCGTGGCGGGCAAACTCTCCAGCGAGGATGATCGAAACGGTCGTCTTGCCGCTTCCGCCCTTTGGGTTGGCGACTGCGAAGATGCTCGGCATCGGTGCTCCACGGGCCTTCGGGCTCTCTTGGTCAATGTACATTATAATAGATATTAGACAATAGCGTTTCGAGGTAAGGCGGTTTCTCGCGATTGCCGAACTATGCGATTGCGCTAAGGCCGTCAGGCGTGATTGCAGCACTTCGATATGACGTCATTCCGTGAATGCCGGACGTTGGCGGTGCCGCAATTCGGTCTTGCCGTGACGCCGGAAGACCGAAATGAGGCAGGGTGGCATTCGGGCTATGCTGCATCCGCGGAATGCAACGCTCCTTCGGTATATCATTATGATAATGCTGTGATGTGGCGTTCCGCAGGTCGCGAAATGCGATGGTGCGGTAATAACGTTCTTATGCATGACCGAGTCATCGAAAAAGCGAATTGCGGTAATCCCGCATGCCGGAACAGCGGCCCTTGGCGCGATGCGACGGGCCGCGAGGCCGTGAGGTGGCGCAATGCCGGGTGGTCGAGAGTTAGGGTTAGTGATCCGTCTATTATAATAGATATTGGTTGACAAGATACCTGTTTGTGGGCCACAAACAGGGGGGCGGCTGCGGGACGCAGCCGGGCGCTGACGCGCTATCGGCCGGGAAAGGGGAGCGGAATGGCGGGAGCTGCTGCCGGTCGGAGAGGCAAGCCGAGGCTGCGGACCGAGCTCTCAACGGCCGATGAGCAGCGGCTGCTGGACGCGGTGGTCCTGTTCGGCCTGCCGAAGGCGGAGGTGGTCCGCCGCCTGATCCGGGCCTCGGTGCAGGCCGGGCCGGCACTATCGGCGGAGAATACGGAGGCGGTTGTTGCTTTGGCACAGCAGGTCCGGATGGTCGGCCGTAATCTCTCGCAGGTGCTGAAGGCGATCCATCGCGGCAAGGCCGTCGACATGGAGGACACCGAGGCGATCTGGCGCGGCTTGCACGAGGCGATCGCTGCGATCGATGGCGAGCTCACCGAAATGACGGTCGCTTATGGTTCGAAGCTCCGGCGCCAGGCGAAGCTCACACTATCGACCGACGAGCGCCCGGCATGAACCGAAAGGCTCAGATCTCGCGCTGGAGCCAGCAGGCTGAGCTGATTGTTCAGCGGGTGGCTCAATCTCAGCAATGGCGGCGCCCCGGCGCAATCAGCGGTGTCGAGGATGAGGCCTTCGGCCGGCGAGGCGCCCTCACGTTGACACCGGCGATGCCTTCGTCGCGGACGGCCGTCCACGGCGTGACGGTGCCGGGCGCCCGGGACGAGGAGAAGTTGCGACAGCTCCCGGAAACCTCCGGCGGTAGCGGAGCGCCGCTGCCGGGCTCGCGGCCTTCAGCCAAGGCCGCTCCGATCGTCGGCGGTCTGGGCTCAGGCGGCGGAGCGCTCGGCCGGGCCCGGCAACTCGCGGCGGGCTATCAACCTGCGGTGATCAAGGTGGTGTCCTACGCGCACGGCGCGACGCGGGCGACGGCGACCGGTCAATATGTGCTGCGCGAGGATGTTCCGCTTGAAACGCATGACGGCCGCATGTTGGTCGATCGCACGGCCGTCGCGGACGAAATCCGAGCCTGGTCCAGCTCGTTTTCGAAGCGAGCGGAAAGTCAGGATGTGGGCGCGATGCGCCTGACCTTGCAGGGCGTGCGCGATACGCCCGAGGGCCGGCAGGCTTATGAGAAAGCGATCGCCGCGGGATTCGTCGGACACCGCCATGCGCATCGTCTCGAAACAACGCCGGAGGGGATGCTGGAGGCGCAGCTCGTCGTTGCCATGGCCGGGGCGGCGAAGGAGCGGTTCCGGCTGCGCGACCAGCGCGGTCCCGATGACGGTAGTCGGAGCCAGCGTTGTTTCGATCGGGCCTCCGAAGCGCACATCAGGGAGCGGATCTCCCAGGCCTCAGGGATCCCGCCGGAAGCGATCGGGGTCGTGGCCGGCGCCAGCAACCATGGCCGCGATGGTGTGACCTACCGGCTAAACCGGTTGATCGAGAAGGGTCATGCGATCGACGATCGCGGCCGGACAATCGGCAATGCTGCGGACACACGCATGGCTGCCCGCGAGTGGGGACCGACGCTGCGATCGCAATCGCCGCGCGACACCATGCATCTGATCATCTCGGCCAAGGCTGGCACGGATGCCGCGGCGCTGACGCGAGCGGCGCGCGCATTTCTTCAGGATCGCTTCGCCGACCACAAATTCATGTTCGGCGTCCACACGGACAAGGAGGCGGAGGGGCATATCCACGCCCACGCCGTCATCGCGGTAAAGAGCGAATCTGGGCAGAAGCTGCATCCGAGTCGGGAGACCTTCGCCGAATGGCGTCAGGTCTATGCCCAGCATGCGCAGGCCGAGGGCCTGAAGATCGTGGCGACCTCGGCGCGAGAGCGCGCTTCGTCGCAGAGCTATGGCCCGAAGGACAAGGCGATCGTCGCGACGGCCGAGCGTCCTCGCCCGCGCAGAGAAGCGCGTGACCGGGCCTATGCGGCCGATCCGGCCAATCGGAAGCTGATAGACAATGCCCGGCATCGCATCCGGGTCGCTCGGGCCAATCCGATCCGCTTGCCAATGACATCGGTCGCACGGCGCGCCGTTGTAGAGGGCCTCGATGCGTGGAAGGCTGTCGCGTCGGCGCAACCGGGCAACGTCGTCGTCCGAAAGATGGTCGAGCGCCTCTCTATGGCCCAGGCCGTCGGCGCGATTCTGCAGACGATCGGCCGTCGGGTCGATCAGCTCACCAGGGAGAACCCCGACATGCCTGTGACCTCCGAGCAGATGGCCAAGGATCTCCGCCGCATGAACGAAGCGGTGTCGCGGACCAGCGACCTGCTCGAGGGCGAGACGAAGAAGCAATTCCGGGAGGCGTCTGCGCGCTATCTGGAGACTCTGGCGAATCGCGTCGATCTGCAGCGGGCACAGGAGCGCGGCGTCACTCACATGACGCGTGCTGAGGTCGAGGCGATCGTCGGCCCGAATGCCGATCGGCTGATCGAGCGGGCGAATACCTTACGGGATCGCGAAGATCGCGAGGCCGCTGCGGCCCAGCGCGTGGCAGATCGCTCGGTGGAAGTTGGTCGGCGAGGGGAAGCGACAGCCAGTCTCGATCCGACCTCGCAACGCGATCTCCGTGTAGAGCGCACCGTAACCGCCGGGACCGAGAAATTGGCAGCGCGGGAGGCGCGGGAAGCGGCGGCGACCGCTGAGGCGGCGCACGCGCTGGCGCAACACCCAGCTCAGCCGTTGTCGCCGGCGCTGCTTCAGACCGATGCGCTGGCGCGCCTGCGAGCTGAGCAGGAACAGATCATCCGCGAGATCGAGGCGAGCGAGCGCGTCGAATCTCAGTCGAGTAGGGGCCAGCGCATGACGCCCAATCGTAGGTGAGCTCCTCGTTAGCGCAGGATCCTCTCGCGCATGGCTATCGCGATAGCATGCGCCTTGGTCACAGCTCCGAGCTTCTCGCGGGCCGACAGAATGTGTTTGGTCACGGTCGGTTTCGAGATGCCAAGAATGACTGAGATTTCCCATTCGGATTTACCCTCAGCCGACCATAGCAAGCAGTCATACTCGCGAGCTGTGACTTTCCTGCTCAAGGCCGCTGCACTTCTACCCGAAGTGCGTCGACTAAGCACGTGACCCACGAAAAGGGAGGTTGCAAAGGCGAGTGCCGAGCGTTCCTCTCCTGCCAGTTTAAAAGATTGCCCGCCAAACGAAATCGCGGCGTGCGATTGATCTAGGGTCGTTACCGATACGACATAGCCATCAATGAGGCCGAATTCGGCTGCTTCACCTCGAAGAATCTTGGCTCTGCGGGTAGTCGCGTAGGACCCATAGCATTCGGCCCAGCTGAAAGGATCCCGGTTGCGCTGCAGTCGGCGGACGATTGGATCGCAATAAAGGTAGTTCTGCTCAATGTACCGAGCAGACCACTCCTCAGGAAGGTGCCGCACGATGACACGGGACTCGATCTCTGCTTCGCTATGACTCTGTGCAATTTCTGGGATTAGACCACCGAACGCCGATGAAAGGCCGAATTCATTCGTAATCTTGAGCAACGATAATCTCAGCTCGATATCGTTGGCAGCGCGCCCCATTTGTTCAACGAATGACCACGTCCTAGACGTTTTGAGCATCTCGAAAATTGTCGTTGTTCAAGAAAGACTCACTGCTCGACGGCAGTGAAGGTGGACGCATGTTTTCCAGCCGCAATTGCTGCAGTAAGGGAATGTGCCGCGAAGTTGGCCGCACTGCCAAGCCGTCGATTTGTTACAGATTGTTTCATGTGTGGATGCCCCCTGCGGGTCAAGGCGATTCTGCAGCGCTGTTGTCGAGAGCACGGGTGCGGTCATGTGCCCGGCCTCTTATGCAGCCAGGCTGGCTGCGGGCCCCGATGAGTTACGTGGTGCAGGCGCCTAATCAGACTTGCGCGCTATGGCTGCGCGGGGGCTGTATCGGTCTGGCCTGCATCCGGCTCGCCGGTCTCTCAACTCATCGCCGCTTCAGCACCTTGGCCCTGCCGGCCGCGGTCGCCGGGCAGCTCTTTTAGCAGCCGGTCAGGTGGCTGCTGGTGCCCTGTAATTTCCTCCCTTTGCGAGCAGCGCCCAGGCGACCTGAACCGCCCCGGCTTCGCCGGAGGCCGTTTGGTTTGAGTCAGGCTGCGATGGCTGGCTCGTCCAGCATCGCGTAATAGCGTTCCTCGGCTTCGGCCGGTGGGATGTTGCCGATGGGCTCCAGCAGCCGGCGATGGTTGAACCAGTCGACCCAGGTCAGGGTCGCGAACTCCACGGCTTCGAAGGATCGCCATGGCCCGCGCCGATGGATCAGCTCGGCTTTGTAGAGTCCGTTGATCGTCTCGGCGAGAGCGTTGTCATAGCTGTCGCCCACACTGCCGACGGAGGGCTCGATGCCCGCTTCGGCCAGGCGCTCGGTGTAGCGGATGCTGACATACTGGGCGGATTCAACCGGTCGTCGCAACACCCAGAGATTGGAGGTTGTGACGATGTCTGGTCGACGAGCATCGGATCGATGCACACGGCGGAAGTTGAGCTCGCCTGGGAGGCCACCTGCTTGGCAGCGTGAGCATTATCGCCGCTTCTGGCAGGCTGTTGCGCGCGGACGTACAAGCGAGCAGGCGGCCGCCGACGCCGGCATTTCGGTGCCGCTGGGGCCGCGCTGGTTTCGGAGTTCGGGAGGGATGCCACCAACCCACCTTGCCCCTTCTGCGCCAGCGCCGACCGGAAGATATCTGTCCTTCGGCGAGCGTGAGGAGATAGCGATCGAGCTGGCCAAGGGAACAGCGATCCGCGCGGTCGCACGGAAGCTGGGGCGCTCGGCCAGCACGATCTCGCGGGAGGTGCGCCGCAACGCTGCCACGCGCGGTGGCAAGCTTGATTATCGCGCCATCGCTGCACAGTGGCATGCCGACCGCGCGGCACGGCGGCCGCGCCCGGGCAAGCTGGCCAGCAGCCCGGCTCTACGCGCCTATGTCGAGCAGCATCTCTCGGGACAGGTGACGAACGTCGATGGCGCCGGCTTCGCTGGCCCCAAGGTGATATGGAAGAAGCGTCGCGCCGTACTCCGGCAGAGCCGGCGCTGGTCGACCGCGTGGAGCCCCGAGCAGATCGCCCACCGACTTCAGATCGATTACCCGGAAGATCCCAGCATGCGCATCAGCCACGAGGCGATCTACCAGTCCCTGTATATCCAGGGTCGCGGTTCATTGCGCCGGGAGCTGACGGCTTGCTTGCGCTCGGGTCGAGCTCTGCGTGTTCCGCGCGAGCGGACCCGCGGCCGTGGAAAGGCCTTTGTGGGCGATGCCATCATGATCAGTGAACGGCCACCGGCGGTCGAAGACCGAGCGATCCCGGGCCATTGGGAAGGCGATCTCATCCTGGGCCTGCACAGCTCGGCGATCGGCACTCTCGTCGAACGCAGCTCGCGCTTCACGATGCTCCTGCACCTGCCGCGCCAAGAAGGATATCAGCGTGGACAGCGGGTCAAGAACGGCCCACCGCTTGCCGGACACGGTGCTGAAGCCGTTCGCACGGCGATCGTCCAATCCATGAGCGAACTGCCCGCGACGCTTCGTCAATCGCTAACCTGGGACCAGGGAGCCGAGATGGCTCAGCACGCACGGCTCCGCATCGAGAGCGGGCTGGAAGTCTACTTCTGCGATCCGCAAAGCCCATGGCAGCGCGGCTCGAACGAAAACACCAACGGCCTTCTGCGGCAGTACTTCCCGAAAGGCACCGATCTCAGCCGGCACTCAACCGGGGAGCTGGCTGCCGTCGCTCACGCTATGAACACCCGGCCCCGCAAAACGCTCGGATGGAAAACACCGATCGAAGTGCTCGATCAGTTTCTCGCTCAGCGGTATGATGCCGGTGTTGCGACGACCGGTTGAATCCGCCCTGCGAACCGCGATCCGAATGATGCACCAGCCCACCGCGGTGCACAGGTCGGCGCTCGTGCAGGGCCTGCTCCAACGCGTCGAGCACGAAGCTCGCATGGGCCGTCCGCGACACCCTCCAACCGACGATCCGGCGAGCATAGGCATCGATCACGAAGGCGACGTAGACGAAGCCCGACCAGGTGCTGACATAGGTGAAATCCGAGACCCACAGCATGTTCGGCGCCGGCGCGTGGAACACCCGGTTGACATGGTCCAGCGGGCACAGGGCGGCCTTGTCCTGGACGGTCGTGCGGATCGGCTTGCCGCGAATGACGCCTTGCAGACCGAGATCAGCCATCAGGCGTTCGACCGTGCAGCGGGCGACGTCGAACCCCTCGCGCAACATCTGCCGCCAGACCTTGCGCGCGCCGTAGACCTCGAAGTTCTCGCCGAACACACGCTCGATCTGAGGCTTCAGCTCCAGGTCTCGCTTCGCCCGAGCCGAGAGCTTCCCGGGATCGGTCCGCTTGGCGACATGCTCATGATAGGTTGACGGGGCGATCGGCAACACCTTGCAGATCGGCTCGACCCCATGGGCCCCGCGGTGGTCGTCGATGAAGCCGATCATGACCGGTGTCGGCGGTCGAGCTCCGCCTGGGCAAAATACGCCGATGCCTTGCGCAGGATCTCATTGGCTTGCCGAAGCTCCCGGTTCTCGCGTTCGAGAGCCTTGAGCCTGGCCGCCATGTCCGTCGTCAGCCCGGGCTTGCGGCCGCTGTCGACCTCGGCCTTCTTCACCCACTCGTTCAGCGTCTGCGCCGTGCAGCCGATTTTGCCCGAAATCGACATGATCGCCGCCCAGCGCGACGGATGCTCGGCCTCGTGATCCAGCACCATCCGCACCGCACGGGCACGCACATCAGGCGAGAACTTGTTCGTCGTCTTGCTCGTCATAGCCCCATCCTCTCAGGAGTTGATGGAGTGGATGCCCCTCCTGCCGGCGCTTACGCGTGTCAGACATGGAGGCCTGCGGGTTGGCCGCAGTGGGAGGCGAACATGAACGACGTCACCATCATCGGTATCGACCTTGCCAAGCGGGTCTTCCACGCGCACGGCGCTTTTGCTGACGGCTCTGTCGCCTTTCGGAAAAAGCTATCGCGACCGCAGGTGCTTCCGTTTCTCGCGCAACAGCATCGCTGCATCGTCGCGATGGAAGCATGCGCAACTGCTCATGAATGGGGCCGTGCGATCCAGGAACTCGGTCACGACGTGCGGCTGATCTCACCAGCCTACGTCAAGCCGTTCGTGAAGCGGCAGAAGAACGACACGGCGGACGCAGAAGCCATTGCCGAGGCCGCCGCACGGCCGACCATGCGGTTCGTCGTCGTGAAGACCGAAGAGCAACAGGCCAGATCAATGGTGTTCCGAACCCGGGATCTGCTCGTGCGGCAACGGACGCAGTTGATCAACGCCCTGCGGGGCCATCTGGCAGAACATGGGATTATCGCTCCCCATGGCCCGGCTCATGTGAAGGTTCTAGCAGCCGCGATCAGTGACGCCAGCAGATCGCTGCCGGAGCTGGTACGCGATATCGGCGCTATTTACCTCGACCAGATCGCTCTGTTGGACGGCAAGATTGCGGAGCTGGAGAAAGTTCTTCGCCGTGAAGCGCAAAGCGGCACCGAAACCTGCCGTCTTCAGACCATGCCAGGGATTGGGCCGATCACAGCGATGGCGATCGAAGCCTTCGCTCCGCCAATGACTATCTTCAAGCGTGGCCGCGGCTTCGCCGCCTGGCTCGGCCTAGTCCCAGTGCAACATTCCACTGGCGGCAAGCAGCGCCTCGGCCGGACGTCGAAGATGGGCCAGCGAGACATCCGTCGGCTCCTCATTATTGGCGCCATGGCTGTCATCCGGTGGGCGTCGCGTCGAGGAGCGCGTGCCGGGTCGTGGCTACAGCGCATGATTGAGCGAAAGCCCCTCATGTTGGTCGCCCTGGCGCTGGCCAATAAGATGGCCCGCGCCATCTGGGCCATGCTGACGAAACAAGAGGACTATCGGGATCCGGGAGCCGCGACCGTCTGATCGAACGATGAGGCGCCAACGCATCCGGATGGTAGGCATGTGAGGAGGTCACGAACGTCAAGGGCAAGCGATCGGTCTGATCGGGATCAGGAAAAGCACAGAGGCCCCAAGAGCGAAAAGCTCGCCGAGTTGATCTGCACCGGATCCGCGTATCTCCATGACGGCCAGCGGCACTCCTGAGCACCGCACCACAAGGCCTGACACATGACCGCACCCGATCACATGCCGTCGCCGTTCAAAAACCGCTTGCATGAAACGGGGCATCCACACATGGGGCCTCCGACAAACCCGGGGCGTGTGTGGATGCCCCCGGCTTTGCAAGGGGATTCTTCGGACGGATCTTGGCAGCCAGGCACTTCTATCGGTCGTGTGTCAGGCCTTTGATCGTGGCTATCCGCCACGTGGCCGGTATGCAGTTCGATGGATGGGGTCCACATCGGTTCAGAGAGCTTTGATGCTCGAGCCCCGGGACTGGTTTTCCCTATCCTGAACTTGGAAGTCCTTGGCCTGCATAGGTCGTCAGTCGATCTCCTTGCCGAGGCCTTGCGGGCCCCGAGGCGTTCACCACGATCCTTCCATCGAAGGCCGCCGCTCACGCCATCCTGTAATTCTGTTCCCTCGTCATCATCGCCCAGATGTTGCGCGCCATCTTGTTGGCCAAGGCGACGGCTGCCACCATCCTGGGCTTTCGCGCTACCATCCTGCCAAGCCAGTTGTCCGGCATGACGCCTTTGCGGATGATCCACCGAATCCGGCTCATCGCTCCGACAATCAGCAGCTTGCGGATGTCGGTCTGCCCCATCTTGCTGACGCCGCCATGGAGGATCTTGCCGCCCGTCGATCGCTGCCGCGGCACGAGGCCGAGCCAGGCGGCGAAG
Source organism: Allobosea spartocytisi (assembly GCF_014764685.1). Lineage (NCBI taxonomy): Bacteria > Pseudomonadati > Pseudomonadota > Alphaproteobacteria > Hyphomicrobiales > Alloboseaceae > Allobosea > Allobosea spartocytisi. The sequence goes on from NZ_JACXWY010000010.1 coordinate 130,953, forward strand.
TTCCGGCCGCTGGCGAAGGCGCGCAGATCTGGCGCGAAGGCCATGATGGCGCCGGCCGTGACCGGCCCGACGCCTGGAACAGTGCACAGGCGGCGCGTCTCGACCTGCTCCTCGCTTGCTGCCCTGAGGCCAGATGCGAGCTCTTCGATCCGATCGCCGAGCACATCGATCTGATCAAGATAGAGCCGGGCGACCTCCTTGACCGTATCGGGAAGCCCCTCCGCTTCGCCATTCTCCAGCAAGCCGACGACCTCTCTCAGGTGCACGGGCCCTTGGGCGACGACGATCCCGAACTCCGCCAGATGGCCGCGCAGGGCGTTGATCAGCTGCGTACGCTGCCGGACGAAGCACTGATGCGTGCGGAAAGCGACGGCCCGCGCCTGATGCTCGGCGCTCTTCACAGCGACGTAGTGAATGTTTGGCCGCAGAACAGCTTCCGCGATCGCAGCCGCGTCAGCTGCATCGTTCTTCTGTCGCTTGACGAAGGGCTTCACGTAGATCGGCGGGAGCAGCCGGACGTCATGGCCGTGGCCTTGCGCCAGACGGCCCCAGTAGTGGCTTGTCGCACAGGCCTCCATGGCCACGACACAAGGGGCCTGCGACCGCAGCATCTGCATCAGCTTGGCGCGCGACACCGTGCGGTTGAATAGAACCGCCCCGCCTCGTGCCGTCGCGCAGACCTGGAAGCTTCGCTTGGCGAGATCGATCGCCAGAACATGGACGTCGGACATCGGCTCCTCCTTCGACCGCGCCTTGTTGGCGCTCGCAGGCACCTTACGATGCCGGCCGGAGGGGGCATCCACCCCATCAGTTCACGCACTGGTTGACTCCGAGCAATTGCGTTGAGGCCAGTGACGCGGGCGCACTCTGCGACAAAATGCGGGATGTGGTCCTTTCGCTCTATCACGGTGATCGCGGACGCTGAATCTGAATGATGCGGCGCTACGTCACCAATGCCAATCTGCTTTGATGGGGATTTGCGATGCGCGTGCTGGATGTGGTGTCGACCCGCTGGTCAGGATAAGCTCTGCGCACTGCGTTCGGCGGCCGCGCAGATCATCGTCGCCGAATATATTAGCGGTCTGCCGCTGCTCAATGCTGTCCTGTACGGGCAGCCGGAGCTTCATGTCGGGCGCGGCAAGGTGCACGTTGCAGGCCATACGCTGGCGGGAGGAACCCCGGGGCAGCGCGTATGGTGGTCGACAGAGTCGTGGGGATCGGGCTTAAGGACGATCTGACGGTCGAGCAGGAGCATGAATGAGGGGGTTCTGTTCGGTCGGGGGATTGGTAATAGATGGCCTGCAATACACTGCTGCTCCAGCACGATGTCCGGTGCGTGACGGTCCCGCTCAACATCGCCATGGTGGATGATTTCAAGAGTGCAGAGGCGATCAGCCCCTTTGTGGCCTCTCGCCTGGATGCCGAGTTCATAGATCGATTGCCTGAGCTGAAACTCATCACAATCGGTTCGGCGGGATATGACCATATCGACCTAGCAGCCTGCCGCGAGCGTGGCGTCGTCATTGCAAATGTGCCGGATTGCGGGGATGCGACGGCCGCCCAACACGCCTTCGCGCTGCTTTTGGCGCTGGCGCGCAACATCGTGGAGAGCGTCGCGCTCACGCGGCGCGGCGGCTTCTCAATGGCCGGCACGCGCGGCCTCGAATTGCGTGACAAGGTCATCGCGGTTGTCGGGACAGGTTACATCGGGCGCCGTACGATCGAGATCGCGCGCGGGTTCGGCATGCGTGTCGTCGCCTTCGATCAGGTCCAGGACGCGGCTGCCGCGACACGGCTAGGCTTCACCTATGGGCCGCTCGACGAGGTCCTGGCGCAGGCCGATGTGGAAACGCTGCATGTGCCGTCATCGCCATCGACGGTGGGACTGATCGGCGAGCGGCAATTCGCGGCGATGAAGGATCGCGCCATCCTCATCAATACGGCGCGCGGCAATGTGGTCGACTCCGAAGCGCTGGTCCGGGCGCTGGCGAACGGCAAGCTGCGCGCGGCCGGCCTCGACGTGCTGCCGCAGGAGCCGCTGATCCGCGAGGAAGCCGAGATCTTTCGCCAGGACAAGACGGTCGATGCGTCTGATCTCAAGGCGCCGGTCGCCAATCACGTGCTGCTTCGATTCCCCAACGTCCTGGTCACGCCGCACAATGCCTACAACACCGACGCGGCCCTGGCGCGCATCATGGAGACCACAATCGCCAACATCGAAGGCTTTGCGGCTGATCGCCCCATCAACCTGGTCGAGGCTGCTTGAGATGTGCCTGTCCGCAGAGGTCAGTCTCGCCGCCGCGGCCGTCCTCATCCCGGCCGGAGCCGTCGCCGCCTCATCGGCTTGGCGGCGGGATCGCCGCTACCTGATGATCGCGACGCTGCCTTTTCTGTTCGGCCTGCAACAATTGGTGGAAGGACTGGTCTGGATCGAGGGTCGCGCCGGCAACACGCACCATGTCGCTCAGTATTCACTCCTCTACATGTTCTTCACATGGATTGCTTGGCCGATCTGGGTGCCAGTCTCGGCGTATTTTCTCGAGCGCGGCGCGCGGCGCAATATCATCCTTCTGTTCGTCATCGCCGGAGCGATGCTCGGCGGCCTGCAGTTCGTTCCGTACTTTGTCCATGATGGCTGGCTAACCACGACGTTGCTGCGCTGGGCGGTCCGCTACCAGGACATCAATCTGCTCGACGGGCTTGTCTCGCGGATCGTGACCTATGCGATCTATGTCACCGTGGTCATCGTGCCGTTCCTGCTGGTGCGCGACTGGAAGATCAAGACATTCGGCTTACTCGTCGCCGGCGTCCTCATCGTCACCTACGTGTTCTTCTCTTACGCCTACATCTCGGTGTTCTGCTTTGGCGGCGCGGTTATCTCCGCGTATCTCCTGGCGCTGATCTGGCGCATGCGTGCCACGCCCGCTCCGGTGTAATCGCCCGGGCACTCAACCTTGCCAGAGCGATCGCGCCAAGCGCGCGACGCGCAGACAAAGCCAGATCGCGAGAGCGAAGCCGATCAGAGCCGCCGCTGGCATCCCCAGCACGTGGGGGCCGGCATTTACTTGCGCCAGCAGGGCGGACGCGACCAGCAGGCCAGCCGACAGGAGCGCGAGCGCCAGGAGCCCCGCGCGGCGATCCAGCCTCCGCTCGATTTCCTCCGAATGCGCGATGCGCAGCCCGAGAGCAGGTTCCTTCCCGTATTGATGGGCGCGATGCAGCAGCGAAGCAAGCAACGCAGGCAGATCCTGGGCCGAGAGCGCGAGCTCGGTCTTGAGGCGCGTCATGGCAGCGCGCTCGGGCCTGCCGCCCAGCGTATCGGCGATCGCGGCTTCACCGTTGGCGATGAGGTTATCGAGCACGTTGAAGTCCGGGTCCAGCCGGCGCAGGCAACCCTCGATCAGAAAGAGCGCGCGGACGAGGACCATGAGGTTGTAAGGCATCGCGACATGGGCGCCGTCGCCGAGCCGCATCACTCTCAGAAAGGCGTCGGCGATCGACCAATCCTTGAGGGGAAGCGATGAATAGTCGCTGAGAATCTCTTCAATACCGGGGGCGAAAAGCGCTCGATCGGCTGTGCGGTCGATCCGCGAGAGCTTGATGGCGGCGTCGAGCATCCAGCCAGCGTCCTGCTGAACGAAGGCCTGCAGGAATAGTCCGAGATTGCGCCTTGTGGTGCGGTCGAGATTGCCGACAAGGCCGAAATCGTGAAAGCAGATCCGGCCGTCTTCCATCAGGAAGAGGTTGCCGGGATGAGGGTCGCCGTGAAAAAGCCCGCTCTTCAGCAACTGCTCGAGATAGAAATCGACGAGTACGCCCGCGATGCGGGGACCGTCCTGCACTACGGCCGGATCCTCGATCGATCGGCCGTGGCTCAAAACCTGTACGAGGATCGACTCCCTGCATAGCGCTTCGATCGCTTCTGGCACATAGACGTCGTTCCGCTGCTTATAGGCCTCACAGAAGCGCCGGATATTGCGCGCTTCCTGCAGAAGATCGGTTTCGCGCCTGAGATTGGTCCAGATCTCGCGGGCGAGGCGCTCGAGTTGTAAGCGCCGGAGGCTCGGGATCGCCGTTCCGGCGAGCCGGGCGACGGCAACGAGAATGCGCATGTCACCATCAATGCGCTCGCGCATGTGCGGACGCCGGATCTTGACGATGACGTCCTTGCCGTCGGGCAGGGCGGCGTGATGAACCTGCGCGATCGACGCGGCGGCAAACGGCTCGTTGTCGAAGGACCGGAACACGTCGCCGAGCGGGCGAGCCAGCGCGTGTGCGAGTTCCGCTTCCGCCTCTTGCGCGGAGAAGGGCCGGGCGTGTTCGCGGAGCTCGCGTAGCTGCCGCAGATATGGCTCCGGGAACAGATCGGGCCGCATGCTGAGGGCCTGTCCGATCTTGATGAAGCTGCCGCCGAGATCATCGAGCGTCCGCCGCAGTCGGGCTGGCAGGGCCGAGGCTTCGGCGCCGACTCCGCGTCGACGCTCGGCTAGATACAGCAGGACAAGCGAGGCGGCCGCAGCAAGGATCTTGACGAACCGGAAGTTCACGTCGGCGGCCCCGCTTGATGACCGATGCCGCCCATGGCCTCAGAAGAACCGCTGGCGGATGCCGAGCGAAGCGTTCGTGCGCGCGATGGACGCGTGGGCGTCGGGTTCGAGGCCGGTGAGCGCGCGAATCGCGTCGATCGTCTCGGGAATGACGATCGCCTGGTTGTCCACCATATAGGCGTAGAAAAGCTCGTCACCTTCGGTGCGCAGCATGTCCTCCCACAGCGCCACTTCGTAAAGATTGTCGCGGGGTCGGTCGAGATCGGCCATGAGTTCCTTGACCGTGTTGATGGCACCGAGCCCATCCGTGGTCCGGATCAAAGCAATGCGTGAAGACCATCGGAAGGCCTGAAGCACCTCCTCTTTGTCGGCCGGTCGTGTCAGCTGGACCGACCAGTAATGGAGATGCGCAAGCGTCTCCGGCACCTTCACCGCCATGGTGACGACATCGAGCTCAGGATCGACGCTTTGGACGTCGGGCCCCTGATGGCTCGGGATCTTCGGCTCGGGTACGAGCGTGTTCATGATGCCGCCGGCATCGCTTTCCCAGGGATCGGTGGCGCGCCTCAGCAGGGTTCCGCGCGCGCGCTTCAGGAAACCAGCTCGCTTGAGCGCCGAGAGCGTGCGGACGATGGATGTGGTGTTGCAGGACACGACGCGTGTCGACTCGCGACCGATGGCGCTTGCGAAGGAGCTTTCGGCAACGAACGAATGTCCGGTCACGGCGTGCTTTTCGCCGCCATGCAGGATGAACTTGATACGCCGAGAACGGTAGCGCTCGACATTGGCGGCGCCGATATGCTTGGGCGTGCAATCGATGATGACGTCGGCCTGCTCGAGAAGCGCATCGAGGGGACCGGCGACCGTGAGGCCGGCTGCCGTCATCGCCCCGTGCGCCTCATCGGTGGCCGCATAGAGCGCGATTTTCTTCTGATCCAGCGAACGCAGGCGCCAATCGCTGGCGACGTCGCAGACGCCGACGAGTTCCATGTCATCCTGAAGGCGCACGGCGTCGGCCACGCGCTTGCCGATCACGCCGAATCCGTTCACCGCGACGCGGACGGAGCTCTCCTGTGTCATTGCAGGTATTCCTCGACGGGTTGCGGCAATCGCCCCGGCGCCGGTCTCTTGACCGGGGCGGCGGACATCACCTGCTTGCCAGCGTGTGCGCCGATGATCTTTGATCGAAGTTAAGGTTGCCGCCCTCCGATAGGGCCGCTGATACTTGGTGAAATCAGCTAGGAAATGCTTTTCGGCTGATCTTCTCGCGCCCTTGCAGGGCTTGGTTCAGTACTCAATGCTGGCCGCTTGCCCGATGCCGACGACGATGCCGGCATCGGGTTTCTCGCGGCTCAGCCGAGGTCGTCATAGGTGACGTAGGCCATCATCCCAGTCGCCATGTGATAGAGATGATGGCAATGCAATGGCCATGTCCCGGGGTTGTTGGCGTCGAAGGCGATCGTCATCGAGGCCCCCGGCGGAACGAGGACGGTATCGCGAACCGCGCCGGCCAGTTTCGCGCCGTTGATGGCGGTGACCTGGAAATGATGGCCGTGCAGGTGCATCGGATGCGACATCATCGATGCGTTGCGCATGGTGATCTCGATGCGCTGCCGGCGCCTGGCACGCAGTGCGTCGCCGCCATCGATCGCCCAGGCATAGCTCTGCATCTGGCCGGTCAGCGTCAGCGTGAAACTGCGATCCGCCGGCTTCACCTCCAGAGGATGTTGCGCGCGCAGTCGCTGCTCGAGGTCGGCCCCGACGATCGGCCCGGCCACGTCACCTACCTTGGCGACGCGTTTTACGGTGGATTGGGAGGTGGCCAGGATCACGCCCGTTCGTTCGGCAGCTCCCTCGCGCAGCGCAAGGACGGGATAGGCGCCCTCGCCGGTCGGCAGCGCGAGAGAGATGTCAAGGCGCTGCCCCATGCTGACCGGGAAGCTCGAACCCACGATCGGTTCGACGGCTTGGCCGTCGACAGCCAGAAGCGTGCCCGTGAGCGCGCCGGTATCGATGGTAAAGCCCGTCGCGGTTGCGCCGTTGATGATGCGAAGGCGGACGCGGCCGGCTTTTTCCACGCGCACGATTTCGGGGTCGTCGAGCGTCCGCTCGTTGGCGAGATAGGCATCGTAGTCGATGTCGTTGAGGTCCATTCCGGCCATCTGCATGCCGGGCATCGCCCCCATCGACATCTTGCCCATGTCGCCATGTCCCTTGCCGGAATGGTTCGTCATCGGCATGCCGGCCATATCGCCTGATTTCTTGCCCGCGTCGTGGCCTTGACCTTGTTGCAGCCGCGCGAGAAGTTCTTCGACGGGTGTGAAGGAGAAATCATGCAGGAGGATGACGACCTCCTGCTCGTCGCGCGCCCGATCGGCGGCCCGGCGGACGATAAGCGGGGCTGCGAGCAGATTCTGCTCCTGCAGCGTGTGGGCGTGCATCCAGTGCGTCCCGCCATCGCCGACGGGGAACGTGTAGCGATGACTGGTTGCCGGTTTGAGCAATGGCAAGGGGTTGTCCGGCACGCCGTCCGCCTCCCACGGCGGCGTCAGCCCGTGCCAGTGAATGAGCGTCGGTTGACCGATCACGTTCGTAAGCTCGACGTCGAAGAGCACCTCCGCATCCAATGTCAGGCCATGCGTGCCATCGGGTTGCATGAGGCCGAAGACGCGTGCGGCGCGGCCATTGACCTCGATGGTGCGGCTCGCGGCCGCGAGCTTGGTGGGTAAGCGGCCGGCCTGCGTCTGCGCCCAGCCGATCGCGGGACGAGCAAGTGCGCCAGTCCCGAGAGCGGCCGCGCCGCTCATCATGGTGTTGAGAAAACTGCGTCTATTCATGATCGTAAATCCTCATCGTGCCTGAATTGGCCAAGCGTGCTGATTGAGCGCACCACGAGGGCGCGCGCCGAACCCCGAAGCATCGGGGGGCTGGGTCAGCGTCGAGGAGGTTTGTGCGGCTGGCGGACAAAAATGCCGGCGATCGGGTCGCCACGGTCGAGTTGATGCTTGACCAACATCGACCGCGGCCTCTCATCCGAACCCATGGTTGCGGCCGCGTTGCAAAGGCTGCACACCGATGTGCAACAGCGGTCAGCGAGCGTTGGGACCAGTTTGTCGATGGCGTCAGTCCGAGAATGGACGCCGACAGTACTGCCCGCGCCATCGCTGCCCAACGCGTGCTCGACCAAATGCCCCGTGTTCGGGCAGGGCATGGCGTGTGCGCTTGCGGCCGACATGCCGAGCAAGGCGAGCACGAGCACGGCGACCAGCGCCGTTCTCATGCAACCGACAACACTGGCCAGTAAACTCATCTGCCTTGAGGACCCATTTCTGGAAGGATATCTTAGCACGCTTCAATCATGATTGATCGGGATCAATCTGTCGGGGCGTTTGCTTATGCATCGCCACCGATGGGTCAGCAGAGTCCAGGCCGTCTCTGTCACTGGAGGACTGGCGTCGCTCCGGGCCAACCGAAGTGCGGTAGCGCCATGAAGGCTGCGAAGCCGGCCATGCCCGCCAGCGCGGTGGCGACTGCGAGAGGAAGCCAAAAGCGAATGGGACCGGTCGCACCGGCGACGAGCAGGCGGCTGGCGGCATTGGTTGCAAGCGCGATCAGGACAGCGTGCCCGACCGTCTCGAGATCAGCTGTCGGTCCAAGAAGCCGCAGCGCGCTCAGAACTGCAACGTCGACATCGAAGGTCCCCGAGACTGCCGACGTCGCAACCGTTCCAGCGGCATATCCCGACGCAGCAGCGCTGACGGTTGAGACGACGGCGAACAGCGCCGCGAACGCGAGAAGCGGCGCGAGCTCGAAGGGATTGCGCGGCGCATTGTCGCCGGCCGCCGCAAGGTGACCACGGGTGAGGAAGACGCCGCCGCATATCGCCAAACCGGCGACGGCTGCGAGAATAGCAAGGCCGGCGACGCCGAGCACCGCGGGTGCGACGATGGCCACGATGCCGGCGACGCGCAGGACCGAGACAGCGGAAGCGAGTGTCGCGGCGCCGGCAAGTGGCCAAGGATTTTCCCCCGCCGCCGCCGCGCGTGCCAATGCAAGGGTGACAGCCGTGGACGAGACGACTGCGCCCGCCAGTCCGCCGACGAGCACACCTCTTGTGGTGCCAAGGATTCGCACGGCGATGTAGCCGAGGAAGGAGATCGCGGCGGTGAGCACCGTAAACAGCCAAACCTGGCGGGGGTTGAAGCCGCCCCAGGGATCGACCGGCTCTGCGGGAAGCAGGGGCAGAATAATCGCTGTCATGACAGCGAGCACCAGCGCGGCGCGCAGCTCGACCCACGAGATGCGTCTGAGCAAGCCATGGAGGAGATCGCGACTGGCGAGAAGAACGGCAAGCGCCGTGCCCCCAGCGGCAGCGGCGCGGTGGTCGCCCACGACCGCCAGGGCGCCGAGGACGAACACGCCGAGCCCAGCGACGACCCCGGTTACGCTGAAGTCGGCATCATGGACGGCTTCGCGGCTCTTGTACCAGGCAAAGACAGCCGTGAAAGCGAACAGGCCCGCAATGAGCACCGACGGCGCCTCGAGGCTGCGGGCCAGTGTCGCGAACAGTCCGCCTAGCAGGCCTGTGATCGCATAGGTGCGGATACCAGCCGTGCGCGTTCCATCCGGCGCGTCGCGCTCGCGCCACCCGCGCTCGAGGCCAACCAGCAGGCCGATAGCGAGGGCAAGGCCGAGCTTCGCAATCAGCGATTCCATCGCCAACCTCCCGAAGGCGGGCGGCTCTGGCGCGAGGCGAGCGTCATCGCGCTTTTCGGATCATGCGCCACAAAACCTGGTCGCGACGCCAGAAATGGTGCCAAAGCGCGGCGCCGGCGTGAAGGAGGACGAGAGCGAGGAGCGTCCAGCTGAGCAGGCTGTGAACCGGCGCGATCCGGAACGTCAGATACATGGCGATCGTGCCGGTGACGGGCAGCGCGACCAGAACTGCATAGAGCGCCGCATGCATGGCGGCGGGACTCATGCGCTCGAAAGGGGACAAGCCCGGCACGGGCGCTGGCCGACCGTAGGCGAAGCGCAGCACAAGTTGCGCCATCACGAGGAAGAGAATCGCCCAACCGCTCCAGGCATGTACTTGGTGCAGAAACAGGTCGATGGGACGCGGCTTCATGAACAGATGCGCCATGTGCGTGCGCTGAATCGCCCAGGCCGTTGGCAGCTGGACGAGGCATAGAAGCAGCACCGTCCAATGCATGAGCCGATGAGCGAGAGGGAATCCGTCCGGTCGATGTGCTCGACGCATCGACCTTGGCCAACGCCATCTCAAGCCTCGACCTCGACGATGTCGCCGGCGCGCGCGGCATAATCGAGCGCGTAGGAGAGCTCACCGCTCGTCTCAGCGTGGACATGGAGGAGCGGCTGGCCGCGATCGATCTCGTCGCCGAGCCTGACCTCCATGTGAACGCCCGCCGCTTTCGCCTCCGGCGCACCCGCGAGCTTGGCGAGCCGGGAGAGCTTGCGGTTGTTGATGTAAACCACGCGACCGGCACGGGCAGCCGTCAGCGGATGGATGTAGGAGGCCTTCGGCGGCACACGAAGGCCGCCCTGGGCCTGGCAGATCGCCTCGAATTTCGACCAGGCCCAGCCGCTGGCGAGCGTTGCGAGCGCGAGGTCGAGGCCTTGTCCTTTCGCGGCCTTGCCGCCGATCTCAAGTGCTGCTCCAGCCAGAGCGGCGGCGCGGCGACGCAAATCGTCGGGCGCCTCGGCTGCGTTGTTCAGCACGGCAAGCACGTCCAGCGCCTCGAGCGCGGGCCCGATGCCGCGCCCGACAGGCTGTGAGCCATCGGTCTGAACGCAGGTCGTCGCGAGGTTGAAGCGGGCCGCGACGGCGCTCAAGCGCTCCGCCAAGCGGCTGGCGGCGTCCTCGCTGCGCACCTTGGCGGTGGGTCCGACGGGAATGTCGATCACAACATGGGTCGAACCCGCGGCGATCTTCTTGGACAGCACGGAGGCGACGAGCTGGCCTTGGGTGTCGATGTCGAGCTCGCGCTCGACGCGCACGAAGATATCGTCGGCGGGGCTCAGATGCACGGCGCCGCCCCAGGCGACGCAGCCGCCTTCGCTCTCCACGACGCGCCTCAGCGTGGCGATGTCGAGCTCCACCGGCGCCAGCGTTTCCATCGTGTCGGCGGTGCCGGCCGGGGAGGTGATGGCGCGTGACGAGGTTTTGGGCATGACCAGGCCGTTCGCTGCAACGATCGCGACCACGATCGGCGTTGTCCGATTGCCGGGAAGGCCGCCGACGCAGTGCTTGTCGACGACGATCGACGCGTCCCATCGCATCCGCTCGCCGACATCCACCATGGCGCCGGTCAGATCGGCGGTCTCGTTCTCGTCGAGCGGTAGGGCCGCGCTCGCGGTCAGAAAGGCCGCAAGGTGGACCTCCGTATAGCGTCCGGCAACCACGTCCCGCAGGATGTCGACAAAGGCGCGTGCGTCGAGCCGATTGCCATAGATACGCTGACGCACGCTGGCGAGAGAGTCGATCGCGGGCGCATGGCTGACACGGACCGCATCACCGTCTTTGAGGCCGAGCCGTTCCCACGCGGTCTCGGAGAGGCCGACCTCATCGATGGCGATGAGGTCGTCGCCATCGACCTGGAACAAGGTCGCCTGTACTTCGCCCTTGCCGTTCGAGACCAGTACCTGCGAGCGGGCCGACAAGCCTTCCGATCGGCAGACGTGACAATCGGTCCGCATGACAACCACTGCCTGGTGCTGCGTGTGCAGGCGGATGCGGCGGACCCGCAGCGTCGGTTGGGCAGGAATCGTGGTGTCGGCAGGCGTCATAGATCGAACTTCTGGTTCTGCCGGGGAACGACGGCGCTCCATTTGAGCTCCCGGTCGACGCGAACGCGCAAGGCTTCGGAGCCCTCGTCCTCGCCGTGCACGATGAAGACACGAGATGGCGGCCGCCGGAAGCCCGAGAGCCATCGCATGAGCTCGTTGGAATCGGCATGGGCCGAGAGCATCGACAGCTCTTCGACCGCGGCGCGGACCGGAATCCACTCGCCATGGATCTTGGTCTCCTGCGCGCCTTGCAGCATGGCCCGGCCGCGCGTGCCGGCCGCCTGGAAACCGGAGAACAGGATCGTATTGCGGGCGTCGGGAGCGAAGGCCTTCAGGTGATGAAGGACGCGCCCGCCGGTCGCCATGCCGCTCGCCGAGATCACCACCTTGGGGTAGGGGCTTGCCGTAATGCCCTTAGAGCCGTCGACGTCGCGCGTGTAAGTGGCGATCGCGCAGACCTCCTTGCATTGCTCCGGCGTCAGACGATGATCCTCGCGATGGGCATGGAGAAGGTCGGTAGCGTCGATCGCCATCGGACTGTCGAGATAGATCGGCACCTTCGACAGGCGCCCGGCCGTCTTGAGCTTCCACAGATGGTAAAGCAGCGACTGGGCGCGTCCGACGGCGAAGGCGGGAACGACGATCGTCCCGCCGCGCGCGATCGTCCGTTCGACGACAGCGCCGAGTGCTTCGGTCGGATCGGCGGGATCGTGAACGCGGTTGCCATAGGTCGACTCGATCAGAACGTAATCCGCCTCCGGCGCCGGGACCGGATCGGGGAGAACCGGATCGTCATAGCGGCCGAGATCGCCGGAGAAGGCGATGCGCCGCCCACCCCATTCGACCTCGGCGGTCGCGGCGCCCAGGATGTGACCGGCGTGGCGGAAGGTGAGCGTCGCGCCGAAAGGCAGCTTGACCGGCTTGTCGAAGGGCACAGTCGAAAAGAACTCGAGGCTGCGCTCTGCATCATGGATGCCGTAGAGCGCGAGCGCCGGCTTGTGCTTCGAGAAGCCCTTACGGTTGGCGTATTCGGCGTCTTTCTCCTGAAGGTGCCCGCTGTCCTTCAGGATGAGCTCCGACACATCGCGCGTCGCGGACGTCGCGTAGATCCTCCCGCGAAAGCCATCACGCACCAGTTTCGGAAGATAGCCCGAATGGTCGAGATGAGCGTGCGTCAGGATGACGGCGTCAATGCTCGCCGGCGCGATCGGCAGCGGCTCCCAGTTCAGCTCGCGCAGATTCTTGAGGCCCTGAAACAGACCGCAGTCGATCAGGATGCGCTTGTCGCCGTTGGCAAGGAGATGTTTCGAACCGGTGACGGTGCCTGCGCCGCCGAGGGAGGTGAGTGTCAGCATGTCGTCCTTCAATGCGTGGGGGTGGACAGATCGGCGGGTGAACCTTTCCCATCGATGGCGTTGCGTTCGGTGATCGTCAGAAACTCCTCACGCGACCACCCGGCCAATGGAGCAGCTGCTTCGATCAGATGCGCCCATGAGCAGCGGTTGGCGAACAGCATGCCGGCGACGTCGAGCGTGCCGCCACGGCTGATATAGCCGCGGGCCGCGGTTTGCTTCGGCCCGCCGTCGAGCCGTCGCAAGAGGCCGAGCATCGGTTCGGGCCGCGTGTGCGATACGATCAGCCGCGGAACGCCGTCAGGGAAGAGGCGGTTCAGCGCGTCGTTCGTCACGACGAAGCGCGCCTCGATCGGGTCGCGCGGGATACGGAAGCGGCCCGGTTCGTTGATCGCCGTCACCAGAACCCGCCGCCCGTGCTCTTTCAGACGACGCGCGGCCTTGAGCGCCTCTTCGAGCTGATAGGCGCCAATCGCAACGATCTGCAATTGCGCATCCTGAGTCTGCCCTTCGATCGGGGCGGCGCCATCGGCGACGAAGCGGGTCGCGGCCTCGCTGTCGAAACGATGCGGCATGTCACGCTTGGAGACGATCACGCCGGCGACCTGTCCGCGGCCGCCGAAGACCGACGCCATGGTGGCGACGGTGCTGTTGGCGTCGACGGGAAACAGCACGCGCGCCGTATCGGACATCTCGCCGAGAAGCGCCTCGCCGAGCGTCGGGTCCTGGTGTGACTGCTCGTTCTTCGCGTTCTCCCAGGTGTGCGAGGTGACGACCAGCGGCACCGAAATCCAGCCTGGCTCCTTGCCGTCCTCACGCTGGCGGCGGGCGAACACGATCTCCTGCCGCAGGCCGCCGAGCATCTTCATCGCAAAGGCTTCGTAGCTGACGATGAGGTTGAGACCGCCTTTGTTCGCAAGCGGTGCGCCGGCGACCGCCTCCTCGTTCAGCGCCGTGATCACGCCGCCCTCGCGTGCTTCGGCGACGCCCGTCTCCGGCGCGTTGACGCGATGGCGCAGTCGCTCAAGGGTCGCCCCCATATGATTGGAGCTCAGCTCATCGGGATTGCCGACGCGCACCCGCAGGGCGGGATTGGCGTCGACGAGACGCACGAACCAGCGATCGAGCGCATGCATGGCGCAATCGGCCGGCGCGCCGATCTCGGTCCAACCCGGCGCAGGCAGGTCCGGCCCTGCCGGATGACGAACCGCGAGCGGGTGGCGGCTCTCCGCTGGCCGGTTCTGCTTTCCATGGACGGCGATAGCAGCAACCGCCGCCTCGATGTCGTCAGGGGTTACGAACAGGGCTCGCGCCGCGTCATTGAAGGCCTTGCGGGCAGCGGCGTCACGCGAGGGGTTCGCGGAGAGTGGCAGGTTGTGCGCCGCGTTCGTTCCGGCGCCCGGAAAGCCGAAGCCCTTCACCGTCTCGGCAATGACATAGGGGATAGGGGCGGGATAGGCGCGGGCCGGATCGGCGATAAACCGGCCGAGGCGTTCCTCGGCTGTCAGGATCGCCCAGACGAAGGCCGCCGGGTCTTTGCCGTCGATGCCGAAGGGATCGAAGCCGTTGAGCCTGAGATGATCGGCGAGCCACTCCGCGCCGCCCTGCTGCGCGATCTGCGCTCGCTCCTCGATGCGTCGCCCATTCAGGATCATGATCGGCACCACGAGGCCGCTATCCTCTGCGCGCCACCAGCGCGCCGTCCAGTCAGAGCCGCGCTGCTCCTCGAAGGCGCCATCGCTTAGAAAGGCGACCAGACTCTCTCCCGGCAGCGGCGCATGGACATACTGGACCTCGGCGAAGCCGAGATAGCCTCCCTCGGAGATGGCGCCGGCCGTGTTCGGCCCGGCGTGGCTGCCGATCGGCACCGCCGGGCGGCCGTCGGCATCGATGGCGTAGGAGTAGAAATCGGCGGCAAGCTGGGACAGGCCCGTCTCGCTACGGTCATATCGTCCCTTCTGCGCATCGGAGACATCGCCTGTGAGCGTGTTGATCGCCTCGATCGCGGCCACGCAATGGCCCTGTCCCATAAGCCAGGAGCGGGTGGTGGCCGAGATTGCGTTCGCGGTGAGATAGCCGACAAAGGCGGGCACCATGTTCAGCGATCCGCCGGTATGCCCTTCCGGCGCGGCCTTGAAGGCCTCGGCTGGTAACGCCGCGCCGGATAGGTCGACGCGCTTGGCATAGGTCATGTGGACGACCGTCCACATCGCCGCGGAAGCCAACCGGTCGGCGGCGGCGAGCAGGCGGTAGAACACGTCCGGGTTCAGCTTGGGCGACTGCGCGAGCGCGCGAATGCGCTGGACCGTCTCGTCGCTATGCGTGATCGGGCCGTAGCCGGCGCGCCAGTGTTCGAAGGCTGATGACGTCGTATCGGCCATGCGCTGCTGCCTTTGCTGGATGGATCTGCTTTCTGGATATCGACCGCCTCATGCGACCCCGCCGGTCCAGGGCGGAGGGTCGCTTGCAGGAAAGGTATCGATGCCGGCGCGTTCGACGTCATCGACCGGCTCGGGCGGGCGTCGATGACGGACAAGTTCGGGATCGGGCGCGTCGGCGGCCGCAAGCGCCTCGGCGATCAGCCCCGAGAGCCCGATCGCGTTGGTCGGGTGGCTGACGGAGTCGGAGGAGACGATCCTGCCGCAAAGCGGCGCCAGCCGCTCATACGAGTCGCCGGCGAAGATACCGTGCACGACGGCGACGTCGGGGCGGGCAAATCCGAGCGGGGTCAGCTTGCTTGCCGCTTCGATGAGGGTGTTGCCGGACGAAGCGATGTCGTCGACCAGAACGGGCTGCAACCCGTTCCATTGCGAAAGGTCCGGCAACGCGATCTCGACGTCGCGATCGCCATGCCGGATCTTGCGTAGCACCGCGTGCGGCGCCCCGATCCGCGCCGCGATCGCGGAGACCCATTGCTCGCTCTCCTCGTCCGGGCCGATGACGAGCGGCTTGGCGATCGACGCGGCGATCCAGTCCGCCAGAAGAGGCGCGGCATGCAGCGTCAGCGCCGGGATCTCATAAAGCGCCGAAAGGGCCGGATAGCGGTGCAGATGGGGATCGACGGTGACGAGCCGGTCGAAGCTGGAGGATATCAGGCGCGCGAAGGTTCGTGACGTGATGGCCTCGCCCGGCTGAAAACGGCGATCCTGCCGCATATAGGCGAGATAGGGAGCGACCAAGGTGACCGTGGACGCGCCGAGCGACCGCGCCGCGTCGGCAAGAAAGACGAGCCGGAGGAATCCCTCGTCGGGGCGCGCCAGCGTCGAAACCAGCAGCACCGCTTTTCCCGCCACGTCCGTGGCGAGGCGCACATAGGTTTCGCCATCCGGGAAGTTGCGGGTTTCGATCGCGCCCAGCTCGCCGGCGCCGGCGTCGGCGAGCGCTTGCGCAAAAGCCTCGTTGCCGGGAAGAGCAATGATGACGTGGGGGGAAATCTTCTGGGCTGGGGCAGTGGCCATTCTTCGTCTTTCGTCGTTTCGTCTCGGCCTGCATCGGGAGGTTGGCGAGGCTTCATGATTTCTTGCGCAAAGGCGAATACAGGCTGTCGATAAAGCCCGCGCGGCCGCTCGATTCTTTAATCGAGATTAAGTTCTCGCCGTTGTGTGCCGGCCCGGCGCACACGTTCGAGCGGCATTTCCGCTCGTGCGCGATGGCGTGCATATCGTTTGATGGTGAGCGACTTTCCGAACGCAATCTTGATCTGAGTTAAAGTTTCGGCCGTCCCGGGCGCGCATTTTCAGGGCCGAGCGGGGCTCGGGTTTCGCCTTCAGCAGCGAACCTCTGTAGGCCCAGACGCTCACAGATGCGTCGAATGATGCCGTGCCTGGTTGATGGTATCAACCGCATCAGCCCGTCGCGCGGCAAAGAAGTACGGGAATGCGGCCGATGGAGAATGACGATAAAGCGCCCGCCAAGCGGGTCTTCAAGTTCGACATCATGTACTTCATTGCGGTCTTCTTCGCCGTTCTGCTGATCCGGGACCTGCTTGTCGGCCAGGGTCACATCAAGGTCATCCCGTACAGCGAATTCCAGGGCCTGATCGAAAAGGACGGCGTCACCGACCTGGTCGTCGGACCGACGGAGATCACCGGCGCGTACAAGCCGCCGATCGAGAAGGACGCCCCCCAGCATTTCTCCACGGTTCGCGTCGATCCGCAGATCGCCGACGTGCTAACCAAGCGCACCATCTCCTTCTCCGGGAAACCGGCGCCGGGCCTCTTCGAAAACCTGCTGTCGTGGTTGATGCCGGCGGCGATGTTCGTGCTGATCTGGATGTTCCTGTTGCGCCCGATGATGGCCGGGCAGCATGGCGGACTGATGAGCATCGGGCGCAGCCGCGCCAAGGTCTATGCCGAGAAGTCCGTGAAGGTGACATTCGCCGATGTGGCGGGCGTCGATGAAGCCAAGCAAGAGCTGGCCGAAGTCGTGGGCTTCCTCAAGGACCCGGCGACCTATGGCCGCCTCGGCGCGCGCATCCCCAAGGGCTTGCTTCTCGTTGGACCGCCGGGGACGGGCAAGACGCTGCTGGCGCGCGCTGTCGCCGGCGAATCGGGCGTCCGCTTCTTCTCGATCACCGGGTCCGAATTCGTCGAGATGTTCGTCGGCGTCGGTGCTTCGCGCGTGCGCGACCTGTTCCAACAGGCGCGCGAGCAAGCCCCGGCCATCGTCTTCATCGACGAACTCGACGCGCTCGGCCGCGCCCGCGGCGTCGATATGCCCGGCGGCGGACATGACGAGAAGGAGCAGACGCTCAATCAGCTGCTCGCCGAGATGGACGGCTTCGACCCGAGCGTCGGCATCGTCGTGCTGGCCGCGACGAACCGGCCCGAGATTCTCGATCCGGCGCTGCTGCGGGCGGGCCGCTTCGATCGTCAGGTCTTGGTCGACCGCCCCGACCGTCAGGGCCGCATCGACATCCTCAACGTGCACTTGAAGAAGATCAGCGCGGCGTCGGAACTCGATGTGGCAGCGGTTGCCGCGCTCACGCCAGGCTTCACCGGCGCTGATCTCGCCAATCTCGTCAACGAGGCCGCGCTGGTCGCCACCCGCCGCAGCGCGAGCACCACCGTGCTCGACGATTTCACGCAGGCCGTGGAACGCATCGTCGCGGGCCTGGAAAAGAAAAGCCGGATTCTCATTCCGCGCGAGCGGCAGATCGTGGCGCATCACGAGATGGGTCATGCGCTCGTCGCCATGGCGCTGCCGCAGACCGACGTCGTGCAGAAGGTCTCGATCATCCCGCGCGGCATCGCGGCACTCGGTTACACGCTGCAGCGGCCGACCGAAGATCGTTTTCTCATGAGTCAGTCCGAGTTGCAGGATCGCATGGCGGTGCTGCTTGGCGGTCGGGCCGCCGAAAGCCTGGTATTCGACGAGATTTCGACAGGCGCGGCGGACGATCTCGTCAAGGCGACGGACATCGCGCGCAACATGGTGGTCCGGTTCGGCATGTCGAAGGAGCTCGGACAGGTCGCTTATGAGCCGGAGACGGGCAGCTTCCTTGTCGGCCAGACCCCGATCTGGCGGCCGCGCACCTACAGCGATGAGACGGCCGAGGCCATCGACCACATGGTGAAAGACCTGATCGACCGGGCCTTCCAGAAGGCCCGGTCGATCCTCGAGCGCAACCGTTCGGTGCTGGATAGCAGCGCGCGCGAACTTCTTGCGCACGAAACGCTGGGCCCCGATGACCTTGCCAAGCTGACCACCGGTCTCGAGCGCGAAGCGCCGGGACGGCCAGGCCTCGCTCTGGTCGAATGATGGGGATCAAACACCGCCGGATCGGCCTGCTTGGCGGGCGCTCGCTGTTCGAGGGACCATAAAGTGCGCAGATCGCCCATTGTCGTCATCGCCGTGTTGGTCGCGACCGCGGCAGCCGGAGCCTATGTCTATTGGCTTGGAACGCAAAACCGCGTGCCGGCGGGCCTGGCGCGGGTGAACGGCAGGATTGAGGTCGAGCGGGTCGACATCACCAGCAAATATGCCGGGCGTCTGGCGGAAGTGCTGGTCGACGAGGGCGCCAATGTCAGCAAGGGTGATGTGCTCGCGCGGCTCGACACGAGCGAGATCCAGGCGCAACTGACGGCGGCCCGCGCAGCTGTGCACCGCAGCCATCAGAGCGTCGCCAGCGCACAGGCGAGCGTCGCGCTGCGCGAGGCCGAGCTCAATCTTGCGCAGGTCGAGCTCCAGCGTGTGGTTGAACTCATGCGGACCAACACATCGACACAGGCTGAGCTTGATCGCCGGACGGCGCAACGCGACATCTCGCGGGCCTCATTGCAGACCGCGAAGGCCGCGGTCGAGGATGCGAAGGCCTCGGTCGAAGTCGCCGAGGCGCAGGTCAATCAGATCGAGGCGGCCATCGCCGACATGACCTTGAGGGCGCCGGTGTCTGGCCGCGTCGAGTATCGTCTGGCACGAACTGGCGAGGTTGTCGGCGCCGGAGGTCGGGTGCTGACGGTGTTCGATCTCTCGGATGCGCATATGACGATCTATCTTCCTACGGCCTCCGCCGGTCGCGTGGCGGTGGGCTCACAGGCGCGCCTCGTGCTGGATGGTCCGGGCGGATTTGTTCTACCGGCGACCGTGTCCTTCGTCTCCGCCGACGCGCAGTTCACGCCGAAATTCGTCGAGACGGCGAACGAGCGCGAGAAGCTGATGTATCGCGTCAAGCTGCATATCGACCCAGCGCTGGTCGCCTCGGAGCGCGGCTATGTGAAGGCGGGGATGACCGGCAACGCTTATGTCCCGGTGACGGGAGACGCGAATTGGCCGGCCGAGCTTGCGCCGAGGCTGCCCGATGGAGGCTGACCCCGCCGCCGTCAGCCTGTCGGGTGTCCAGCATGCCTATGGGAAGGTGCTCGCTCTTCGCGATCTGGCTCTGACCATCCCTGCTGGCTGCAAGCTCGCGATTGTCGGTCCTGACGGGGTCGGCAAGTCGACGTTACTCGGCTTGATCGCGGGGGTTCGTCGCATTCAGCGCGGTTCGGTCAATGTGCTGGGCGGCGACATGGCCTCGGCGGCGCACCGAAGCGAGGCTGCGCCCCGCATCGCCTACATGCCGCAAGGGCTCGGACGCAATCTTTATCCGACCTTGTCGGTCTACGAGAACATCGACTTCTTTGCCCGGCTCTACAGCCAGCCGGACGAGCGCCGGCCTGGGCGTATCTCCGAGCTCATGCGGGTCACCGGGCTGTTTGCCTTTGCCGATCGGCCAGCGGGAAAGCTCTCCGGCGGGATGAAGCAGAAGCTCGGGCTGTGCTGCGCACTGGTGCATTATCCCGATCTCCTCATCCTGGACGAGCCGACGACCGGCATCGACCCACTGTCGCGCCGCCAGTTCTGGACCTTGATCGCGCGCATCCAGGCCGAGCGGCCGACTATGACGGTGATCGTGGCAACGGCCTATATGGAGGAGGCCGGGGCCTTCGATCGCATCGTGGCGATCGACGATGGCGCGATCATCGCCGACGGGAGCCAGGCGGAGCTTCTTGCGCGCACCGGCGCCGCCACGCTCGAACAAGCCTATATCGAGCTGCAGCGCCCGGAGCGGCGTGGGGCGCGGGTTGCGGCCTCCGCACCACGTCTCGAAGCGGATGGCGGACCGCCTGCCATCGTGGCCGAGGGCCTGACGATGCGCTTTGGCGATTTCACCGCGGTCGATCATGTGAGCTTTCGCATCGACCGCGGCGAGATCTTCGGCTTCCTCGGCTCCAATGGCTGCGGCAAGACGACGACGATGAAAATGCTGACCGGGCTGCTTCCGGCAACCGAAGGACGTGCCGAGCTCCTGGGCAAACCGGTCGATGCGCGCGACATCTCGACGAGGACGCGCATCGGCTACGTCTCGCAATCCTTCTCCCTCTACGAAGAACTGACCGTGCGCGGCAATCTCGAACTGCACGGGCGGCTGTGCGGCATCGGCGGCAAGGGGCTGGGTGAGCGGGTCGAGGAGGCCTTGTCGCGCTTCGAACTCGGTGATGTCGCCGAGACGCTGCCGGACGCCTTGCCGTTGGGCATGCGCCAGCGCCTCCAGCTGGCGGCGGCATGCCTGCATCGTCCCGATGTCCTCATCCTGGACGAGCCCACCTCGGGCGTCGATCCGGCGGCGCGCGACCGCTTCTGGAACCTGCTGCTCGAGATGTCGCGCCGCGACGGGGTGACGATCTTCATCTCGACGCATTTCATGAACGAGGCCGAGCGTTGCGACCGCGTCTCTCTCATGCATGCGGGCCGCGTGCTGGCGGTCGGCGCGCCACGCGAACTCCAGGCCGCGCGGGGCGCCGCGAGCCTCGAGGATGCCTTCGTCGCCTATCTGGAGGACGCGGCTGCGGCCGGGGCCGAAGAGGCGGCTGTGGAAGATGCGCGCAGCGCCGTCGAGCCCGGCTCAGCGACGCGGAACGACGATGCCATGGCGGTGCAGAGGCCGAGGCTCGCTTCCATGAAGCGGATATGGACATTCGCGCGCCGCGAGGCGCTCGAGCTCAGCCGGGATCGCATCCGGCTGGCCTTCGCGCTGATTGGTCCGCTCGTGCTCATGGCCGCCTTCGGCTACGGGATTTCCTTCGACATCGAAGGTCTGCGCTACGCGGTGCTCGACCGCGACCAGTCGCTGGAAAGCCGGGCTTTCCTCGACCAATTCTCGAATTCGCGGTACTTCGTCGAGCAGGCACGCCTGAACGAGGATGTCGAGATCGACCGACGCCTGCGTGCTGGCGAACTGAAATTCGCGATCGACATTCCGCCGGGCTTCGGCCGCGACTTGTTGCAAGGCCACCGACCTGAAGTCGGCTTCTGGCTTGACGGCGGCAACACCTTCCCCGCCGAGACCGCGCGCGCCTACATTCTTGGCACGCTTCGGACCTATGCCGGCGAGCTCGCGCGCGCCGCGCGAAGCGCCAACGGGCTGCCGGCCGAGACGCTGCGGGTTGAGCCGCGCTTTCGTTACAATCAGGACTTCCGCTCTGTCTTCGCGATCACGCCGGGATCGATCATGCTGCTGCTGATCATCTTCCCAGCGATGCTGACGGCCCTTGGCGTCGTGCGGGAGAAGGAGATGGGGTCGATCGCGAATGTCTACGCGTCGCCGGCGACGGTCGGCGAGTATCTGCTGGGCAAGCAGCTCCCTTATGTCGCGATCGGCGTCCTGAGCTATCTCAGTCTGCTGGTTTTCGCCGGCGGCGTGCTCGGCGTGGTGCCGAAGGGCTCGCTGCTTGCGCTGTCGCTCGCAGCCCTCGTCTATGTTTTCGCCGCCACGGCCTTCGGGCTTCTGGTCTCGGCTTTCGTCTCCACGCAAGTAGCGGCGATATTCGGCACCGCCATCCTGACGGCCATGACCGCAGCGCATTATTCGGGATTCCTGATCCCCGCCTCTTCGCTCGAGGGGCCGGGGCGCATCATGGGGCTGTCCTTCCCGGCGCTGTGGTTTCAGACGATCAGCCTCGGGGTGTTCGCCAAGGGTCTCGACACGCCTGCCTTCGCCCGCGAGCTTCTCGTGCTGATGGCGTTCGGGCTCGGCTTCCTGCTGCTGGCGCGGCTGTTGATCCGCAAGCAGGGGGCGTAGCGATGCGGCGCTGGATCGAGAACGCCTTCCGTCTCGGCATCAAGGAATTCGCCAGTCTGTCGCGCGATGTGGTGATGGTGGTGCTGATCGCCTACGTCTTCACCTTCGCGGTCTATTCCGAAGCCACCGCGATGCGCACGGATGTCAACGATGCCAAGGTGGCCGTCATCGACGGCGATCGCTCGACGCTCTCGGGCCGGATCAAGGACGCTCTGCGACCTCCCTATTTTCGACCGGCGGTCGAGATCGACCGCTCGAGCCTCGACGGCTTGATGGACAAGGGCGCCTTCACGTTCGTTCTCGATATCCCGCATGGTCTGGAAGCCGACTTCCTGGCCGGGCGCAGCCCAGCCATCCAGGTCAATGTCGATGCCACCAGTATCTCACAGGCGGGCGTCGGCACGGCCTATATCCAGGAAATCGTGGCGCAGGAGACGACAAGCTTCCTCAAACAGGCACCCGCCGAGACGCTCGCACCGGTCAACGCGGTCTTCCGCGCCATGTTCAATCCCAATCTCGAAGCCATCAGCTTCACCGCCAGCATGGGCGTCATCAACAATGTCACCATCCTCGCCATCATTCTGGTGGGCGCCGCGGTGATGCGCGAACGAGAGCATGGCACGATCGAGCATCTCCTGGTGATGCCGGTGAGCGCCAGCGAGATCATCGCCGGCAAGGTCTGGGCGAACGGACTGGTTATCCTGCTGGCAGCCGCATTCTCCCTTCACGTCGTCGTCGAGGTCATCCTGCGCACGCCGATCGTCGGTTCGATCGAACTGTTCCTCGCAGGGACCGCGATCTATCTGTTCGCGGTCACCTCACTTGGCATCCTGCTCGCCACGGTCGCGAACTCCATGCCGCAATTTGCGCTGCTCTCGATCCCGGTCTTCGTCCTGATGTTCCTGTTGTCCGGCTCGTTCACGCCGTTTGAGAGCATGCCGCGCGCCCTGCAGGCGATCATGGACCTGTCACCGTCGACGCATTTCGTGCGCTTCGCGCAAGCGGTGCTCTACCGCGGCGCTCGCATCGATGTCGTCTGGCGCGATCTTCTCATCATGGCCGGACTCGGCGCCGGCTTCGTGGCGATTGCCCTCTATCGCTTCAAGGCCATGCTCGCGCGCCAGTCGTGAGCATCGGCTTCAGGCGTGGTCTCAACATATGGAGGCTTGCGCGCTTTCGCCTCGCCGGCATCTATTGGCTTGCTGCCTGTTCCGGTACGAGAAGCCGGGGCAAGCGGATACAGGCCAAGAGCGTTGCCAGGACGAGCAGTGCAGCGAGCAGTAAGTTCGCATCCGGAAGGATCGGAAGGTTAAACAGCGCACCGCCTGCAACGGATCCCAAGGCCTGACCAAGGCTCGCGGCGGCGGTCATGCGGCCGAGCTGCGCGCCCTGGCTCGTCGGGATACCGAAAGAGGCCCAGTAGGTCGCTACCGGAGACAGCATGCCGGCACTTGCCGCCACCAGTGCGACCGCAACCGACATCAAGACCGATGTACTGACGAGCGAGACGATGACCAGCCCGATGGCAAGCGTCGCCAGACCGGGCGCGACGAACCAGCGCGTGAACTCCGGCTTGATGAGTGGCGAAAAAACCAAGGCCTGCACGACCGCCATCACCAGGCTGCACTCGGCGAACATGATGCCGATATGCGCGGCATCGAGACCGAGGACCTTCCCGCGTAGCGCAAGTCCGACTTCGAAGACGCCGATGGCGAGCGCCGTGACCAGTGCGATCGCCAGGAGCCGCAACATGGCGCGCCGTTCGATCCGCGCGGCGTCGTGTGTCACATCGAGGTTCTCGCGGCGTGTTCCGGAGGGAAGCAGGATTACGACCAACACCGCTGCGATAACGGCCAGCCCTGTCGCCGTGAGCAGGGGCATCGCAAGAGAGCGATCGGGTGGGAGGGCCCAGAGTCTGCCAGCGACACGCACCGCCAGCCCACCGAGCAAAGGTCCGATGAAGAAGCCGGCGGTACCGGCGATATTGATCAGCGCGAAGCGATGGGCGCGCCACTCTTTCGACGGCGCATAATCGCCGATGAGCGCATAGGCGACCGGGGTGATGGCGGCAGCGAAGAGCCCGGCGAGAAAACGGCCGAGATAGAGAAGCGGCAGGCTTTCAGTGACGGCGAAGAATGCGGTGGTCGCGGCAAAACCCAGAAGGCCGACCAGGATAATCGGTTTACGACCATATCGATCGGAGATGCGTCCCCAGACCGGAGCGCCGACGAAGATGGCGATGATATAAGCGCCCGTCAGCAACCCCGTATGCCATGACAGCGCCTGCGGCGTGCTCTCGCCGGCGATCTGCTCGATCAGGAAGGGCAGGATCGGCAAGGCAACGCCGTAACCGACTGTGATCGCAAACATTGCGATGAGCACCGTCGACAGCGCGCTCCAGCTCAAATGGGTTGCTTCAGCCGCGGCCATGCTGCTTCGAGCCCGCGTCCAATCGGCGGCCCGATCGAACAGGCAAGGTCGACATCCGCATCTTTAGAGACACAAAGGGCCGGCCCGATACGACCCGAACGCAAAACCATTCCGCACAGGCCGTCATCAGGGCTGCGAGCAACGTCTGCACCGATTTCGGCCTGGACATCGAACGTTGATGGGGTTGCTTCGTCATCATCGTTCCCTCGCTCAAGACGCCGCTTGCAAGAGCTAGGCGATGGTCAGGTCTGAATCTTTAATCCGCATCAAGTTTTGTGATGATCTCGCAATGAAGGCTGTATGGATCAGCGGGGCAGCGCCGGGCGCGAGAGACCCGATTGCGATCCGCTTGGTCCCCAAAACGTCAGCGCTGCGGATTGGCCTATTGGCTATAGAGACGCCGAAACAGCCGCTCCTGCGCGCTGTCGCGCGCCTCGCGGACGATTTCGATGGCGGTTTCCGTCTGCTTGCTGAGCGTGCGTTCGGCGGATCGCATCGGGTTGTCGGGGGACACCAGTATCCGCTTCGAGCGGACCTCGTCGGCGAGGCGCGCGACGACATGCATCCACGGCAAAAACTTTTCTGACAACAGGTAACGGCTGGTTCGCATCGGATGAAGCCATCGCAGCGCCTCGGCCGACCATGGCGTGGCCATGGCCTGAACCCACGGGCTGACGAAGTTGCTGTAGAGCGCTTCGTTTGCCTGCGACAATTGCCGCACCCGTTCGAAGACTTTGCGCGGATTGTCGAAGGCCAGGTCTTCCACGCGCCGCTCTTCGAAGGCGACGCTGTATTGCGGTTTGCGGCAGTCGGGATCGTTCGTCGGGTTGGAGATCTTCATCTCGTAGAGGCCGGGCGCAAGGTTCGCGACCTCGTCGAGGCTCTCGAGGATGGCGCGGTGCTCCAGGCGCGCGACCGATGCCGAAACGAAAATGCCGAGGTGACCGACGTGAGGATCGGTCAAGAAGACGATCCTCTGGCCCGCCTCCTTCAAGGCGTCAGTGGTCTTGTAGACGGCCTTGAGCCAGGCCAGGGCCTGATGGGGCGGGGTGATGTTGTCGCCATACGAGGCAAAGATCACCAACGGGCTCTTGAGGCTGCGCAAATCGATCTTCACTTCGTCGCCGAGGTCGAGCGTGCCTTGCTCGAGCTCGTTGCCGATGAAGAGATGGTCGACGATCTCGACCATCTCTTCCCGGCTGAAGCTGTACCAGGCGTTCCACCAGCGCTCGAACTCGAGGAACCGCTCCTCCTCGCGGTCGACATCGAGGTAGAGGTTTGCGTATTTGTCCCAGATCGCCGCCTCGGGCTTCAACGTTTCGAAATTCTGGATGAGCCAGGCGCCGTCAAAACGACCGTTTCCGAGATCGCCGACGAAGTGGGTGAGCCAGCTTCCGCCGAGCAGGCCGCCAGCGAGACGCATCGGATTTGCTCCCGACTCTCCCGCCCAATAGGAGAGGGGCGAACCATTGAGCACGATGGGACCGACAGGCGCCCGGCAATGGATCGCGACCAGCATGGCGGCCCAGCCGGCCTGGCAATTTCCGTAGAGCACGGGCTTTTTGCCGGGGTGCCTTGCGATCACCTCGTCAACGAAGTGATGCATTGCGTGCAGGACATCGACGAGCCTTTGGTGGGGGCTCGGCGCTGGAAAGAAGCTGACGAAGTAGACCGGAAACCCCTCATGCAGAGCGATACCGATTTCGGACTCGCGCTTGAAGCCGCCAATGCCGGGCCCGTGCCCGGCGCGCGGATCCATGATGATGACAGGGGGCTTGGTGTCGTCGACGCACGTATCCGCGTGCTCGGTGCCGGCGGTCGTGATCCGCAGTAGCGCATAATTCGCCGGGCGTTCGAAGCGTCTCGCATCGAGCAGCATTTCATACTGGAAAGTGAGCACCGGCGGCATACCGGCCTCCTCGTGCTCCAGCATAATGTTTGCCCGTTTTCTCAAGACGTCCCAGAACAAAACCGATCGCTGCCAGGCGTCGATCGAATAGGCCCATATTCCCGCAGGATCGAACGGCGTGCCGGCCGCCGGGGTGGACAGTGCCGGCTCGTGCCGATCAGGGTGTACGGATGGCAATACAGGAAGCGCGGCCGGCCCGGCATGGACCACTGGCGCGCTTTGCTCGCGTTCCGCAGGGATCGTGACCGGCATCGGAGGCTCCTCTAAAATGTCGCGTACCCGATCTCACGCGGCGCTGAGCATCTCGTCCTTGACGGACGTTAAAGACTTCACCGGTCGGGCGCCCCAACGCCTCATCTTAGTGCGCGCAGCCCGTGGGGCGGAGCCGTTGGCCCGTCCCCTCCGGTTGCGCCAAAATGACAGCCGAGAGGCCAGCCATCCTTTTGAGGCCAGTCGAAGCCCCTTACCCGTGCCTGCGGTAGAAGCGCAGGAACTGCGCATTGATCGCGACGATGATCGTGCTCGCCGACATGAAGACAGCAGCCACCGCCGGGGTCATCAGGAAGCCGGTGCCGAAGGTAATGCCGGCGGCCATCGGGATCGCCACGGTGTTGTAACCCGTCGCCCAGATGAGGTTCTGCACCATCTTGCGATAGGTGGCCCGAGACAGGCCGAGGATGGCCGCGACGTCGCGCGGATCGCTCTTGACGAGCACGACATCCGCCGACTCGACGGCAACGTCGGTGCCGGCGCCGATGGCAACGCCGAGGTCCGCCTGAACAAGGGCCGGCGCGTCGTTGACGCCGTCGCCCACCATCGCCACCGAAAGCCCGCGGGCCTGCAGCTCCTTGATCTTGTCCGACTTCTGGTCGGGCAGAACCTCCGCGAAATATTCGGCGATACCGAGTTCCTTCGATACGCTTTCGGCGACGCCCTTTGCGTCGCCCGTCAACATGACCGGCTTGATGCCAAGCCGCGTCAGTTCCGCGATCGCGTCCTTGGATTCCGGCCGGACGATGTCGGCGAGCGCGAAGAGCGCACGCGGCTCGCCATCGCGCAGCAGCGCCACCACGGTCTTGCCCTGAGCCTCGAGCTGCTTGAGCTTCTCGTTGGTGATGGGCTTGCCTTGCCGGGCGAGATGACCGGGGCTGACGATATGGATGTCTTGGCCGTCGACCTTGGCGACGATGCCCTCGCCCGTGATATTGCTCACCTCGCTGGCCTTCGGAATGGTCAGATTCCTGCGCTTGGCCTCGGCGACGATGCCGTGAGCGATGGGGTGTTCGGACTGGTTTTCGGCTGCCGCGGCAAAAGCGAGTTCCGCGTTTTCGTCGCTGCCTGCCAGCAGCACGATGTCGCTGACCCCGAAACGTCCTTCCGTCAGCGTGCCGGTCTTGTCGAGCACGACAGCGTCGAGATTGCGCGCCCTCTCGAACGCCGCCCGATCGCGGATCAGAAGGCCATTGCTGGCGCTGAGCGATGTGCTGACGGCGACCACGAGAGGAACCGCAAGGCCAAGCGCGTGCGGGCACGCCACGACCATGACGGTGACCATGCGCTCAAGCGCGAATTCGAGTGGGGCTCCAAGCCAGAACCACCAGACGAACAGCGTTCCGAAGCCCACGACCAGAGCGATGTAGGTCAGCCAGGCCGCCGCCCTGTTGGCGATATCCTGCGTGCGCGAGCGCGTCGCCTGCGCCTTCTTCACGAGATCGATGACTTGGGCGAGATAGGTCGCATCTCCGGTCTTGGTCACCTTGATGGTGACGGCGTTTGCGCCATTGATGGCGCCGCCGATTGCCGTTGCACCGACCGTCTTGGTGACGGGACGCGATTCACCCGTCAGCATCGCTTCGTTGAAGCCTGACGATCCCTCGATGATCTCGCCGTCGACCGGCACCTTGGCGCCGGGACGAACGATGACATGGTCGCCGGGCTTGAGTTCGGAGATCGGCACGTCGTGCGTCGTGCCGTCGGCGTCGATGCGGGTGGCGCTATCGGGCAGGAGGCGAACCAGCTCTTCCAGCGCGCGCGAAGCGCCCATGACCGAGCGCATCTCGACCCAGTGGCCGAGCAGCATGATGGCAATGAGGGTGACGAGCTCCCAGTAGAATGCTTCGCCTGGGAAGCCAAAGGTCACCGCTGCTGAGAAGAAATAGGCGGCCGAGATGGCCATCGCGATCAGCGTCATCATACCGGGCTGCCCCTTGCGCAGCTCGGAGAAGAAGCCGGTGAGGAAAGGCCACCCGCCGTAGAGATAGGCGATGGTCGAGAGCGCGAAGAGGACGAGACCATCACCTCGGAAGGACAGGACGTCCGTCAGACCGAGGTAATGCCGGATCATCGGCGAGAGGAGCAGGACCGGAGGCGTCAGAACCAGGGTGACCCAGAACCGGCGGCGGAAGTCCGCGACCATGGCCCCGTGGTCATGACCAGCATGCTCCGAATGGCTGGATCCGGCCGCCGCGACGATCTTCGCGCCGCCATGACCGGCCTGGTGCGCCGCTTCAGCGCCCGCGTGCCGATGATGGTCGTGGTGGTCGTGATGGGAGGTCATTCTTCCTCGTCCGTCAGGTGGCCCGGCCTGAGGTTGGATTGGGCAGGGCGATAGAATTCTGTGCCGCGCTGACCATAGACTGGAAGCGACAACGTCCTGATCACAAACCTCGCCGCCGCGTGCCTTGAAATCTTTAATCCAGATCAAGTTCTGGCCGCGCGTCGGTCCCCAACTCCAGATAGGTCCGAGGCGGACCGTTTGCGCAGGGCACTATTCGGATTTGATGAGTGTCCCGGCGTTGCCCTCGAGGATCGCGCGGGCATCGTCCAGCCGTCCAATGCCAGCAACGCGACCGGGCGCGTTGGCAAACTGACAGGCCGCCTCCACCTTCGGCCCCATAGAGCCGGGCGGGAATTGATACGCCGCGAGCTCGGCGGGTTGCGTCCGTCGAACGGGGCGTTGCTGCGGTGTGCCCCACTCGAGATAGACGGCATCGACGTCCGTCAGCATGAGGAATGCGTCGGCAGCAAGGTCTGCGGCGAGCAGTCCGGCGGCGCGATCCTTGTCGATGACAGCCTCGACACCTTGAAAAGTGCCGGAGGGGTCACGGACGACGGGAATGCCGCCGCCGCCCGCGCAGATCGTCACGACTTTCGCGGAGACCAGCATGCGGATCACCTCGATCTGGACGATCCGCCGGGGCAAAGGGGAGGCAACAACGCGACGCCACCGGCCTGGCGCTTCTTCAAGCATGGGCCAGCCATGTGCCGTGCGGGCATTCTCGGCCTCCCGTGCGTCATACACTGGACCGATCGGCTTCTCGGGACGGCCGAATGCGGGGTCGTCGCGCGCCACCTCGATGTGCGTCAGCAACGTGGCAAGTCGGGTGGCGGGAGGAAGGACGTTGGTCAGTTCCTGCTCGATCATATAGCCAATCATGCCGATGCTCTCGGCGCTGATGACGTCGAGGGGATAAGGGGGCACCTCTTTCAACGCTGCGGCCTGGAGGGCGAGCAAACCGACTTGCGGGCCGCTTCCATGGGCTACGATAATATCGTGGTCGGTGGCGAGATCGGCCAGCGCCGCGGCCGCCTTCCTCACATTGGCGCGCTGAGCCTCGGCGCTCATCGGCTCGCCGCGCTTCAGAAGCGCATTACCCCCAAGTGCAACAACAACGCGCATGGTTAGCCCCGCACCGGGCCGCAGACGCATGCGACGAGGCGCGTTTCGGCATGGGCTTGCAAGGCACCGCTCTGGTCCCGTCCGATTGCCACATCCTCATGCATCAAACTGCCCTCTACGTCTTCACCTCCCGGGCTCCGTCCATGTCCACGACCATCGTCGCTGGCCCGCACTCTCCGAAGCCCGATACCACTCACAAGGCTGGCCGCGTCTTAGCCCCAGACGCCGATAGGACCGCCCAATCTCGCGGTCGAGGCGATGGCGATCCTTGATCGAAGTTAAGTTCGTCGATGCTGGCTCGTTCTACTGTGAACCCGAGCTGGAATCGAGGTCATCGCCGACCGGCGCCTGGGTCGAGAAATCGGATGGCCGCGATGCTTTCGGCGGAAACAGTTCGACGAGGACATGGCAATGCAGCCCAAGTTGCGAGCGATGGTGACTTTCGCGTTCCTGCTCGTGCCGAGCCTCGCTGTTGCGCAGCACGACTCGCACCATGACGGCGCGGCAACGGGTCAGCCCGCGCCGCCGGCGGCTGCGGCGCCATCGCAGCAATGCGCGCCGATGATGGGTATGATGCAGGGTATGATGGCCGAGCACATGTCGGCATGCATGGCGGCGCTGCCAAAAGCTTCGCAAGCCTACATGCGGGCGATGATGGGCATGCACATGCCGATGATGGAAGCGGTGCAGGCCAAGGACCCGGATGTCGCTTTCGTCAAAGGCATGATTGGGCATCACCAGGCCGCCATCGACATGGCGCGGGCCGTCCTTGAATACGGATCGGATCAGCCGGCGAAAGCCCTCGCGCAGGACATCATCGCGAGCCAGGAGGCCGAAATCGCTCGCATGCGCGCGTGGCTCAAGCAGCGTGGCGAATAGGTCGGGAGCGCCTGCGCGCGTCGCGTTTCGGGACCGGCGCGCGATCGGGATGGGCTCGTGATCGGAGAGGTCGAATGGTTGCTCGGATATGGCGGCGCTGCGCTGGTGTTTTGATCACAATCGCTCTCGCGCTTGGCCCTGCGCTCGCGGATGATGGCTATCGCAACGCAGATGGGCTGGCCGTCTATCTCGGTATTGTGCCGGCAGCTGTCGTCCACGGCCATCCGACGACGCATGCGGAGAGCACGATGCACGGCGGCGCCGGAACAGCAGGCCATCAGCAGCATATCGTGGTCGCGGTGTTCGATGCGCGATCAGGCGCGCGTGTGGAGAACGCCCAGGTGTCGGCCAGGATCGGCGGCCTGGGTCACGTCGGTGAACAATCCGTTCGGCTTGATCCCATGAAAATCGCGAACACGATCACCTATGGAGGATTCGTCACCCTTCCCGGAAACGATCGCTACGACATTGTGGTCGACATAGCCATTCCCGGCCGATCACGCCCGGTCTCGGTGACTTTCTCCAGCGATCACATCCAATAAGGACGGCCGTGAGCGCGCCACCCTGATTGGCAACCACTTCGTTGGATTCGCTTCAATCAAACGGCAAAACACGACGGCTGTAACAACATGCTGCTGTTCTGCGAATTCGATATGTCGCCGGTCGCAGGCGCTTCGGCAGACCGATCGAAACATTGCCGAGTCGACAGGCTGATGTCGTTGGGTTCGGACCGTTCGAAGTCCAGCGACTCGATCTTGGGCTGGAGGCGCCCGTGGTTTGGAAACGCGTACGAACGGAAGAGCTGATCAGCAGGCTGGCGGCGGATCTCAGGCCTCGCCACGTTGAACAGCGCATTCGATCCCGCCGGCTGTGGACGGTTGCTATTGCCATCGCCTTGCCGTTGCTCGCGCTGGGGCGGCCGCTTCGTACTGATATCGCCTATGAAATTGCGGATCCGATGTTCGTTGCTTCGGTCGCGACCTCAGCACTGATCTTCATCACAGGTCTCCTGGCGATCGTCATGCTCCGCCGCCCGGGGCGCTCTCGGTATTGGCTCCTCATGCCGCTGGTCGCCTTGGCGCTCTGGGTTGTCATGGAATTGACCAGCGGCGCCCTCGAGGTTGTCCGGGAGGGATGGCACGCCTTTGGCTTTGAAAGCAGCCCGCAATGTCCATTGTTCATCGGAATCGTCGGAGTCCCGATGTTTCTGGCCATGCTTAGCTTGAGTCGTCTCGGTCTCATGGTGTGGAGAGGACCGATTGCTGTCATCGCCGCTCTGTCGAGCTTTTCCCTTCCTGCGACCATCCTCAACCTGCTTCACGGTCTCGACACCAGCGCGATGGTACTGCTTTGGCACCTCAGTGCGGTGGTTGTCTTCGCCGGCGCGGCCGTCGTTCTGTTCAGGCAGCGTATTCCGCGCATCCTCTATGAATGGCTCGCTTTGTAGTGGCTGGCGCGGCGAAGGCGATCGATACGCTCGGTAGCGTGCACACCATTGCTGATCGATGCACAGTCGTTCAACTGACCGTCACGCAAGAGGTCTCGCGGGGGGGGCTTCGCACTCTTGCGTCGTGCCGCTGACGCCCCGCAAGCGGCGCTCTTCGCGCTCGATGTAGCCCCGCGTGAGCGGCACCGCGTCCTGCTTTCTGGCAATCTGGATTTGAAACACCATCATCCCTTGATAGCGGAAGGCAAGTTCGGAGACGCCGAGATAGTACTCCCACAGGCGGGCGAAGCGTTCATCGAAGAGTTCGACCGCCTCCGCACGGCGGGCGAGAAACCGCTCCCGCCAATGTCTGAGCGTTTCGGCATAATGCAAGCGCAGGATCTCAATGTCGGTGATGACGAGCCCGGCCCGCTCGATCGCGGGAAGGACCTCGGAAAGCGATGGAATGCAGCCGCCGGGAAAGATGTACTTGGCGATCCACGGATTGGTGAAACCGGGCTCGTCTGACCGGCCGATCGAGTGAAGGAGAAGCACACCTTCGTCATCGAGCAGGTCGCGGCATTTCCGGAAAAACGCATCATAGTGATTGACGCCGACGTGTTCGAACATGCCCACGGACACGATCCGATCGAAACGTTCGCCGACGTCCCTGTAGTCCTGCGATCGAAAGTCGAGACGACCGGGATCCGCGGCGCTGGCGGCGCGTGCCCTGGCGAATTCGAGTTGTTCGGCCGAAAGGGTGATCCCGGTGACGTGTGCATCGAAGGCCTCAGCGAGGTAGAGCGCAAGGCCGCCCCAGCCGCAGCCGATGTCAAGCACCCGCGCATTCCGATTGGGGAGCAGCTTGGCCGCGATGTGCCGCTTCTTGGCCTGCTGGGCCTCGTCCAATGACATGTCTGCGCGTTCGAAGTAGGCGCAGCTATACTGCATGTCCTCGTCGAGGAAGAGCTCGTAGAGCTTCCCGCTAAGATCGTAGTGATGAGCGACGTTTCGCCTCGATCGCCTGCGGCCGTTCTTCTGCGCAAGCCGGCGGAGAACGAAGCGCAGGCCGGCCAGCATCTTGGTGGTGATCGGCGCCGCGCCATTGTGGTTTTGGGACAAAAGCAGCTCAAGGAACTGCGTGATAGTGCCCTGTTCGATGATGAGGTCGCCGTCGACGAAGGCTTCGCCAAGACGCAGCTCCGGATCGAGCAGGACGCGCCGCTGCGCCGTCGCTGTTCTGAAGCGGACCTTGACGGCCAATCCAGCTCCGTCGCCGAAGGTCCTGGCAACGCCATTGGCGGTTGTTATTGTGAGGCTTCCGGTTTTGACGAGACGACGGAGAGTTCTGAAAACAAGGGCATCCATGGCCGGGCTTTCTCAGTCGATTGACGCGAAGCCCGACTAGAATGCGTGCGAACCGGCGGCAGACTTTAACGTGGATTGAATAGACGGGGCTGCGAGGTCATCGACGCTGACTGCCGGACGACGACCGCGACTTGCGATCACCCGCTTGCATTGATGCGCTGGCCAGACAGGCGCGGAATGAAGGCCGGTACGTCTCGCATATAGCGCGCGTAGGCGTCGCCGAATTCGGCCAGGGATTCCCGCTCTTCATGCTTGGAAAGCCGCCAATACATGAACACCAGGACGGGGAACATGGCCAGCGTGAGCAAGGTCGGCCATTGCAGCAGGAAGCCGAACATGACCAGCACGAAACCGACATATTGCGGATGCCGAATTCGCGCGTAGATGCCCGTCGTTGCCAGCCTGTGCTGTCGTTGCGCTTGATAGAGCGCGTTCCAGCCGGCGGAGATCAGAATGAAGCCGCCGCCGATGAAGACAAAGCTGAGAATGTGGAACGGGCCGAAATGGGGATTGGCGCGCCAGCCGAACAGCTCTTCGAGCAGGTGACCGGCGTCGTGCGAAAACCAATCGACACCTGGATAGCGCGATTGCAGCCATCCCGAGAGCAGATAGATCGTGAGGGGAAAGCCGTACATCTCGGTGAAGAGCGCGATGATGAAGGCGCTGAAGGCGCCGAACGAGCGCCAGTCCCGAGGAGTCGACGGCTTGAAGAAGCTGAACGCGAAGAAGATGAAGACGATCGAGTTCAGGACAACAAGGGACCAGAGACCATAGGCCGGAATACTGTCGTGCATGGGCGCGCTCCGCTGAAATGATCAATGCTGATGCGGTGATTGACCGGGCGGGGATTGAGCCGGAGGCGACGGTGCGTCGGCTTCCCTGCCATGCCCGCCGTGGCCACCATGCTTTCCGTGCATGAACACGTGCAGGAGCGGGCAAGCAAGGATGATGAGGAAGGGCAGCCAGCCCAAGAGATGCGCGCGATGTTCCGTGATCAGGTAGAAAGCGGCGATCGCCAGGAAGCCGTAGAGCGCAATATTCGCCGCGCTAATGCGGCTCGGCCGTTGTTGTTGATGGTCCATGTGGTTGGTGTGCGGTTCCATGACGGCCTCGCCGGATTAAATGACCTTGCCAAATGACGTTGGGCATAGTCCTTACCCGGAGGGTCGAAGGGCCGCTGCCGTGAGGAGTTTGGCAAATCGCGCTTCTGCTCACGGGCGAACGGTGGGCGCTCCCAAGGGGCGCGTCTTTAATCTCGGTTAAAGTGTTGCCGCCGTCGCCGGCGAGGAAAGTACGAGGCTGACGCTAATGCCGGTCGGTTCGGCGCGGTCGACGCGGTCGGGGCCCCGTGACCGCCGGCGCGTATCGAGGGCGTCTCGGGCCTTGGGGTGATGATTCCGCCGGAGGGTCGATATCTGCACCGTGTAGAGAGGTCGCGGCGGGCAAGCCGTCGAATTCGCGCGCTAGGCTTGCCACGGAGCGGGCGCACGATCCGACGCGAACGTCGATCCCGCATTCAACGAGGCGGTCGCGTTCGGCTGCCGCGATAAAGCCGCAGACGAGCCTCGTCGCACCGCTCCCGAGGATGAGAGCGCAGATGGAATCATTGGTTCGCTCGCGGTTCGGCCGGAACTCTCGAACCGGCGTAAGCGGATCGATCAAGAGTAGGCCATCGCACTTGGCGAAGAACGGACTCAGCAGGGTTCTCTGTCGGCTGCGCGAGACGAGCAGCGCGACCCCGCGCGTTCGTTCTGTCGGCGTCGGGTCTATCGTTGGCATTTCCGATCCGCAGGACATGTCCTCATGCACTTTGTGGGCATGGGCGATCAATTCGCACTTTAATCTCGATCAAACATGGATCGAACAGCGACGATGGCCATCTGGTTGCATCACGATGGCACTGTGCGAGCGCAGACGCGGCGCGCAGAGCGCCCAACTCCTTGATCTGAGTCAATACTTATTTCCCCAGAGTATGATCGGCTCTACCCGTCGGCATCTTTCGTGGCGTGCGTAGGTCTCGTTTCCCTCGGCGCCTGAGGCGGCGCGACCGACGACGGAAAGCCTGTAGGGGCGAGCCTATGCTCAGGGTCCTGGCACTGCTGATCTTCTGCACGGTGTCCTTGCTGACGCAAGGAGCGCCAGCGGAGGCTCATGCGGGTCATGCAAGCCAGGTCCGGTCGCAGAGCCAAGCAAACTCGGTTCAGCTTCTTGTCGCTCCGTCGTCGGATGAAAGCGGTTGCCCGGTCTCCAATGGGCGCTGCTGCAAAAGCATGTGCGCCATGTGCTATCTGCCGATGCCGCCTCAGCACGAGGGATTCGTGGCCATTCGGCTGGACTCCTCGACTTTGCTGCCATCGCGCGAGGATCTCGCGCGGCTCATCGTGCTTGGCAGAGACCCTCCCATACCGCGTCCTCTCGATCTCTGACGGTCCTCCAGCCGGCGTGTAGCCCGATTTTCGTCCGGGGACACGCCTGAGCTTGGCGGCGCCGCACTGAGCGACTCGGCGTGCTGTCGCCGACGGTCATCAGGGACATTTCTCAACGAAGGATTGACGGGCTGCGTGAGCAGCCGCCGCAACGGGCTCGGAGCCCGGGAGGTGTAATGTGAGCTTGGATCGAGCGTCTTTAACAGAAAAGGCAGCCCGGTCGCTCCGCCGCGACGATTGGGGAACCGTCGAGCGCGAGCGGAATGGACTGGTTTTACGTGAGTTGTCATTGGCCGACGCGAGCCGCTGGGACTGCGCGCGGGGCGATGAGTTGATCCGGCGCCGGGGGAGCCGTCAGGAAACACAAAACGGCGGACCGCAGGGCACGGCGGCCGGCGCCGCGTTGCCGGTCGAGCAGCATCGGCTGATCCCGCGTTATCACTCCGGTGACCGCAAGATCGAGGCGGGGCGCGACCTGTTCAGCATAGGCTGGACGGGCAAGTCGGTGTTCAACCTCCTCGACGGCTGGGTGGCGGTCTACACGCTGCTCGAGGACGGCCGGCGGCAGATCGTCCAGTTCGCGCTGCCGGGCGCAATCCTGGGTATTCTGCCGTCGAGGCGTGGGCCGGCAACGGTAGGCGCACAAGCTTTGACCGATGTGACGGTTTCGGTGATACCGGCATCCGTCCTGACTTCGCAAGCGCGCACCGATCCGGAAATCTGCCTGCGGCTGGTTCGGTCTCTGGCCCGCGATTGCAGTCTGGCATTCGACCACCTGACCAGTATTGGGCGACGGTCGGCCCGCGGACGGGTGGCGCATCTGCTCCTCGAGCTCTTCACTCGCTACCGCGCACAATGGCCGGGCAATCGTATTGAAGAGATGTCGTTGCCGCTGACGCAAGAACAGATCGGTGACGCTACTGGCTTGACGTTCGTCCATGTAAACCGTGTCCTGAGCGCGATGCGCAAGGAGGGGATCGTGCAATTTCACTATCGCAGATTGCGAATATTGGACCCGGATCGCCTGATAGAAGTTGCGGGTGTCGACCCGGAAACGGCGGCGGGCTGGCTTGAACGACGGCCATGGACGTAGCGTCTTCTGACCGTGGTGTCTCTCATCGAGGCGACACCATAGGCACCGTTGGCTCGTGCGGTTGAGACGGACCTCGACCCTCGACGCGATCCGAACCGACGTGCGCGCGCCGGTGGGACACCGACGGCGTCGGATTGCGCCTGCGGGCCGAGCTGTGATTAATGAGCTCCGGATCGCGGATCAATGCCTTCGGCCGAAGATGGACCGGTACTGCGAAGAGGGCAGTACCGATATGGGCGGGCGCTCCTTAATCGAGATTAAAGATGCCCTGCCTGCGGTAGGCCAGAATTGCTTTGGACACGGCGGAGGATAGCGGCGAAGCAACTTCACGCCGAGCACTGCCGATGCCTCGTGTCAGGCCCCAAAGCAGGAGTGATCGAAATGAGCGCCTCATCTGTCGACGAAATCAAGACAAGAAGCTCCAAGCCTTCGCCGGCGAATGCCTCGTCCTGTTGCGGCGGGGATGCGAAGGCGCAGGCTGCGGTGCATCCGCACGCCCACGGTTCCTGCGCGAGCGAGGACCACGCGGCCACGCATTCGACGACGACAACTGGGGCTGGCGGTCAGAGCCATTCCAGTGCAGGTCATCATCGGAAGACGTCTGGCTGTTGCGGCAGCTGAGCCATCGGGCGGTTGAGGGTGACGATCAATCGTGATTGGCGACGTGCGGCGACGTGATCTCCGAACGTTCGTCGGCGAACCACGCCGCCCTCGATCGACCGGCCTCCTTCGGCGCCGGCCACGCTGGGGATGGACGATGGCCAAGCTCACGAATGTCATCCCCACCCTGGCGTCCTTCAGACCGCCCGAGCAGCTGCGATCGCGGCGTGTGCGACATACCTCCACGACAGGATTTGCAGATGAGCAAGAACGACAAGAAAGATAAAAAAGAAAAGCGCGAAGCCGCCCGAAAAACACTTCACGATCTCCAGGTCGATCTGTCGCGATTGCAAAAGCACGTCATAAAATCGGGCAAGAAGATTCTGGTGATTTTCGAAGGACGAGACGCCTCGGGCAAAGATGGGACGATCAAACGGATCGTCGAGCATCTTAGTCCACGGGAGACCCGCGTCGTCGCGCTCGGCACACCATCTGACCGCGATCAGAAGTCCTGGTATTTCCAGCGTTGGGTGCCGCATTTACCGGCGAGTGGGGAAATCGTTCTATTCAATCGCAGTTGGTATAATCGCGC
Source organism: Allobosea spartocytisi (assembly GCF_014764685.1). Taxonomy (NCBI): domain Bacteria; kingdom Pseudomonadati; phylum Pseudomonadota; class Alphaproteobacteria; order Hyphomicrobiales; family Alloboseaceae; genus Allobosea; species Allobosea spartocytisi. The sequence goes on from NZ_JACXWY010000010.1 coordinate 169,623, forward strand.
CGGCGTCGAGCGGGTGATGGGGTTTTGCAGCAATGAGGAATATGATGAATTCCTCACGACGGCGCCGTTGTTCGAACAGCTCCTCGCCCATTGTGGCGTTACCATCCTCAAATATTACCTGGATATATCGCGAACCGAGCAAAAAAGTCGGCTGAAGGATCGACGAGACGACCCGCTGAAGCAGTGGAAGCTCAGTCCGATCGACGATACGGCGACAAAGCACTGGGATGATTATAGCGCAGCCCGCAACGAGATGCTGGCGCGCACGCACACGCCCTTCGCGCCGTGGACCGTGGTGCGCGCGGACGACAAATCAGAGGCTCGCCTCAACATCATCCGAGACCTTCTCACGCGTTTCGAGTTCGGAGGAAAGGACCGCGCGCGGGATCTGCCCGATCCGAATGTGGTGTTCCCCTACGATAAGGCTGCTCTTACGAATGGACAAATTGCCGAGTGAAGGAATAATCGCCGCTTTCGGCGCTCTCCCCGACACGGCGTTACCGCACAGCATTATTCCTGTAGTTTGTTCACTGAGGACGCTCCGATGATGGACCACTCGTACATGATGATCGGTTACTGGTCACAGTGGCACTGGATCGTTTTTGTCTTGTTTGCTGCCATAGTGATTTTTCCTATTGGTCGGATCTTGACTCGACTTGGATATTCGCCACTTTGGTCGATTCTCGCTTTCGTGCCGATCGCAAATCTGGTGGGATTGTGGATTGTGGCGCTGGGAGAATGGCCGGGGACGGGGCCAAGTACCCGCTGACGCGAGCGCCCTAGTCTTACTGCGTCATAAAACTGATTGATGAGGAAGGCTTGATCGGGCGCAGCAAGGACATCGGAGCAGGGTGCGAGCGAGGGCGACGGTGATCTGGCGGTGGACTGTGGCGATCGAACTGAGAACGTGCCGCTCTGGTCGGATCGGCGGCTGCGTGGGATCGTGAACCGCGGGAAACGGGAGATTTCTGGCCGCCCCGCGCGCCGGCTGGTGCCGAGGGGGAAATCGCCTCCCGCTCGGAGATGAGGAATCCGTAAGCCGCGATGCAGAGGCTGGCGTGATGGTGAAAGCCTCGCCATCCTCGGCCCTCATAGTGGCCGAGGCCAAGTTCCTGCTTGAGTTCGCGATAATCGCGCTCGATGCGCCAGCGCAGCTTGGCCATGGCCACGAGGTCACGCAGCGGCGTATCGGCGGGAAGCGTGGAAAGCCAGTATTTGAGCGGTTCTGCGTCGCCCTGGGGCCATTCGATCAGCAGCCACTCTTCGGCGCGCGGTTTCGTGAGATTGTAATCGCGCGAGGCGGGTCGCAGGCGCATGGCAGCAAAGCGCGAGGCGAGATCGAAGTTCGACCCTTCACGCCAGGTGACGCTCTGCCAGGCATCGGCCGGCAGTTCCTGCGCCAGCGCCTTGGCCGAGAGCGGCTTGTGATCACGGCTGCGCCGCATCAGCGAGGGCGGGCGGCCGGTTCCGCTCCAGGCTTTCGGCGGCAGCGGCTCCTCGCCTGGGCGCCAGACGCTCAAGGTCGGCTGCACGCCCACGACATAGTCGAGACCGAGTTGAGACAGGTTGGACCGGAAGGCGCCGTCGGCGCCATAGCCCGCATCGGCGAGGATCACGCCCGCCGGCGTGCCCGTCGCGACCGCAGCACGGATCTGGTCGAGGGCGATCTGCGGCTTCGTCTGGAAGCCGATCCCCTCCGGGATTCTCGCCTTACGTCGAAGCTCGTGATCCTGCGCCCACGCTTCCGGCAGATAGAGCCGCCACGCGACCGGCAGGCTCGCCTTCTCGTTGGCGATCGAGAGGCTCACCGCCACCTGGCAATTGTCCTGCTTGCCGAGCTGGCCGCAATATTGGCGCGTGACGCCGACCGAGTGCGTGCCCTTCTTCGGGAAGCCGGTGTCGTCGATGATCCATGCGGTGATCGGGCCACCGCGATCGATCATGCGTGGAAGCACCCAGTCGCGAACCCTTGCGATCAGCGCATCATCCGACCAGGGCGCCTGTCCCACGAAATGAAGCAGCGACTGATGCTGGGCCGAAACCCGCGCCGGCGCCGTCACCGCCGCCAGCGGCTCGACACTCTTGCGCGACACCGGCATCATCAGTCGCAGGCAATAGTCCCGAAGTGGTTCGGCGCGATCGGCATGACCGATGACTTCAATCAGCGCGGCAACATAGGCATCGAAGCCCGTGCGCCCGCTGCTCCCCAATTCGTCCATCGCGCCCATCCACTACCGTGAATCGGCAGCCTATCACCTCCGCGAGACGAGCGAATCCCCCCAACTTCCCGCTTTGTGACTCAGTAAGACTAGGCCTCGTGGACAAAGCTTGACCTGAGACACGCGGATTGATTCAAGGCTTCTTTTTGGAGGAAGCCTTGGGCGAGCGGATCGGTCTGACGGACGAGGAATGGGCGTTGATTGGGCCTTTGCTGCC
>NZ_JACXWY010000011.1:0-168552 GCF_014764685.1 Allobosea spartocytisi
GCCTCGTGATCCAGCACCATCCGCACAGCCCGGGCACGCACCTCAGGCGAGAACTTGTTCGTCGTCTTGTTCGTCATAGCCCCATCCTCTCAGGAGTTGGGGCCTCCGACAAACCCGGGGCGGTTCACCTCGATGAGATCGCCGATTGCACTCACATACTCGATCGGGCGCCCTATGCACTCTTCGGCACGCAGGAGCGCAGCCTCGAGCCGCCGGACAATGTCGGTGTCGAGCCGCCGGATCATTTTTTCCAGCATCTTGGCTTCGAGAATCCGCCGGACCTCATAAATCTCGGACGCCTCGGTTGCGGTTATGCTTGAAACGACGACGCCTTTATTGTGCTCGCGGCGGACCAGGCCCTCTGCCTCGAGGTGACGCATCGACTCCCGAATGCAGGTCCGGCTTACGCCGGTCTCAAGGCAAAGCTGCCGCTCGACGAGGCGTTCACCAGGCTTGAAGCGCATCGTAAGGATGGCGTTGCGAAGCACGGCCGTGGTGCGTTCTCGCAAGCTGACCTTATCCTGGACTACGCGCAGTGAGGGCACGTCATTCATGGCGATAATATCTGGTTTCAAGTGGATCGGCGTGGCACCGCCCCCCTAGCAGTCACGCCGCCCCTCGTAGACAGATTACGGCTTCGCGGCAATTAGCCGGGGTTGCCAGCGGACTTCGCGGTCGTTTCAGCCCCGATGTCCCAGAAGACACCAGCCATGATCCCTAGCCCGTCATGGAACAGCGAGATCAACCCATGTTCATCCGGGCCATGCTGACCACAGCCTCCATAGGACTGCGGGATCCAGAGAATCGGCACGTCGAGCGTCTGCTTGAAGAACTCCGACGGTCCCGAAGCCCCGATGTTGGGGATGAGGTTCGGCGGGCGCCCGACGGTCGTCTCCATCGATTCCGCCACACGGCGAACCCAGAGATCATCGGGATCCGTACGCGAGGGCGGAAACATGTCCCGCTCCACCACCGGCCGCACCTCGACCTCGGTGAAGCCCTGCTCCGCCAGATGACGCTTCAACGCCGGCGCGACTTCGACAGCATCGACATCGACCGTGTGCCTGAGCTGGATGCGCGCCTTGGCAAACCCGGAAACCGCCGGCACCGGCGCCTCCGGCTGACCACTGACGGAGGCCAGCACGATGGCGCTGCTCCAGGCATAGATTTTCTCGGTGCGAGAGAGACCAGGCTCCCCCCAGCCCTCGTCAGGCTTCAGAGCGCCGGGCGCATCTTCGATCACGACGGCGCGGCTGGCCCGTGTGACCGATTCCGGCACCGACTTCGGCGTCCATCCTGGAACCAGGATCCGGCCATCGCGCGAGATAATCGTCGAGATCGCATGCGCCAGGATCACGGCGGGGTCCTTGAGCAGCCCGCCCCAGTGGCCGGAATGATGCGATCCCTCGCGTAGATCGACGATCAGATCGACCGCCAGCCCTCCCCGCGTGCCGAGTGTTATGTCCGGAACCTGCATGCTCTGACGCGGGCCGTCGAGCGCGATGAACACATCGGCGGCGCAGCGTTCGCGATGGCGCTCCAGGAACGCCTTCAGACCCGGCGAGCCAGCCTCCTCTCCGGTTTCGACGAAGATCTTGGCGTTGAAACCGAGCGATCCCTTTTCTTCCAGGATTGCACGCAGCGCCTCGATCGCCAGCAGGTGCTGGCCCTTGTTGTCGACGACGCCGCGGCCATAAACACGGTCGCCCTCGACCTTCAGCTTCCATGGATCGAGATCCGCACGCCAACGCTCCGGCATGGCCCGAACGACGTCGCCATGGCCGTAGATCAGGATGGTGGGCAGGCCATCGCCCTCATGCCGCGTCGCGAGGAGGACGGGCCCGTGTTCCTCCAACGGATTTGGCAGGATTTCGACCGAGAAGCCGAGTTTCGAGACGATCGGTCCCAGTCCCTCGGCGCAGTAGCGTTCCAGTTCCTTCTTTCTGCCGGGAGGATGGCTCTCGGTCTGATAGGCCACCAGATCCGCGAGTTGCCGCAGGAAGCTGCCATCGTCGATATACCCGCGTGCGCGGCGCAGGACCTGTTCGCGTACCGTCATCGTCTCAATCCAATACCGTTTCGGGGCGCTCGGGTGTCACGAGCGCCGACTTCGCGGAGCGTCACACCGGCCCGGTCGCTCGACCGGCCGGTGCAGAACTCAGGATACCGTGATGTCCGTGAGCCAAGGCTCGCCGGTGGCATCCGCCGGCCAGTTGATGTTCGAGCGAACGCCGTTCACCAAACGATGCGTCCAGAGAAAGACCACTGGCGAATCCTGCGAAAGCTTATCGCTCAAGGACCGCTGGAGGTCGCATTGGACGTTGGTGTCGAACGCCGCCCTAACTTCACGGAACAGCCGGTCCGCCTCGGGATCCGAGTAGTTCGTTCGCCGCGAGCCGCCTGTCTCGAAATACTGTGCCAGAGCTTCGAGCTGGTCGTTGGCCGCTGACCGGCCGGTATAGTAGAGCGGCAACTTTCCCTGACGGATGTCATTGGTAAAGTTGGCGTAATCGGGCGTGTTGAGCTTGGCCCTGATACCCACCTGCCGGAGCATCTGAGCCAACGCTTCGCCGACCTGCCGATCCGAGACGTAACGCCCGTTCGCGGTCGCGAACTCGACGTCGAAACCATCGGGGAAGCCCGCCTCCGCGAGCAGCGCCTTGGCCTTCTTGGGATCATATTCGGGCCGGGCCGCGCTCGGAGCAAAGCAATCCTGATGCTTGCCGATGGCCCCCTGCATCGGATCCGCCAGCCCGAAGAGCAGCCGCTTCACGATCAGATCGGCATTGATCGCATGCGCCACCGCCCGGCGCACCCGCGGATCGTCGAAGGGCTTGATCTTGACGTTCATGCCCAGGAACATCCATTCCAGCGAGCCCGTCTCGACCTCCTTCACGGCCGGGTTCGACTTCAGGCGATCGACCAGTTGCGGCGGGATCAGGCGCGCGATCTGCGCCTCATTGTTGAGGAGAGCCGTGACGCGCTGCTCCGCTTCCAGAATCTGGCGATAGATCACCGTCTCCGGTGCCGAGGCCGGCATACCCGGCCATGACGGATTGCGGGCGACGATCACGCTGCGATCGATGTCGAAACGGTCGAGCTTATAGGGGCCCCAGCCGAAGGCGGCAGCCTTGTCGGCATTTGCGCCGTGCTTCTCGTGAAGATCAGCACTCGTCACCACGAAGCGGTCGAACAGGAGCGACAGCAGCTGCGCCACCGGGCGCTTCGTGACGATGTCGAAAGTCCGATCGTCGACGCGTTCGAACTTGTCGACCTCGGTGAGGAAGAACGCCTGCTGGCTCGCTGGGTCGCTCAGGATGCGCCGCCAGGAGTGCACGACGTCAGTTGATGTGGGGCCCGGACCGCCGTCGTGGCGCTTGAGATCGCTTCTGAGCTTGAACCGCCAGCGTGTCGGCTCGACGGTTTCCCAGCTCTCTGCCAGCACGCCCTCATAGGCCTTGGCGGCGTAGTTGTACCGGCCGAGGCTCCCGTAGATCTGGCTCCAGATATAGTAGAGGTGTATACTCGAGTGGGCGTAGGGATTGACGTTGTTCAGGATGCCCGTCGTCGTGATCGTGAGCGCCTTGCCCTGTGCGGAGGCAGCGGTCGGGATCAGCGGCAGCGGCATCAGTGCGGCCGCGGCCGCACCCATGATGGTGCGCCTCGACGGGCCGCGCTTGGTCGGGTCGGTCATGGCTGAATCGCCTTCGTTTGTAGCGGGATAGCGGACTGTCATCAGAGGCGGACGTCGGGCAGCCAGATCTCGCCCGAAGCATCCGGCACGTAGCGCACACCTTTGCGGACGCCGCTGACGTACTGGTGATTCCAGAGGAAGATGCCTGGTGCCTCGGTCTCGATCAGTTGGCTGATCTCACGGATGATCTTGCAGCGTTCGGTTATGTCGAAGGTCTTGCGCTCGCGTTCGAACAGCTCGTTCAGCTTAGGATTGTCGTAGCCGATGCGCGGCGTGACGCCAGTCTCGAAATACTGCGACAGCCATTCGGACGGCTCGAGCGCCAAGCCGCGCCCCATGTAGTACATGGGCGCTTTGCCCGCCCTGACATTGGCCCAGAGCCCCGCGAACTCCGGCGTATGGAGCGTTGCCTTGAAACCAGCCTGGTTCAACATCTGGGTGATCGCCTCGGCGATCTGTCGATCGGAGATGTAGCGGCCGGTGGCGGTGAAGAAGTCGACGACCGGCCCACCACCCGCATAGCCGGCCTCGGCAAGAAGCTTCCGTGCTCCCGCGACATCATACGGCGTCTTTTGGTCGATCGGAGTCGTGTAGCAAATCTGCTGCGCTCCAACCGGACCATCGAGCCGGTCCGCCATCCCAAACAGAATGCGCTGGATGATCACATCCTTGTTGATCGCCATCGCAGCGGCCCTCCGTACGCGCGGGTCGTCCCAAGGCTTGGTCTTGACGCTGAAGCCGATGAACATCGGCTCGTTCGAGGGCGCGCGCCGGATCTCGACGGAAGGCACGTTCTCCAGCCTGCCGACCAATTGCGGAGGGATCAGCCGCGCGATCTGAACCTCGCCGTTCAGCAGGGCCGTGACGCGCTGATCCGGCTCGGGGATACGCCGGAACAGCACGTTACGCGAAGAGGTTTCGACCTTGGCAGGATAGGCATCATGCCGTTCGAGCGCGATCCGGTCACTGATGGCGAAGTTTGTGAGCTTATAGGGGCCCCATCCAATCGGCGCCGAGTTGTAGCTGGCGACGCCTCCTTGCGTCTTGAAGATCTCTTCGCTGGTGATCGTGAACTTGTCGAACAGCTGCCCCAGCAGCGACGACGCCGGCTCTTTCGTAACAACGTCAAAGGTATGGTCGTCGATGCGCCGGATTTCCTTCACGCTCGAAAGATAGAACCGCCCCTGGCTTTGCGGATCGGTCATGACCTGGTTGTAAGAATGCAGGACGTCGGCAACGGTGGGACCGGGGCCGCCATCGTGCCGGACGAGATCCTTACGCAGATGGAAGCGCCAGGTGACGTCATCGCGCTGCTCCCAGCGTTCCGCGAGCTGGCCCACGAACTTGCGTTGCGCATAGTCGTAGCGGCCGAGGCAGCCGTAGACCTGACACCAGATCGAGTACATCTGGGCGCTGCTCTCGGCGTAGGGGTGACGCGTCACCAGCGTATCCGCAGTCGTGACGACGAGCGTCTCGTTGGCCGGCCGTTGCGCGGTCTGGGCTGAGGCGGGCGCTGCGATAGCGATGGCGGCAGCGATCAAGCTCGCTGCGAGAACGGGGCTGCTCTTATGTGACATCCTGGCTCCTCCGGCGTTATGGGCTGCTGGCCCGTGTACGTCGGCTCACCCAGCCATTCTTGGGACGGCTTGGATCAGCTTTCGCGTGTAAGCATGTTCGGGGTTGGAAATGACGGCGCTCGCTGCGCCGGATTCGACCACGCGCCCGTGCGCGAGAACGATGACCTTGTCGCAGAGATAGTCGATCACGCCGATGTCGTGGCTGATGAACAGGATCGTCAGGCCGAGCCTGTCGCGGATGTCGAGCAGAAGATTGAGGATCTGCATCTGCACGGAGACGTCGAGGGCCGACACCGCCTCGTCTGCGATCAGCAGTCGCGGGTCGGTAATCAACGCACGGGCGATGCCGATGCGCTGTCTCTGTCCGCCGCTGAACTGGAATGGATAGCGCGATCCGGCTTCGCCCGGCAGCCCGACCAGCTGCAGCATCTCCCGGACGCGCTCCGCCAGTACCCGCTTGTTTCGCTCGCCGGCGATACGCAACCCTTCACTGATCACATCCGCGACGGTCATCCGCGGATTGAGAGACGAGTATGGATCCTGAAACACCATCTGGATCTGACGGGAAGCGGCTGGCAGCGAAATACCCGCTGCGACGTCCACCAATGGCCGGTCCTCCGAGGCCAGGCGCCCGCCACTTGCCTGCTCGAGTCCGACGATGATCCGCGCGAGGGTCGATTTTCCGCAGCCGGATTCCCCGACGATGCCCAGGATCTCGCCCCGCGGGACCTCGAATGAGACGTCGGTCAGAGCCGTCACGCCGGGCTTGCTGCTAAACAGGCCGCCGCGCCCTGCATAGGTCTTGCTGAGACCCTCGGCGCGTAGCACCGGATGGTCGGGGGTCATTGTGGATAAAGGCATCGGGCCGCCTGCGCAGTCTTGGTTGTCCGCAGCGGAATCTCGCCGCGGCGGCAATCGTCCTGGACGCGAGGGCAACGCGGAGCGAAGCGGCAGCCCTCAAACCAGTTGGCCACCCCGGGCACCTGGCCCTCGATGCCGGCCTGGCGCCGCCCGCCTTCGCGCCGACGCGGGATGCAATCGACGAGCGCTCGCGAATAGGGGTGCGTCGGGTGGTCGATCAGCTGGTCCGCGGGGCCGCTCTCCATCAGAACGCCGCCATAGAGAACGCCGATGCGATCCGCGTAACGGCGCACCAGAGAAAGATCGTGGGAGATGAACAGGATCGAGAGCGCATGCTGATCGCGCAGGCGCAACAATAGCTGCATGATCTCCTGCTGGATCGTGACGTCGAGCGCCGTCGTCGGCTCGTCCGCGATGAGCAGCGCGGGATTGTTGGCCAGTGCCATGGCGATCATCGCGCGCTGACGCATGCCGCCGCTGAGCTCATGGGGATACATAGAGCGCACGCTCTTCGGATCTGCGAACTGGACGCTCGCAAGCAGGTCGAGGACCCGCTCGCTGCACTCGCGTCTGCTGCCTCCGCCCGCGACGGCGAGAGCCTCCGCGATCTGCCGCTCGACCGTCATCAACGGGTTGAGCGAGGTCATGGGCTCCTGGAAGATCATGCTGACCACACGACCGCGCATCGTCTGGACCTGGGACGAAGGCGCCGACACCAGGTCCACGCCGTTCAGGGACAGCTTCCCCTCCATGCGCAGCATGGACGGCGGAAACAACCTCATGATCGAGCGTCCAAGCACAGTCTTGCCTGAGCCGCTTTCTCCGACGACGGCGTAGAAGTCGCCCTTGCCGATTGTGAACGTCACGCCGTCGACGATCTTCAGATGCCCGCCCTGATGCGTGCGCAGAAACAGCGAGAGATCCTCGGCCTGCAGCACCGGTGTTGAAGTTGAACCGTTCATGCGTGGAGGGGTCGCTTGCATTGGCATTTGTCACGACAGGTTTAGAGCGGCCTTGGGATCGAGCTGATCGCGCAGCCAGTCTCCAAGCAGGTTGAGGCCAAGCACGGTAAGGAAGATGCCGAGGCCGGGCAGGACAGCCAGCCACCATGCGCGTGTGATGTAGGAGCGGCCCTCCGCGAGCATGCCGCCCCAAGTCGGGACGTTCGGAGGCACGCCCAAACCCAGGAAGCTCAAGCTCGATTCCGCCAGGATTGCGGTGGCCATCGTGAAGGTGGCGATGATGATCGCGGAAGCGAGCAGGTTCGGCAGCACATGGTGACGCAGGATCCAGCCGGTACCGCCGCCCATGATCTTTGCTGCCGAGATGTATTCCCGGGAGCGGAGCATGAGCGCCTGCGCGCGGGCTATCCGGCAATAGGGAATCCAGCGCTGGATCGTGAGTGCGATGATGACGTTGCCCAGGCTCGGCCCGAAGAACGCGAGGATCGCGATCGCCAGCAGGATTGGCGGAAACGCCCAGAACGTCTCGACGACCTTCTGGATGACCGCGTCGCGCGCACCAGCGAGATAGCCCGACAGCGCTCCGATCAACACCCCGACGACCCCCGACAGCACGACCACCGACCCGGCGATCGCCAGGGAAATGCGCGCGCCAGAGGTCATCCGTGCCAACAGATCGCGGCCAAGATGGTCCGTTCCCAGATAATAGCCGCTCTCGATGCCGAATGGCGGCTCGAGCGCAAACATGAGGTTCTGCTCGTTGGGATCATGTCCGGCGACGAGGCCGCCGAGGAGTGCGAGCAGAACGATCGCTCCCAGGCAGATGGTGCCGATGACGAATTTGATCTCGAGAAAGCGCCAGGGCTGCATCGTCACGTCCTCGCGACGCGCAGCCGCGGATCCACGAGGACGTAGATCAGATCGACCAGTATGTTCATGAAGATGAAGATGAATGTGTAGGAGATGACGATACCCGTCGTCAGCGGAATGTCGCGGGCGGTCACCGCGGCATAGAGCAGCGAGCCCAGCCCCGGCCAAGAGAACACCACCTCGACGACGATGCTGCCGCTGATCAGCGTGCCAAGTTCCAGGCCGATGATCGTGACGATCGGCACCGTCGCGTTCGGCAGCAGATGCCGAGAGACCACCTCGCGGCGCTTCAATCCTTTGGCAACCGCGGTAAGCACGAACTCTTCCTGCCCGACATCGATGACGGCGGACCGCGAAATTCGCGCGATGATACCGATCATGCCGAAAGCCAGTGTGGCGGCCGGCAGGACGATGAAGGACAGCGCCTGACGGAACAGGTCGAACCGCCCCTGAAGGAGACTGTCCAGCAGGATAAAGCCTGTCAGCTCCCGGATCGGCACGTCGAGCGGTATCCGGCCGCTGGACGGCAGGAGATTGAAATGGCCCGAGACCAGCAGCACAAGGAGAATGCCGACCCAGAAGGATGGAGCGCTGACGCCGAGGACAGCCAGAAGCGAGCCCAAACCATCGAGCCAGCTGCCCTTCTTTAGCGCGGTCGCGACGCCGAGCGGCACCGCGATCACGGCAGCCAGCAGCAGGGCGGTGAGAGCCAGTTCGAGAGTGGCGGGCAGCCGTTGGCCGATCAGCTCGGCAACAGGCGCATGGTAGCGATAGGACGTGCCCATATCGAGGCGCGCGAGATTGCCCAGGAAGTAGAAGAACTGCACCAGGACCGGCTGGTCGAGCCCCCATTGCGCGCGCATGCGAGCAATATCCGCCTCGCTCGCATCCTCGGCGGCGAGGGTACTGGCTGCGTCACCGGGCGCGAGCCTGACGAGAGCGAAGATGCCGAGTGAGACCAGGAGAACGACCGGGACGGCTCCCAGGATCCGCGTGGCGAGGGTTCGTAGCATGACTAAACGCTTCCTCCAGCTCGGCTGTCAGCCGATCGCTGCCACGGGCCGCATCCGATCATCGGCATGGGTCGCGCGAAGATAGGCGAGATCCGGCAAAGGCCTGGCGAGAACGGGCGAACGCGCGAGCACGGTCTCGATCGCCTCGGCGCAGCGCAGCAGATGCAGATCCGAGTTCCGGCGCCCGACGATCTGCAGGCCGAACGGCAGGCCACGGTCGTCCAGGCCGCAGGGGATCGAGATGCAGGGATGATTGATCAGCGTGATACCATAGGTCAGGCCCACCCAGTCAAAGTAGTTGGCAATCGCCCTGCCCTCGATCGAGGCTGGATACATATCGTGCTTTGGCCACGGATAGGCGCCGACCGTCGGCGTGATCAGGAGGTCGTACTCCTCGAAGAACGCCTGCACGCGCTGATAGATACGGCTGTGCTCGATGAACGCCAGCGACGCATCCTCGAGGCTGAAGCGCGATGCGTGGTCGAGGTTCTGCTGGACCAGCGGCCCCCACTGCCGGGGCTTCTGCTTTTGCCGATCGGCGAACATGCCGATGTAATTCACGGCGCGCAGCACCTCGTAGACATGGCGGGTGTCGCCGAAATCCGGGTGTGCTTTGGCCGTGGACCGGAAGATCGAGGCGAACGCGGCTGTTCTTTCGTCGAACACGTTCCGCAGCCCAGGCTCGCAGGGGGCGAAGCCGAGATCCTGCGAGAAGGCGACCTTCAGTGTCGAAGGATCGATCGGGCGGTCATCTCGCAGGGCAAGCGGGGTCGCGAGGGCGTCGATGGAGGCCGAGGTCGACATCGCATTCAGCATCAGCCGGACATCTGCCACGTTACGCGCCATCGGCCCCTGCACCGGCAGATGCGACAGGCCGATCAGGCGCTTTTCCGAAGCCACGATGCCCGCCGTCGGGCGGAAGCCGACCACGCCGCAATATGACGCCGGGATGCGCAAGCTGCCCGCATTGTCCGAGCCGTGTGCGAGCGGCATCATGCCCAATGAAAGGGCGATACCGGAGCCGCCCGAGGAGCCGCCGCACGTCAGCGCTACATCGAAGGGGTTTGCACTGACGCCGTAGACCGGGTTGAAAGTGTTACCGCCCGCGCCCCATTCCGGCGTGTTGGTCTTCGCGAAAACAATGCCGCCCTGGCGGCGGAGATTGGCGACCAGATGCTCGTCCGCGGCCGGAACATTCTCCTCGTAGAGCTTCGAACCGTAGGTCGTGCGCAGCCCGGCCGTATCGTTGAGGTCTTTCACGCCAACCGGCAAGCCGTGCAGCGGCGCCAGCGCCTCGCCCGACAGAACGGCCTTCTCGGCTGTTTTCGCCGCTTCTGTCGCGCCTTCGGCATCAAGAGCGACGACACCGTTCACGGCGCCGTTCACCTCCTCGATGCGGGACAGGCAGGAGTTGAGCAACTCCACGGGAGAAAGCTGCTTCGCGCCGATTAGAAAGCGCGCCTCGGACGCGGTCAGATCACAGGGCTGGGTCACGAAACATTCCTCGGATGGGCAGCATCACCGTTGTCAAACGGTATACCAGCATACGAATACGACTTTAGGGGCGTTCTAGTGTCAAGGCGCCGGGACGACCCTGTTAGCTGCGCCCCGCAGAAACTGCTCGAAAACTAGGCAAAGAGAGCGCCAGGCGTCTCCAAAAGCCCGTGGCAGGCGGCTTCTCGGCTGCGAAACGCTGCTCGACCACGAAGCGATCGCGTTGCAGCGAACCGAGTAAATGTTTGGAGAAGCGAGCTTCTCTCTGACATCGTAGGCACCTGCGCATAGCTGGCTATTATTTAGGCAAACCGTTGAGATTGACCTGAAAGACGGAATCAATCTGGCTCTGTCGGCATCGCTGCCTTACGCCGAACTATCGGATACGGGCGACGCTTTCCTGGTCCTCGAACGGAAAGCCGAATGGCAGCAAGGCTGCTTTTGTTTTGGACCAACCAACCACGATGGTCCAAGAATCGGGCAGGTTGCCTTGAGGCGACGCCGAACGGAGAATGACCATGCCACTGATCCGGATTGAGTCTGTCGAGGACGCCGCTTCCGGCCGGTTCGCGATCGAGATCTACTATCCTGCAGACGCCGAACGGCCCTTGGTCACGACGGCACCGCGCTATAAGAGCGCCGCCGCCGCCGAGCAGGACACGATCGCCATTCTGGCGTCCACGGCGAACAATCCGGCCCCCGAAGAGCCTGCCAACAGACGCTGATATCGCGACGTTCACACCATCAGACGACGCGGCCGAGCGCGCCGTGGCGAAGCTGCGATGGCGGCGACGACACGATCTGCATTTGCTGCAGGTCGACGAGACTGCGGGCTCCGGCCAACGCCAAAGTCCGGTCGACCTCATCACGCAGGATCGCAAGGACCCTGGTGGCGCCGGCTTGGCCGGCAGCGGCCAGCCCGTAAAGGGTCGATCGCCCAAGTAGCACCGCATCAGCGCCCAGAGCTACGGCTTTGACAATGTCCGAGCCACGCCGCAACCCTCCATCGACGAGGACGCGTCCCCGTCCGCCGATTGCAGCGACGACGTCCGGAAGTGCGTCTATGGTCGCTGGGACACCATCGAGCTGCCGGCCGCCGTGGTTCGAAACCACCACCCCGTCTGCCCCGGCCTCAAGCGCGCTGACGGCGTCGGCCGAGGCCAGGATGCCCTTGACCAGGAGCGGCCCCTCCCAAGTCCTCTTCAGCCGTTCGATATCCTCCCAGGCGAAGGACGGGTTACGCTGCGAGCGGGTGAAGTCCGCGAGTTGAGACGCGGACGCGCCCGGAGGCAGGAACTCCGCCAGGTTCTCGAAGCGAGGCATGCCCCGGCCGAGCCAGACTGAGCGCAGCCAGGCAGGATGGGCCAAACCGTCGAGCACCACGCGGGGAGTGATCCGGAGTTCGTGAGAGAATCCGTTCCGCAGATCGCGCTCGCGCTTGCCTGCGGTCAAGGTGTCGATGGTCACGATCACCGCGCTGTAGCCGGAGCGCTTAGCCCGCTCGAGCAACCGCGCCGAGAAGGCGGCATCACCCCACGGATAGAGCTGGAACCAGCGAGTGCCCGGCCCGGTGGCCGCGACCTCTTCCAACGAATTGTTGGACGCTGTCGACAACGCGAACCCGACATCCGCAGATGCAGCTGCCCGCGCCAGTGCCAGATCCGCGTCAGGCCAGAACAGGCCGTTGAGGCCGGTAGGCCCGATCATGAAGGGCGAGGCGAAGCGTGTCCCGAACAACTCGACTGACTGGTCGCGCTTCGCATTCCCCGTCAGGACCCTCGGCATGATTTTTAGCCGCTCGAACCCGGCGCGGTTGTCACGCAGCGTGGTCTCGTCTTCCGCCCCGCCGTCGAGGTAATCCCAAACAACGCGCGGCAGACGGCGTCGCGCGGCCGCCGCGAAATCGGCGACATTCGTTGCGGTCTTGAGCAGGCTCATCTGATTTTATCCGGATTATGCGCCCGACCCTCGTCACGTGGCGCTGATAAGAATCCTCAGGGAACACCGTAGCGCCGGCCGATGGCGCGCAGGACGGCGTTGATGCTGAGTGCCAGCGCAAATACCAGGAGCAGCAGCGCGTACATTTCCGCGGTGCGGAAGGCGTTATAGTCCTGGATGATCAGGTACCCGAGCCCCTTGTTCGACATCTTTACTTCAGCGAGCAGTGCCCCGATCAGGGCCACGCCCACGGCAAGACGCAGGCTTCCGAGCAGAGGAACCACAATCGACGGCAGGTAGACGATCCGCACCAGCTGCAAGGTCGAGGCGTCGAAGCTCCGCACCACCTGCACCAGGATCCGCCGGACCTCGCGCATGCCGCCGAAGGTGGCGACCGCAACCGGAAAGAAGGAAGAAATCGCAGCCATTGCGATCTTCGGTCCGGCGTCGATGCCGAAGGCGAGGATCAGCACAGGCAGGAAGATGATCTTCGGCGCGGGGGCCAGGGCACGGATCCACGGGTCCAGCATTGCCGCGAGGAAGCGGGACGCGCCCAGCGACACCCCACAAGCCACGCCCAAGCTGGCGCCGATCGCGACCCCCGCCGCGGCCTCGTATGCAGTGCGACCGAGATGCGGGTAGAACGCGGGATCGGCGACTTGGCGCAGCAATGCGACAGCGATGGCCGGCAGCCCTGGCATCGCGCCCTCGAAGACCAGCCCTGAGGATGAGATTGCCTGATAGGCGGCGAGCAGACCCGTCAAGGTCAGCAGCCTGATGGCACCCACGGACAACCCCCGGTCCGCGGCCGCGGCGGGCGGCGTCATGCCGATCGCAACCATGCTTCGCTCCGTTCGATGACGAGAAAGAATGCGCTGCTGAGCACGACGACGAAGACGATGGCGGAATACATCGAAGGAATGTCGTAGCGATCGTACATATCGGCTACGAGATAACCGAGCCCACCCAAACCGACGAGAAACTCGACCGCGACGATGTTGATCATCGCATAGATCAGCGCGAGCCGCAGTCCGACGAAAATGCTTGGCAAAGCTGCAGGCAGGATAATCTTGATCAGGCTCTGCACATCGCTCATGTGCAAGGAGAGCGCGAGATTGTGGAATACCGGCCGCAGGTTCACGATCCCTTCGCGGGTCTTGATGATCACTGGGATGACCCCAACGACAAAACCCATCACCACGATGGTTACGAGGCTGCGTCCGAAGAAGATCAGGAACAGCGGGTAAAGCAGGATGATGGGCGCCGAGAAGGCCGCCTCGAGCCAGGGCTCATAGGCCTGCCCGAATCTGCGGTGCCTCGCGAGCAGAGCACCGGCGGGCACCCCGACGAGCAAAGCAAGCGTGGTCGCCAGCAGCGTCGTCTGAAAGGTCACCCATGTGGCATATCCGAGCCCCTCGTGCAGGAAGAGCCCGGGTATCGCGGCCAGGGTCTCTGATGGCGGCGGCATAACAAAGGTCGAAACCCAACCGCCGCGCGACAACGCCTCAAGAGCTGCTGTCGCGACGACAAGAAGGCCAAGGCTGGCCCAACTTCCGCTGAGCCTCATGCGAGGAATCGCCCGACATTGGCAGTGAACGCCTTGATCTGGTCCGGTGTCAGCGGCTTCGACAGACGCTTATCCTTCACAGCCTGAGCGATGCTCAGTTCGATGTTCCCGATCGGCGCCAGCGCCAGCGCGGCCTTCGGATAGTTGGTGTCGCGGGCCTGCCGCGCCGTCGCGATATCGACACGGTTTAGCTCGGCATACATCTGCAGAGCCTCGTCGCCGTCATAGGCCCAGTCTATGGTCTGCTGCATTCCCTTCGACAGGCGCGCGAGCAACTCCGAACGTTCGGCCAGGAACCGGCTATTCGTCATTCCGACGCGGACAGTCTGCGCCGCAAGCCCTGGCGCGTCGTTGCCGCGCGCGATGATCCGCAGCTTGCCGGCGCGTTCCTCAGCGAGCCCCACCGTAGGTGCGGACCAGCCGACATCGATCTGGCCGGACATCACCTGGGTCAGTGTGGCGCCGGGACCGCCGGTTCCGACGAGCTTGGCCTTAACTCCGGCATGGTCGATCAGGGTCGATGCAATGAGCTCGGTCGATGCGCCGGGGCGCGAGAATGCAATCGTCTTGCCGTTGCAGTCAGCAAGGCTACGGATCGGGCTTTCCGCCCGCACGTACCAGAACAGGTCGCTCGAACCCGTCATGGCCGCGTTCGTCACGGCGATCGGCGCGCGCTTTTCGAATGCGCTCAACGCGCCAAGAATTCCGGGCGCGACGCCGAAGTCGGTCGAACCGGTGATGACTGCCTGTTGAATGTCCGACCCACCATCCGACCAGATGATGTCGAGATCGAGCTTGTGATCGGCGAAAATGCCCTTCTGCTGGCCGAACAGGATGAGAGTGGTGTCCCAGAAACCCTTCTGGCTGCTGACGATGCGCATCTTGTCGGCGGCGCGGGCGACGCGCGGCATCAGGCCGGCGGCCAAGCCACCGGCAATAGCCGTCCGCCGCGTCGGTCCGATCCAGTTCTTTCGTTCGGTATTCATCGTGGTCGTCCTCCCTCTGGCACAGCTGAACTTCAGGCCCGCTTGCGCTCACCCTCCTGCATCCCACGGCTGGCTTCGGCACGAAGATCCCCCCAGATCTCCGCGACATAGCGTCCGAAGCGCTCGTCAGTGATGCTTTCCGAGCTTCGCGGGCGCGGCAGATCGATGTCGATGACCTTGAGAATGCGGCCCGGCCGATAGGACATCACGACGACGCGGTCACTCAGTTGAACCGCCTCGGTGATGTTGTGGGTGATCAGAAGCGTCGTCTGTTGCAATTCGGTATGGATCGCCAGCACCCGATCACCGAGCAGGAGGCGAGTCTGCTCGTCCAGCGCCCCGAACGGTTCGTCCATCAGCAGCACGCGGGGCTTGAAGGCCAGCGTGCGCGCGATCGCCGTGCGCTGGCGCATGCCGCCCGACAGGGCTGCGGGCTTGCTCGCCTCGAAGCCCGTAAGACCGACGAGATCGATGTAATGCCGCGCCAGTTCCTCGCGTTCGGCGCGTGGCATGCCCTGGATTTCCAACGGCAGGGCGACATTGGCCAGAACGCTTCGCCACGGCAGCGTCGATTCCTCCTGAAAGACGATTCCGATGTCGCGATGCGTGCCGACATGAGACTGCCCGCCGACGCGAACCTCTCCGTCGTAATCACCAATCAGACCGCCGATAATTCCGAAGAGCGTGGACTTGCCGCAGCCGCTCGGCCCGATGACCGACACGAACTCGCCTTTCCGGACCGACAGGCTGACATCACTGACGGCCAGTAGACCGCTCGACCGATCGCCATAGCGCTTGGAGACATTGGCGACCTCAAGATCATAGGCCAAAGACAACCTCCTGGATGCATCGCCGCCGCGGCGGCATTTTCCTGTGCTGGATCGCGCGCCCGACTGATCGCGAGACCTTCGGTACAGTTGGCCTCAGCGGCTGGCGCGCAGAAAGGACGCATCGACCACGCGGCCTGCGTCGAACGGCTCGCTCGCGACCAGGCCTGCCGCCACCAGCGCCTCGTGCACCTTCTTCAACCCCGGCAGCGATACCTCCATGCCGGGCGTCAGAATCCCGAGGCGGGCGGTGTCGGCGATAGCGCGAGCAGCGAGGGGCTCGGACGTCTTCAGTTCGCGCGCGGCAACGGCGGCTGCAGTGGCTGGCTCCGCGGCGATAGCGTCGAGGCCGCGCCGCAATGCGCGCAGCGCCGCCGTCAGTCGATTCCGATTGGCTTCGGCCCAGCGCATGTCGACGTTCACGCTGGTGAACTGCCATTCCGGGACGAAGCCGGACAGCGGCCCCAGGTTACTGAAGCCCGCCGCCTCCGCCTCGTAGCTCAAGGGAAACGGCTGCAACCCGGCGTCGATCTCGCCCGATCGCAGGAGGCGCCAGCGGGTCGGGGCGCCTCCAACCGCCTTGACGACATAGTCGCCCGGCTTCAGCCCGGCACTGCGCGTCACCTCGGGCACGAGATGGGTCGTGCCCTCCTGATCCGAGAGGACACCGATCGTCTTGCCGCGGAGATCGGCGATCGTCCGGATTTCCGGCCGGGCGATGATGAAGTGCGGTAAGCGTCCGGCATTGCCCGCGACCACCCGGAGGCTGCCCCCCTTGAGAGCATCGGCCATGATGCTCTCGGGTGTCGACATGGCGATCTGGACCGCCCCCGACCTGAGCGCTTCATTGATCTTTTCCGCGTTGTCGAAGACCTCGATACGCAGATCGATCCCCTCCTCCGCGAAGTATCCCTTCTCGGCCGCCAGCCAGAGCGGGAGGTAGAACACGGTGCGCGAGACGATGGCGAGGTCGATCCGGTTCCCGGCTGCGCCGCTGCGAACCTCCTGTGCGTGTGCCGAGACCCAGCCAAAGGCCGCAATCATCAAGGCAAGCATCCACCTTCCGCCCATGGTGTCATCCTCCACACTCGTTTTGTTATAATGATTACTTAGGAAACTAATTTACAATTGCGCAGCTTTCAACCCGCATTCATGATGAGGCAACGAAGGGGCTCGCCGTAACCTCGCGCGCTGCGACTGCGGATGCCCTCAAAAGACGTCGAAGGGAGAGAAAATGGCGGTCCGGGCAGCACAAAAGGCAGGTCTGGTGTTCTTCGAGAGCTGGGTCGATCCGATCGCCGAAGACATCCTGGGTGGAAGAGACGACGTCGACCTGCGGAAACTGAGCTACTCGACCGTCGAGGCGGACAACTGGGACGTGATGTCCAGAGCACATGGCTATCAGGTCCAGGCGCGAACGGAGTTGCGCGAACCTTGGTTCCCCGATGCAGCACTGATCGCCCGTTGCCCGAACCTGCTCGCGGCGAGCTCCACAGGTGCCGGCTACGACTATATCGACGTCGAGGCCTGCACCGCCGCCGGCATCCTTGTCTGCAACCAGGGCGGCACCAATACCGAGGCCGTGGCCGAACATGCTCTGGGCCTGATGCTGTCGCTGTCCAAGCGGATCGGCATCGCAGACAAGCTGTTGCGGCGGCACGGAGCGCAGATCGACCGGTACGCCCTGCAAGGCAACGACATTCGTGGCAAGACGGTGGGCATCGTCGGGCTCGGCGCTATCGGCGGGAGGCTGGCCGAACTCTGCCATGGGCTCTTCGGGATGACGGTGCTTGCCTACGATCCTTATCTCGACAGTGCGGAAATCGTTCGGCGGCACGGCACCAGCGCAAGTCTGGTGGAGCTTTTGCAGCGCTCGGACTTTGTTTCGGTGCACTGCCCGCGATCCAAGGAGACACTGGGCATGTTCGGAGAGGCTCAGTTCGCCGCAATGAAGCCGAGCGCCTATTTCATCAATACCGCGCGTGGGGGCATCCACGACGAACCGGCGCTCGAGACAGCGCTTCGAGAACGCCGCATCGCTGGCGCAGGCATCGACGTCTTTCTCAAGGAGCCGCCACCGCCAGATCATCCGCTCCTGTCCCTCGACAACGTGATCGCCACGCCGCACACCGCCGGGATTACACAGGAAGCGCTGGAGCAGATGTCATCCTCCGCCGCGGACCAATGGATTGAGCTTTTCAACGGCCGTGCGCCGCCGCGAGTGGTCAACCCTCAGGCGTGGCCTGCGTTCAGCCGTCGCTTCGCATCAATGTTCGGGTTCGAGCCCGAGCCCCTGCCTTATGCCTGAGCGGCCGCACCGTCCCCGCCAGGCGGCGCTGGCCGGTTTGCGGTCTGGAAGACAAGCCGAAAATGTCTTCCAGTTCGCGCCCTCGAACTTGAATAGTGAAGCCCGGGCCAGCGAGGCAGGGCGTCCTCGAATCGTCGCAAGGAGGCGAAATCCGCATGTGTGACACCGCAACCGCCGTCACTGTTCCGGATGGCGCCGCACCAGGAACGCCGCCGGCGCGGGAACTCATGGACGAGCTCGTCGCAGCCAACCACATCCTGTTCGACCAGGGCGTAGTGGACGCGTTCGGCCATGTGAGCGTGCGCCACGACAAGCGGCCGGATCGGTTCTTGCTGGCGCGCAATATGGCGCCGGGGCGTGTAACGGCAGAGGACATCGTTGAGTTCGATCTCTCGGGCCAGCCCGTCGATGCGAACGGCCGCGGTGTCTACCTGGAGCGGTTCATTCACAGCGAGATCTACCGCGCGAGGCCCGACGTCCAGTCCATCGTTCACAGCCACTCCCATTCGATCGTTCCGTTGAGCGTCGTGAAGGGAACCAGGCTGAGGGCGCTCTTCCATATGGCCGGCTTCATCGGAAAGGAAGCGCCTGTCTTCGAGATCCGGGCGACAGGCGGTGACGCGACCGACCTGCTGATCAGCAGCCCCGAACTTGGGCGTGCGCTGGCCGAGCATTTCCGCAACAGCGACATCGTCCTGATGCGCGGCCATGGATCGACCGTCGTTGGACCGACGGTGAAGAACGCCGTCTACCGGGCCGTCTACGCAGAGCTCAATGCCCGATATCAGCTGCAGGCCACTCAGCTGGGCGAAGTGACATACCTGACCGAGGACGAATGCCGGGCTTGCGTCGACCGGGTTGAGGGCCAGGTCCAGCGACCGTGGGATCTTTGGCTCGAGCAGACCCGCCAGAGGCGGTCCGGGGGCCGGGCCTGACGGCCAAGGGAAGCTGCGAGGTGCCCTGATGCAGTTTCATTTGAACGGCTTCCTGCCCGGTGATCCTTCCATTCTTCCGGTCCCGGCAAGCCGCGCTCCGAGCGGGTTGTCGGACGTCGATGTGCTGATCGTCGGCTGCGGACCGGCTGGCCTCACCCTCGCGGCCCAGTTGTCCGCTTTTCCTGACATCCGCGTCCGGATCGTAGAGCGGAAGCCGGGCCCTCTTCGGATCGGCCAGGCCGACGGCATAGCCTGCCGAACCATGGAAATGTTTCAGGCCTTCGGCTTCGCCGAACGGGTAGCCAGGGAAAGCTACTGGGTCAACGAGACCACGTTCTGGAAGCCCGACGCTGCAGATCCCCGGCGCATCGCGCGCCATAGCCGCATCCAGGATACTGAGGACGGGCTTTCCGAGTTCCCGCACGTCATCCTCAATCAGGCGCGGGTACATGATTTCCTGCTGGAGACCATGCGCAACTCTGCGAGCAGGCTGGAGCCGGACTACGCGGTGGAGTTCATCGGGCTGGACCGGCCAGCCAATAGGACCGAGGCTGAAAGCCACCCCGTCACGGTTCGGCTGAAGCGGCTCGGGCCGGCTGGCTCGGAGCGCGAGGAGGTCGTGAAAACGCGCTACGTGGTCGGATGCGACGGGGCGCGAAGTGCCGTTCGCAAGGCGATCGGACTTGAGCTGCGCGGTGACTCGGCCAACAGCGCCTGGGGCGTAATGGACGTCCTCGCCATCACCGATTTCCCAGACATCCGCATGAAGGCCGCGATCCAGTCGGCCAGCCAGGGCAGCATGCTGGTGATACCGCGGGAGGGCGGCTATCTGGTGCGATTCTATGTCGAGCTCGACAAGCTGGCGAAAGACGAGCGCGTCGCTTCGCGGTCGCTGGAGGTCGAGGACCTTGTTGCTGCCGCGAACCGCATCGCGCACCCCTACCGGATCGACGTCAAGGAAGTGGCATGGTGGTCGGTCTACGAGATCGGCCAGCGGCTGTGCGACCGGTTTGACGACGGCTGCGAGGACGCTGGCCGGCCACCCCGTGTCTTCATCGCCGGCGATTCCTGCCACACGCATAGCCCAAAGGCCGGGCAAGGCATGAACGTCTCGATGGCGGATGGTTTCAATCTGGGATGGAAGCTGGCAGCCGTCATAAGAGGCACGAGCCCCGCGCAACTGCTGCTCAGCTACTCCGCGGAACGCCGGAAGCTCGCCCAGGAACTGATCGACTTCGACCGGGAGTTCGCGGCCATGTTCAGCGCTCGTCCAGCCGGCCCGGGGCCCGACGCCCAACGCGCCCGGGATCCCGCCGAGTTCCAGCGCTATTTCGTCAAGCAGGGTCGCTTCACCGCCGGGACAGCCGTGCGCTACGAGCCATCCGCGATCTGCGCCGACGGCATGCATCAGGGCTTGGCATCGGGCTACCAGATCGGCATGCGGTTTCATTCCGCACCGGTGGTCAGGCTCGCCGATGCCAAGCCCCTGGAACTCTCACATCGCATCCCGGCCGATGGGCGCTGGCGCATTGTCGCCTTCGCTGGAGCCGGCGATCCGTTCGACGGCGGGTCGGGCCTGTCGGAGCTCGTCAACTTTCTCGACCACGACCAGGCCTCTCCGGTGCGGCGCTACACGCCGCCCGGGGATGCGGACGCCGTGATCGAGGTTATCGCAGTGCTGCAGCAGGCTCATCGCGAAGCCGATCTGGCGCGCGTTCCGCCTTTCCTCCAGCCGGCCAAGGGCCGATACGGCCTGACGGACTACGAGAAGGTGCACTGCGCGGACCAGCGCCCAGGCAGCGATATCTTCGACCTGCGCGGAATCGACCGCGAGCAAGGTTGCATGGTCGTCGTGCGTCCGGATCAGTATGTCGCCGACGTGCTCCCGCTCACCGGGGTAGAGCGCCTGTCGGGCTTCTTCGAGCGCGTCCTGCGCGAGCCTGCGTAGGGTTAAGGCGGCGCGCCGCAGCGACCATGCTCTCGCGGCGGCAGGCCGGCTTGCTCAGGCGACAACAAGCAATACGCCGATGGTGGCTGCCACCGCCGCTGCGATCGTGATCCAGCCGGGCGCGCGTTCGGTCCGAAGCACGACCGTCGCAATCACCATCGAGACGAAAACCTCGAGCGACTGGATCGCCCCGACAGTCGAGATGGCGGTGTGCTGGATCGCATAAAAGTTGCAGATCTGGCCGATAGAGAAACAGAGGGCGGCCACCACCGCCCAGTTGTTCTTCAGGGACAGGGCAGCGAACGTCGCCGTTCTCGCGCGGGCATTGAAGGAGACCGCGAATGTGTAATAGGCCACGGCCGCCATGGAGCCGACGAAGGTGCCGAGTGCGCCATCAGGCACATAGCCGAGGCCCAACTTGCGGGCCACATAGGCCGAGGCGTAGCACAGTGCCGATGCAGTCCCCCATGCGTAGCCGATCGACGCCACCGCATCCGCCTCGCTGCCGCCGCGGCGAGCCAGGTCGACCGCGACCAGAACCGCGATGCTGACGGCGATCAATGCCAGACCGAGAAGCTTATTGGAGTTCAGCGTCTCACCCAGAAAAAGGAACCCGAAGACTGCCGCGAAGAATGGGATGGCACGCTTCACGGCCGATCCGCGCACTGCACCCAGATCGCGCACCGACATGAAGTAGAGGATGCGCGCCAGCGCCGTGGCGAGCAGGCCGGAGACGGCGAACCAGGCAAGCCCGATCATCAAGTCCGGCGTGTCCGGCAAGCTGCCGGCCGGGGTTCCCGCCACCGCCCAGACAAGGGCCGACAGCAGCGTCGTGAACACCACCGAAAGCACGGCGCCGCCGTCGCCCTTTCCGTAAAGCTTCGCCTTTGCGATCGAGACCCCGCCATAAGCGAAGGCCAGGACAGAGAGAATGGCGAAGGTCTCGCCCAGCCTGCCCGCAAACCAAGCCATGCCTATTTCCCTATCCGCACGCGACGCCGAACAACGCGTTGTACTCAGCCGCGAGCAGAGGCCGTGCTTTGGCTGCCGAGCCGAACCTCTCGTCCGGTGGCGGCCGATTCGAGGATCGCGAGGCAAGCTGCGAGCGTCGCCATACCCCATTCGCCGGAGTGAAGCAGCGGGACGCCGAACCTGACCGCGGCATGCAGCTCGTCGACCACCTCAGCGCGCGGCACAGCTGGCGCCGGCAATGGATCGAGCCATTCTCGATCATTGGCATAGACACGGACCCCATCCGCCATGGGGCGCAGGTCGGCCCCGTCACAGGAGACCAGGAAATGGCCGAAATGATTATGAGCGGCGGGTGCCGTCCGGCCCGCAACGGTCGCGGACGTACCATAGGCGCGCTCCTCCTTGAGCGCAGCTTCCTCCTCCGGCGTCGAGACCGGCGCGAGGGCCCGACGCGCGGCGCCGTACTGCGATGGATCGCGACGCTGCCCGAGCTCGCCGAACCAGCCGAGTTGCTCGTCGGTGTCGTACCGCCCATACCCGCTATACGTCAGCGTCGCGCTGGCTCCGTTCTCGAACAGCAGGAAGGCCTGATAGGCGCCTTCCGTCGGCCGGGCGGGGTCGAGGCGCGCGGTAACCGCCCGCAGTGACTCGATCTCCGCCCCAGCGAGAAGGCGGACGACATCAAGCTGATGCGCCGCCTGGCTGAAGACGACGCCGCCACCTCGGGCCGTGTCCAGTTCCTCGGGCCGCCGCGGCCGGTACAGGAAGTCCGTATAGTTGCTTCCAACGATCAGGCGCGGGCGGCCGAAACGGCCCGATCGGATCAGCTCGGCGGTGCGTAGATAAGGCAGATCGAAAGAATGGCTGTGGCCGACGGCCAAGTGGACACCGGCCTCTGCAGCCACATCGATCATGGCGCGACAGTCTTCCAGCCGCAGCGCCATCGGCTTCTCGACCAGGATGTGCTTGCCGGCCGCAGCGGCACTGCGGACATGGGCGACATGGAACTGGTGAGGAGATGCCACGTACACGGCCTCGACCGCTTCGTCTGCCAGCAAACCGTCGAGAGTGTCATAGGCCTTTGCGGCGAACCCGTTCGACGAGAATTCCTCGACGAACCGCGACCGCGCCTCCGGACGCGGATCGGTCGCAGCGACCAGTCGGACGAGGGGATGCTGAGCGAATGTCGGCAGCATCAGCATGAAGGCGCGGCCGAGCCCGACCACGCCCAATCGCAAAGGTTCGCTCACCACTGCCTCGCTAGAGATCGAGAACGAGGGCGCCAGATTTGGCGCGGGAGACGCAGATCATGATGTTTCGCGCCTTCTCCTGCTCGGAGAGCGCAAGATCGCGATGGTCGGGCTCGCCTGAGACCAATCGCGTCTTGCAGGTGCCGCAAGTCCCGCTTTCGCAGGAGCTGGGCAGCGTCTTTCCCGCCTCGCGCAGCACCTCGAGGATCGACTTGTCGACGGGAATCTCGAAGATCTCGCCGCTCTTGGCCAGTTCGACGGTGAAGGGCGTGTTGTCTTCCGGCTTCGCCTTGGCCGCACCGAAATCCTCGAAATGGACGGCGGCCGAGGACCAGTGGCCGGTCATGTCCCGCACCGCCTCCATCAGGCCCCGCGGGCCGCAGCAATAGAGATGGGCCCCCTTCGGGTCTTCAAGGACCGGCCAGAGGTCAAACGCCTTGTCGGGGTCGCCGTTATCGTGGTGGATGACGACCTTGCCCCGGAATTCCGGCCCGGAGAACTCCTCCCGGAAGGCCATCATCGCCGGTGTGCGCGTGAAGTAATACAGCTTGAAGGGCTTCCCGCGCGTCGCCATCAGATGGCGGATCATCGAGCGGATCGGCGTGATTCCGATGCCGCCTGCGATGAAAATGTAGCTCGACGGGCCGTCCTTCAGCGAGAAATCGTTGCGCGGCGCCGAGATCAGGATCTCGTCGCCGACATTGGTCTGATCGATCAGACTGACGGACCCGCCCCGGCCGCCATGTTCCTTCTTGACGGCGATGACATAGCCCTCGGCTTCGTCCGGACCGTTGCAGAGCGAGTACTTCCGCGTCTCGCCGTTCGGCACCTTGACCGCCAGGTGAGCCCCGGGGGTGTAGGGCTCGAGCATGTTCTCATCCAGCGGCCTGAGATCGAACATGACGATGTCGTCGGCGACCGCCTCCTTCCCCACGATCCTGGCCTTTAGCCACTGCTCCTGATCGCTCATCCAAACCTCCGCGCGGCGCCGTCTCGACAAGCGCTTGAATTCCGAATAATGTGAGACTTAGATATCTAAGTATTATCCGGCTGACTAGCCCGGCCGTCAAATCTGGAGCGAATGCGATGCTGACCCACGAAGAGAACGAATTGCTCTGCCGCGTGGAAGGCGAGGCCCCGATGGGTCAGTTCATGCGGCGTCATTGGGTGCCCGCGCTGCTGTCGGAGCAGCTCATCGAAAGCGACGGCGCGCCTGTCCGCGTCCGTCTGTTCGGCGAGGATCTCGTTGCCTTCCGCGATACCGACGGACGGATCGGGGTGCTCGGCGAGTACTGCCCGCATCGCAAGGCTTCGCTGTTCTTCGGCCGCAACGAGGAGTGTGGCCTTCGCTGCCTGTATCACGGCTGGAAGTTCGACGTGGACGGCAAGGTCCTCGAAATGGTGTCGGAGCCGGCAGAAAGCGGCTTTGCCGATAAGGTCCAGCACAAGGCGTATCCGACCCAGGAGGCGGGAGGCTTCATTTGGGTCTATATGGGTCCGAAGGACCAAATGCCGGAATTCGAGGCTCCGCCGTGGGCGCCCACGCCCGAGGCGAAGGTCTCGATCGTGAAGATCGATCTGCCCTGCAACTGGGCCCAGATCATGGAAGGACAGATCGACTCGGCTCATTCCTCGAGCCTGCACTCCTCCGACATGAAGCCCTCGCGCGTGACGACCGCCGGCGCGACCGCGACGCATTGGACGCGTCCGTCGACCGACAAGAACCCGCGCATCCAGGTCCAGCTGACCAACTACGGCTTCCGCTACGCTGCGCTGCGCCGCCCGATCACCAATGCGCAGACCCACGACTATGTGAGGCTGACCGTATTCGTTGCGCCTTTCGCCGCGCTGATCCCCCCCAACTCTTCCTATAACGTCGCGACGGTGATCGTGCCGAAGGACGACGTGTCGAGCTATTTCCATTTCATCGCATGGGGCAATGACGACTGCATCGATCAGGAAAGCTGGCGGAAGTTCTGCGTGGCGCAGGTCGGCATCGATCTCGACAAGACCTACAAGCCAATGCTGCGCAAGCGGGAGAACAACTACCTGCAGGACCGCAAGGCGATGAAGCTGGGGGATTTCACCGGCGTGCCCGGAATTCCCAACCAGGACATCATGATGTGGGAGTCGATGGGCCCGATCGCCGACCGTACCAGCGAGCGCCTCGGCGCGAGCGACATCGCGATCGTGCAGTTCCGCCGGGTGATGATCGATGCAGCGCGCAAGCATGCCGCCGGCGCTTCCCCGCTCGGTCTCGTCGAGCCGCATATCCCGCAGGCGAAGCTGCGTTCTTATCAGGGCATCGTTCCCAAGAGCGACGATTGGCGCAGGCTCGGCGCCTCCAATGAGGAAATCGCGCTGCTCGACGGCATGGAGCAGGACGACACCGAGGCGGAAATGGCGGCTGCGGGCAGCTGAACCCGACGGCGAGCCCGAACGATCATATCGGCTTGGGTGCCCAAGGGATAAAGTCTTGGAAGCGCCGGCGGCGCTGCGCGAAACTGGACTTGGAGGGCCGGAGCAAGAGCCCTGGAAACGCATTGGGGTCTTCTTATGCTCGACAAGCCAGCTCCGGCCGGCCGCAGCCTCTACTACGGGGGTGAATGGCGCCATCCGATATCGGGGCGCTACGCCGCAACGTCCAATCCGGGCCTCGACGAGCCGATCGCCGAGGTTGCGGAGGCTGGCGCCAGCGACGTCGATGCCGCGGTCAAGTCCGCACGGCAGGCCTTTCTCTCGTGGCGCGGCGTCGCCCCGCTCGAAAGGGCCCGTCTGCTGAAGGAAGTCGCGGCCGTCGTCCGTGCCAATGCGCGCGAACTCGCGGCCCTCGACGCAGCCAATTGCGGCAATCCGGTTCGGGAAATGATGGGCGATGCCACGATCGCCGCCGCGCAGCTCGACTATTTCGCCGGGCTCGTGACGGAGATGAAGGGCGAGACCATCCCGATGGGGCCGGACGTCATCAACATGACGCTCCGTCAGCCCCTGGGTGTCGTCGCGCGCATCCTCGCCTTCAATCATCCCTTCATGTTCTGCGCCGGCAAGATCGCCGCCCCGCTGGCAGCGGGTAACACGGTCATCGTCAAGCCGCCCGAGCAGGCGCCGCTTTCCTCGCTGCGCCTGGCCGAACTGGTACAGGATATCCTCCCGAGGGGCGTATTCAGCGTTCTGCCCGGCGGGCGCGAGGCCGGCGCGGCCCTTGCCTCCCACCCGGGGGTGGACAAGATCGCGATCATCGGCAGCGTCGGCGCCGGTCGTGCCGTGATGAAGGCTGCCAGCGACACCATCAAGCCGGTTCTGCTGGAACTCGGCGGCAAGAACGCATTGATCGCGTTCCCCGACGCCGACCCCGCGACCGTGGCTTCGGCCGTGATCGGCGGAATGAACTTCACCTGGTGCGGCCAGTCCTGTGGATCGACGAGCCGCGCGTTCATCCACCGGGACATCTACGAGGATGTGCTGTCCAGGCTGCCGTCGCTGGCCGGGCACTATGTCCCGGGCCTCCCCACGGACGACCGGACTACCATGGGCGCCATCATCAGCCGGCAGCAGCACGCGCGCGTCCTGGAATACATCGCCTCGGCGAAGGAACAGGGAGCACGGCTCATAACCGGCGGTGCTGCGCCCACTGATCCGGCACTGACGAAGGGATTTTACGTCGAGCCCACCATCTTCGCCGATGTCACGCCGACGATGCGCATCGCTCGCGAGGAGATTTTCGGGCCGGTCCTTGCAGTCCTGCCCTGGGATGACGAGACGACGATGCTCGGCCAGGTCAACGAGGTCGAGTATGGCCTGACGTGCTCCATCTGGACAAACGACCTGCGCAAGGCCCATCGCACGGCGCTTGCCGTCGAGGCCGGGTTTGTCTGGGTGAACGAGGTCTCCAAGCATTTTCTCGGTGCGCCCTTCGGCGGCTGGAAGCAGTCCGGGCTGGGCCGCGAGGAATGCCTGGGCGAGCTCCTCGCGTTCACCCAGGAGAAGAACGTCCATGTGAGCCTCCGCGGCGGCTGACCGGCGCCGTGGCATCCAATCACATGCGAGACCCTGCGTTGCGGCCCTCGGACGGCCCGATTGCCGACCAGACAAGCAAAGGATACACGATGAGCACTCCGATCGACGGCATCGACACGCCTGTCGCATCGCAGGACAACGGCATTTGGGGCAGCGACGCCATTGCCTCGATGCTGCGGCTGCTGGACATTCCTTATCTCGCGCTCAATCCCGGCTCGAGCTTCCGCGGGCTGCATGACAGCCTCGTCAACCACCTGGGTAACCAGGACCCCCAGATGCTGCTCTGCCTGCATGAGGAGCATGCCGTCGCTCTGGCTCACGGCTACGCCAAGGTCACCGAGCGGCCGATGGGCGTGGTGCTGCACAGCAATGTCGGGCTCATGCACGGCACGATGGCGATCTACAACGCCTGGTGCGACCGCGTGCCGATGCTGATCCTCGGCGCGACGGGTCCCGTCGATGCTGCCGAGCGCCGCCCCTGGATCGACTGGCTGCACACCTCCAAGGACCAGGCCGCCATGATCCGCCCCTATATCAAGTGGGACGATCAGCCGGTCTCCGTCCCAGCTGCGCTGGAGGCTCTGGTGCGGGCGAACAACATCACCCGCGCCGCACCGGCGGCGCCGACCTATGTCTGCCTCGATGTCTCCATGCAGGAGCGCCGCCTGGAGCAGATGCCCGAGTTGCCCGATCCCAAACGCTTCGCCCTGCCCTCCCCCGGTATCCCGGCGGCCCAGGACATCAAAGCCGCCGCGACGCTTCTGAGGAACGCCGAGCGGCCGATGCTTCTGATCGGCAGGGTTTCGCGCAGCACCCGCGACTGGGCGCGTCGCGTGGCCCTCGCGGAAGCGCTGAACGCGTCGGTGCTCACGGACATCAAGGTGGGCGCAGCCTTCCCGACCAATCACAGGCTGCATTGCGCCAAGCCTGGGCACTTCCTCGACGAGACCGGCGCGAAGCGGATCGCGGACGCCGACGTCATCCTGGCGCTCGACTGGGTCGATCTCGCCGGCACCCTGAAACAGGGCGGCTGTTCGGCCGCGACCAAGATCATCAATATCCAGCTCGACCATCAGCTTCACAACGGCTGGAGCATGGACCACCAGGCGCTGCCGCCCGCCGACCTGCATTTCAGCAGCGATCCGAACGCGGCGCTCCATCTGCTCGCTGACGAACTCGGCGTCGGTCCTGGTTCCGAGCCGGCCGACCTGACGGCATTGCCGGCATTCGACCTGCCCGGCGAATCACGCGAGCTCGACATCGTCTCGCTCGCGGCGGCGATGGGCACAGTGCTGCGCGATGAAGTCGTGTCGCTTGTCCGGCTGCCTCTCGGCTGGGCCGGTGAAAGCTGGCACTTCCGCCATCCGCTCGACTATCTCGGCACCGATGGCGGCGCCGGCATCGGGTCGGGGCCCGGCATGCTGGCCGGCGCAGCGCTCGCGCTTGCCGGCTCAGACAGATTGCCCGTAGCCGTTCTGGGCGACGGCGATACGATGATGGGCGTTTCCGCGTTCTGGACAGCCGCACACTACAAGCTGCCTTTCCTGGCCATCGTCGCCAATAATCGCTCATTCTACAATGACGAGATCCATCAGGAACGCGTCGCGCGCACGCGCGATCGGCCGGTGGAGAACAAGTGGATCGGGCAGCGTATCGGAGATCCCGACATCGACATCGCCGCCATGGCCAGCGCTCAGGGACTTGTCGGGATCGGGCCAGTCTCGACCACAGACGCGTTGATCGATGCGATCCGGAAAGGGGTCGAGGCTGCTCGCAACGGCGCGTCGGTCGTTATCGATGCACGGGTGAAGCCGGGCTACAACCCGGCCATGGCAGCAGGGATGACGCGCGAAGGCACCGGAAAAGTCGGCGACTAATTCGCCGACACAGAAGCAGAGCCCGCTTTCCGATATGGCTGGCGCGGGCGGGACGCTGGAGCATTCGACTTGCTCCAGCGCAGGGTGGCCCGTGAAACCCGGCCCCATGCGCCTGCTCTAACGCATGGCGCCTCAGTCGATGTCTCTGCCCCCGGAAGGCGCGTCCGCCAGATTTCGCTGCACCTGCGCCAGGCAACTGATCAGGCGAGCCCTTTCTTCGCCGCTCATCCCGGTTGTCGCGCGCTCGATGACTTCGTTGGCGCAGGGTATCAGTTTCGACTGCAGCGAGCGGCCACGTTCGGTCAGCCTGACGCAGAGCTTCCGCCGGTCGTGCGGATCCCGCTCACGGGTCACGAGACCGGACCTCTCCATTGTCGCCAGCGCGGACAGCGTCGTCGGCTCCATGGTTCCGATTCGCTGGGAAAGTTCTCGCTGGGTCAGGCCGTCCTCCAGCCAGAGAGCCCGCAAGAAATACCACATGCCTAGCGTGACACCATGCGGCTCGATCTGCGATTGCAGATTGCGCTGCACGGCTCTGTTGGCCATCCGGAGCTGATAGCCGACGCTTCCCTCGAGCGGGAGATCGTAGCGCTGCTCGGCGGGCGGCACAGGGGCCTTTGAGTTTGTTTCGGGCATTTCACTCCGTTCTTTCGATCGGACCTTAACGCCCATTGGACGTTGGAGCACGGCATTTTGTTGCCGTTTCGACCGCTACGCAAATGTTTGGAAGACAAAGCGATATAGTATTGGACCACGGTGAGGGGCCACCCTAGCGTCGCCTACAAGCGGGCAACCTTCGAGAACGACCTCGCTGGAGGAGATGAATGCCTGCCATCAATCCATTCAAGACCGCATGGGCCGAACGCCCCGACACGCACTGGCGTGACAGGATGCAGGGGCGCAACTCATGAGCGGCAACGATCTGGAGGACGAAAGGCACATGCGGGGGGCTAACGCCAAACTGCGTCTTGCGAGCGAGACCATCGACGAGATCGATGTCGTCATCAAGGACGTTTCGATGCGCTTCGACACGCGCGAAGGAACTGTGACTGCTGTCGATGGCATGTCGTTCGAGATCAAGCGCGGCGAATTCGTTTCGATCATCGGCCCGTCGGGCTGCGGCAAGTCAACGGTATTCAACATCATGGGCGGCCTTGTAGGCGGCTATGAAGGCACCGTGACCGTCGGCGGCGAGAGCGTCTCGGGCCCGCATCCGTCCATCGGCATGGTATTCCAAGAAGAATCGACCTTTCCCTGGCGGACGGTCATCGACAACGTTGCCTTTCCGCTCGAAGTGAAGGGTGTGGGCAAGGAAGAACGCCACGCGACGGCCCGCAAATTCATCGAGATGGTCGGCCTTTCTGGCTTCGAGCAGCGCTACCCGTCGGAACTGTCGGGCGGCATGCGCCAGCGCGTCGCGCTGGCCCGGACGCTGGTGTTCGAGCCCAAGATCCTGCTGATGGACGAGCCTTTCGCTGCACTCGACGAACAGACCCGTGTGCTGCTGGGCGACAAAGTCCTCAAGATCCAACAGGATCTTCGGCAAACGACGCTGCTCATCACCCACAACATCACCGAAGCCGTGCAGCTCTCGGACAGGGTGCTGATCATGACGTTCCGTCCCGGCAAGGTGAAGCGGATCGTCGACATCCGCCTGCCGCGCCCACGCAGCAGCGATGTCGTCGGCAGCGATGCGTTCGGCCGGTATGTGGCAGAGATCTGGAACGATCTGCGAGAAGAGGCATCGCGCGGAATGGCCGATGCCGAGGAAGCAGCCCGCGCGAGAAAAGGCTGACGATGCGGATCCTCGCTTTTCCTCCGATCATATTCGGGCTGGCCACCGTTGGGCTTGTGCTGTGCGGTGTCGAGCTGTTGCTCTACACCGGGCTGCTCAACCAGTTCGTGATCCCGTTTCCCTCCGCCGTGATAGGCAGCTTCGGCCGCCTGTTTAGCGAGGAGCAACTGGCTCATCGGCTGTTTGTGACCGGATCCGAGGCAGTCGCGGCAAGTCTGCTCGTCATTATCGTGGGTGTCGGCTTCGGAATCTTTCTGCACGAGAGACGCATTCTCAAACTTGCAGTGGAACCCTGGATCGCAGCTGCCGCCGCAGCGCCGATTGTGCTCGCCTATCCCCTCTTCCTGGTCATCTTTGGACGAAGCTCCGCGACAATCATCGCGATGGGATTCGTCGCGGGACTCGCGCCCGTGGTGCTCAAGACCATCGAGGGCTTCCAGGGCGTGAAGAAGACGTTCTTAAACGTTGGGCGCACCTACAATCTGAATCCGTCGCAGCTGTTCTGGAAGATCCAGTTTCCGGCGTCGATACCGACGATCTTCACCGGAATACGTTTGGGCCTGATCTTCACCTTGATCAATCTCATCGGCGTAGAGTTCCTGATCAACTTCGGTGGTCTTGGTCAGCTCATCAACGACTTGGCCGAACGCTATGATCTGCCCGGCGTCTTCGCAACGATCATCTTCGTCATACTCGTGAGCGTCGTCATTTTCTCGGCCCTGGAATGGCTCGAGCGCTGGATGCGACCCGCACGCTGAATCAGGCTCGGCTGCCGCAGCCGCGCCGGCACAGGGCCGACGCCTTCCTGAGTGCGCCCGTCTGCGCCATACTCCGGCGCAACGGCGAACATCGACAGGAGGAAGCGATCAATCTCAGGCAGCTGCGCTACTTCGTGCGGATCGCGGAAGTCGGCAACATCACCCGGGCTGCCGAACAGCTCAACGTCGCACAGCCAGCGCTCGGTCTGCAGATCCGTCAGCTCGAGCAGGAGCTCAAGACGGAACTCCTGGTGCGCCACTCGCGCGGCGTCGAACTCACCGAGGCCGGCAGGCTTCTGCTCGATCGGGCCCGCCGTATCCTGCAGGATGTGGAGGAGCTCAAGCGCGAAATCATCGGCAATGTCAGTCCCGAACAAGAGATGATGATCTTGGGCCTCACGCCCAGCATCATGCTGCAGATGGACCCCGACATGCTGCTCAATGCCAAACGGACGATGCCCACCGTATCGTTGAGCCTCGTCGAAGCGTTGAGTCGGGCACTGACGACATCCCTCGAACAGGGCGAGCTCAGCTATGCGCTGGCTTACGGCGTGGACGAAGCCCGCCCCGGAGTCAGCCGACGCCCGCTGCTGGTGGAGGAGCTGATCTTTGCTCGTCCGGCGACGGGAGAGCCTCTGCCCCCTACCCTAACTCTGGCGGACGCGCTCTCTCATGACCTCGTGCAGGCCGGCGAGCGCGACATGGTTCAGCGGTTGCTGAGAGACGCCGCAGCCCGCTATTCGCTCGATCTCAGGATCGTCTACGAGGCGGAATCGATTCCGGCGATGCGCAGCCTGGTGGTGCGCGGAGCGGCTGCCAGCATGATGCCCTACGGCACCGCCAGTGAGGAGATAAGGGCCGGGAAGCTGGTGATGCAGCGTGTGTCCGATATCCCGTTGACCCGAACCCTCTATCTGCTGAGGCCATCTAACGCGGCCTCTTTCAGAAGCCAGGATCTGATCGATCACTTCATCGATGGGATCGTGCGGCGCCTGCTCGACTCCCTGGGCCCCCTGGCGCGGCGCGTGGGTATCTAGAGCGCGCGGACTTCATTTCGAAACACGCCGTCATTCCGGGGCGGTCCATAGGATCGAGCCCGGAACCCAGAACCGACGCGGGCCGCCGAACAGCACGCGAATGCCGCGGCTGGTCGACGCAGATGGCCTTGGTTCTGAATTCCGAGCCCATTCCCGGCATGCGCCGGAAGGACGCTGCGGCCCCATCGAAACCACGCATATTCTGGCAACGGCGGCCCGTACCAGCCCCTCAGCGCATCGTCGCGTCGACCCAGTTCTTCACCTGGTCGAACAGGTTGCGCACGCTGTTCGCATAGGCGTCAGGGTCGGCCGAGCAGTTCCGGCACGGGGTGAAGCCGTGGCTGGCGCCCTCGATGAAAAGGAGTTCCTTTTTGGCGGCGACGCTGTTCTCGTATTCCTCTTCGGAGTCGCGAATGAACAGATAGCCCCCCATGCCGACCACGAGCGTCGGTGCGGCAATCGAGCGAACCGCACAAATGGTGGAATTGTTGCTGGAGCAATGGTCGATACCATCGAGAGAGTTGCTAGAGCGCACGGCCTGAGTGCTCAGGAACGAGCGAAGCGACAGGATTTTTGTGCCGCGATCGAAGCTGTTGGTCGTCTCCTTCGTGTCGAGTTCTGGCGGACTGACGGAGGTGACGATCTGTTCGACGATGCTGCCGTCGTTGCGCACCAGTTTCTGCGGCGCGCGCGTGCGCCGAAGCGAGATCGCCGTATCGAGGCTGTGCAGTTGCGATGCGCCGCCGGGACCCGCGCCGGGATTACCGCCATGCGGGATGGCGAACAGGTCATTGTCCGGATAGGTCCCCTTGCCCTCCCGGATGGCTTTCACGCGCCCTTGTGCGGTCGCGATCAGCGCGTTCATGCGCGCCGACTGCGCAGCAAAATAGCGGGTCTGGAATTCCGGCGAATAGGTTGACGACGCTGTCGCGCTATAGCCGTTACTCGTCAGATACGGGTCGAGCGCGGCATCGAATTTGCCGGCCGTCTCGTCGAGCACCGACCCGTTCAGGCTGCGCAGCAGAATGACCGGCACGCCCGGATGAGCATCGGCGAGAATCAGGCCGTCGGCTTTCGGCATTCCGGCGAGATCGTCGCGGCAGGGCACCAGCTTCTGCGGATCCTTGCAGAAGCCGAGTCCGTTCTCAGCCACCGCCTGATAGAAGCTTGTGGTCGGGCCACCGCCGCTATGGCCGAACAGCACGACTTTCTCGATACCCTGCTGCTTGCGCAGGAATTCGACGCCGGCCTTCACGTCCAGCGCGATCCGGTCCCAGTCGACCGCGAACTCGTTGTTTGTGAAGCGCGTGCTCATGCACAGGGCCGCGATACCACGCTTCGGCAGTTCATTGCAGGCGATATGCGTGGTGTAGTTGGCGGTGCGATGGATGACGAGGGCCGCGACCTTGGCGCGCGCGGCGGGCTCCGCATAGACGGCGGTCGCTGGACCCAGGGCGAAGTAGGTGCGCTTCCCCTGGCCTGCCTCCTGGCCTCTCGCCGCCGAGGGGGCGGCGAGAACCGCGCCTGCCAGCAGCGCGAGGGTGATGGCCCGGAATGATCTGGTCATGGATATTCCTCCCTGATCTCCGCTGCGGCGCCTTCCCCTGGTGGACGGTACCGCCCCCCTCGCGCACGCAGCGGCAGAGAGACGCGGTGCCGTTGCAAAAGGATCCGCGCCGCGCGGACATGCATTGTTGTGCGATGCTAAAACGTCGAGAGTCGCCCAGCCGAGATCACGGCATCATCGATCGCATCCCAGCGTTGGGTCGGGCACGATGACCGCGCCTTTCAGCAGCGACATCAAGTATATTTTGGTTCCTTCTCGTATAAGAAAATCGTCTTGAAGGTCGTAGCGCCATCCGGAATCTTCGACGGGCCGCTGCGGCGAACAGAACCTTACGGAGAGGCTGATCGCCTGCACGGTGCGCGTGACGCTGGCGCGACGAGGACGGGCGCCAAACCGTCGAGGTCTCACTGGCATCTCGCAGAAGTCTTTGTCCGAGCCGCGCCCCGGGCGCATCCTGCCTGAAAGCTGGGCCGATGATGCCCGCCTCGGGAGGAAGAATTGTCGAAGCTGCGACTTTCCATCGCGATCGGAGATTACGACCGCAATAGACCATTGCTTGACGGCGAAGTTCAGATCGACGGTGTCGACCCCGTGTTCATGAAGCTTTTCCCGGAGGAGATCTTCTTCCGCGCATTCCGGCATGCCGAATTCGACGTCTGCGAGGCATCCTTGTCGAGCTTCGCGGTGAAGGTCGATCACGGGACCAACCCGTATGTGGGCGTGCCTGCGTTCGTGTCGCGCGCGTTCCGGCATTCCGAGATATTCATCCGGACCGACCGCGGGATCGAGAAGCCGGAGGACCTGAAGGGGAAGCGTATCGGGTGCCCCGAGTACCAGCTCACGGCATGCGTCTGGATCCGCTCCATGCTCGAGGACGATTATGGCGTGCGGCCCACCGACGTGACATGGGTCCGCGGTGGTATCGAACAGCCCGGGCGCGCGGAGAAGATCGCGGTTTCACTCCCCTCTGACATCCGGGTCGAGCAGGCTCCCGCGGACCGATCCCTAAACCAAATGCTGGCCGACGGTGAGATTGACGGCTTTATCGGCCCGAGGGCGCCCTCCGCCTTCGAGGCGGGCCACCTGAAGATCGCACGACTCTTTGCCACGCCTACGGCGGCGGCCTCCGACTACTACCGCCGCACGAACATCTTCCCGATCATGCATGTGATCGGTGCGCGACGCACGATCGTCGAAGACCAGCCATGGCTGCCGGCCGCTCTCCTGAAGGCGTTCGAGCAGTCGAAGCGGATCGCTCTCTCGCGGCTCACCGATACATCGGCCACGAAGGTTACGCTGCCATTCGTCGAGGAGCAGTTGCAATCGGCGAAGAAGCTGATGGGCAACGATTTCTGGTCCTATGGTGTCGAGGCGAACCGGCACGTGCTGGACGCGTTCCTTCAGGCGCATCACACGCATGGCTTGTCGTCGCGGCGCCTTGGCGTCGAGGATCTGTTTCCCGCTCCCACGTTGGAGGCCTTCAAGATCTAACGTGCACGGCAAACGCAGCATCCAAGAAATCTGCGATGACCATCAAAAAATGAGGGAGGAAAGATATGACCTTGACGAAGCGAACGGTTCTGGCGGGCGCATTTGCCGGTCTTCTGTCACTCGCGGCAGGTCCGGCAAGCGCACAGGATCAGCTTAAGCTCGCGGTCGGCCAGCGCGGCAACTGGGATACCTCGGTCGCCGAAATCGGCACACGGCTTGGCATCTTCAAGAAGCACAAGCTCGACCTTCAGATGCTGTACACGCAAGGCGGCGGCGAGACGCAGCAGGCCGTGCTGTCGAACAGCGTCGACATCGGCGTGGCCGGCGGCATCATGGGCGCGCTCTCGGCGTTCTCCAAGGGCGCGCCGATCCGTATCATCGGAGCCGAGACGACTGGCGGACAAGATCTGTACTGGTACGTGAAGTCCGATTCACCGGTTAAAACCCTGAAGGATTTCGACGGGCGCACAGTCGCCTATTCGACAAACGGGTCCTCGACGCATGGCGTCGTCAACGCCTTCGTCAAGGAAAACGGACTGAAGGCGAAATTGACCGCCACCGGGGGGCCGGCTCCGACGCTCACGCAGGTCATGTCGGGCCAGATCGACGTCGGCTGGGCGGCGCCGCCCTTCGGCCTCGAACAGCTCAGCAAGGGCGAAATCCGCGTCATCGCGACCGGAAACAACACCCAGGCATTCCGGGACCAGACCGTCCGTCTGCTGATCACGAACACGTCGGTGCTTCAGTCCAAGAAGGAGCAGCTCGAGCGCTTCATGCTCGCCTACCGGGAAACCGTGGACGCAATGTATGCGAGCGACGAGGCCCTCAAGGTCTATGCTGATTTCGTCGGCGTGCCTCTCGAGATCGCCAAGCGTACCCGCGATGAATTCTTTCCGAAGAAGGCGCTCGATCCCGATCGCATTGTCGGGCTGGACACCATCGTGCCGGACGCCGTGACGCTGAAGTACACCGCGCAGCCGCTCACCAAGGAACAGCTCGGCGAACTGATCCAGATTCCGCCGCGCCGCTGAGACCCCAAGTGACGAGAGTCCGAGCCATGAACCAGGCCGCCGGATCCATGCCGTCTCGTACGACGCCGTGGAAACGCCCTTCGGAAGGGCAAGCAGTCATGCTGACGCGCATCGCCATTGTGCTGGCGATCGTGATCGGATGGGAGAGCCTGGCCCGCTCGGGCCTGCTGTATCGGGACGTGGTGCCGCCGCTGCCGCTTATCGGCCGAGAGTTGGCGATGCTGCTGATCGATCGCGGCTTTTACCACAACCTCGCGGTGACCTTCGGCGAGGTTGCACTGGCCGTCGCCATCGGCGGCGGCGCGGGAGTTCTTGTCGGCATTGTGCTGGGACGCGACCGCTTCCTCAGCTCAGCATACGAGCCGCTCCTGCATTATCTGGGTCCGACGCCGAAGATCATCTTCTTCCCGATCATGATCATGTGGTTCGGCGTCGGCCCCGGTTCCAAGGTCGCGATGGGTGCCCTGTCTTGCTTCTTCCCGGTGGCCGTCAGCGTCGCCGCGTCCATGCGCGAGATCGATCGGGTCCTGATCCGTGTGGGGATGACCTTCAGACTCACCTCGGCCCAGATGCTGACCAAGATCTATATTCCGGCGATGCGACTGCCGGTGATCAACGGCATCCGCATTGGCCTCGGCGTCGCCATCGTGGGCACGTTGCTGGCAGAGACCAAGCTCGCAAACCAGGGGCTTGGCTACGCCGTCATCCAGACTTACACGACCTTCAACATGCCCCGCATGTACGCATTGCTGCTGATCGTTTTTCTGTTGGCAGTCGGTGTCAACTCCGTGCTCGGCCGCTACACCGAAGTGCGTATGGCGAAGAAGCGCAGCGATGGCTGAACTCGACAGGGGCAAGCCGGCCGCATCCGCGGCAAGTCCCATCCCGCTGGCCTACGTCATCGCCGCGCTGCCTCCGCTCTTCTGGGCGGGTAATTTCCTGATTGCGCGGATGATGCGCGACGACATTCCACCGATCCAGATGTCGTTCTGGCGCTGGGTGCTCGCGTTGGCGATCATGCTGCCTTTCGCATGGTCCTCGCTGCGGCTCGATCGTTCGCGGCTGCGGGAGGAATGGCCGTTCCTGGCCCTGCTCGGCGCAATCGGTGTCACAGCGTTCAACTGCTTCATCTACACGGCGCTGCATCACACGACGGTCATCAATGCTGCCCTTGTGAATTCGCTTCTGCCTGTCGTGACGATCATTCTGGCCTGGGTTCTTCTGGGCGAGCGGATCTTTCCGCTGCGGGCGCTCGGCATCACCGTCTCGCTTGTTGGTGCGGTGCTCGTGATCGCGCGCGGTGACCTTCTCGCTCTGGGCGATCTCGAAGTGGGTCGGGGCGATATCCTGGTCGTCCTCGGCATGAGCTTCTGGGCGCTCTACATGGTTCTCGTCCGACGCCGGCCGCTCGGCCTGAAACCGCTCTCATTGCTCGGAGCGACGACCGTCTTCGG
Organism: Allobosea spartocytisi; assembly: GCF_014764685.1. Lineage (NCBI taxonomy): Bacteria > Pseudomonadati > Pseudomonadota > Alphaproteobacteria > Hyphomicrobiales > Alloboseaceae > Allobosea > Allobosea spartocytisi. Next base: position 38,230 of record NZ_JACXWY010000011.1, read on the forward strand.
CATTGTCTTCCACTTACCCTTCGTCCTGGTCGAGACAACCGCGAGCGGTATCTTTGTGCCGACGCTGCACAGCCTGCCGGCTCTGATCTATTTTGCGATTTTCCCGTCGATACTGGCCTATGTCTTCTGGAACCGCTCGATCGCGACGCTCGGCCCGGCAACGACCGGCATGTTCATGCACCTCATGCCGATCTTCAGCGCCATTCTTGCAGCTGCGTTACTCGGAGAGCGTCTCGCCTGGTACCATCCGGTCGCCTTCATCGTGATCGTGGGAGGCATATTGCTCGCAACGAGGCGCCCCTCCGCAATACCTCAGCTAAATCACCAGAAGCGATAAAAGATGCGCAAGATCTATGACGGCCCCGCAGCGGCGCTGGAGGGCCTGCTTTTCGACGGCATGACGATCATGTCCGGCGGCTTCGGCCTGTCGGGCAATCCTGAGAGCCTGATCCCCGAGATTCGCGATTCCGGCGTGAAGGACCTGACGGTCATCTCCAACAATGCCGGCGCCGATGGCTTCGGCCTCTGGATGCTGCTGCAGACGCGGCAGATCAGGAAGATGATCGCGTCCTATGTCGGCGAGAACAAGCTGTTCGAGCAGCAATACCTCGCCGGCGAGCTGGAGCTGGAACTCAACCCGCAGGGCACGCTGGCCGAGCGCATCCGCGCCGGCGGCGCCGGCATCCCGGCCTTCTACACCAAGACCGGCGTCGGCACCGTCGTCGCCGAGGGCAAGCCGGTCGAGGAATTCGAAGGGCAGCTCTATGTCCGCGAAACCTGGCTCCGGGCCGACCTCGCCATCGTCAAGGCCTGGAAGGCCGACACCGCCGGCAACCTGATCTATCGGCGCACGGCGCGGAACTTCAACCCGAATATGGCGACCGCCGGCAAGGTGACCGTGGCCGAGGTCGAGGAGATCGTGCCGGTCGGGTCCTTCGATCCCGATACGATCCAGACGCCCGGCATCTATGTCGACCGCGTCATCAAGAGCACCATCAACGAGAAGCGCATCGAGAAGCTGACCGAGCGCAAGAGGGAGGCAGCCTGATGGCCTGGACCCGCGAGGAGGTCGCCGCGCGCGCGGCCAAGGAGCTGAAGGACGGCTTCTACGTCAATCTCGGCATCGGCATCCCGACGCTGGTGGCGAACTACATTCCCGAAGGCGTCGACGTGACGCTCCAGTCCGAGAACGGCCTGCTCGGCATCGGCCCCTTCCCCTATGAGGGCGAGGCCGATCCCGATCTGATCAACGCCGGCAAGCAGACCATCACGATGCTGCCGAGCTCGAGCATCTTCTCCTCGGCCGATAGCTTCGCGATGATCCGCGGCGGCCATATCGACCTGACCATCCTCGGCGCGATGGAAGTCGCGGCCAATGGCGACATCGCCAACTGGACCATCCCCGGCAAGATGGTGAAGGGCATGGGCGGCGCCATGGACCTCGTCGCCGGCGTCAAGAAGGTCATCGTCGTGATGGATCACGCCAACAAGGCCGGCGAATCCAAGGTGCTGGAGCGCTGCGCCCTGCCGCTCACCGGCGCAGGCGTCGTCGACATGATCATCACCGACCTCTGCGTCATGACCTGCGACAAGGCCAATGGCGGCGGCCTCACCCTGATCGAGCTCGCCCCGGGCGTCAGCCTCGACGAGGTCAAGGCCAAGACGGCCGCCTCCTTCGCGGTTGCCACCGAAAAGCAGGACAAGGCGGCGTGAGCAGGCTCATCTTTCCGTATTTGCCCAACGATGAGGGCTCTCCCCCCTCTCACTGGCCGGATTACCGCTCGACCGTGCTGCGCAGCCCGCGGCAGGCGCCGCTCGCGATCCCGCAGACGCTGACGGAAGTGACCGGGCCTGGCGATTGGGGCCGGCTGATGGGTCCTGCGATGCTGGACCTGACGACGCAGCACAAGGCTGCACCGCAGGGCCAGCGCATCGTCGTCACCGGCCGCGTGCTCGACGAGAACGGCCGGCCTGTGCCGAACACCGTCGTCGAAATCTGGCAGGCCAATGCCGCCGGCCGCTACATCCACGCCAAGGACGACTGGCCCGCGCCGCTCGACCCCAACTTCACCGGCGTCGGCCGCGTCATTACCGATGCCGAGGGCCGCTATCGCTATGTCACGATCCGCCCCGGCGCCTATCCCTGGGGCAATCACAAGAACGCCTGGCGACCGGCCCATATCCATCTCTCGCTGCTGGGGCCCGCCTTCGCGACCCGGCTGGTGACGCAGATGTATTTCCCGGACGATCCGCTGATCGAGATCGACCCGATCGCGAATGCCGTGCCGATGCCCTATCGCCAGCGCATGGTCTCGCGCTTCGACATCGACGCTACCGTGCCGAACTGGGCGCTGGGCTATGTCTTCGACATCGTGCTCAAGGGCCGCGACCAGACGCCGTTCGAGGACGACCATGACGATGACCACTGATCTGGAGAGCCGCAACGCCGCCCCGCGGCAGGACAGCCAGGATCCGTCGATCTTCGGCCAGACGCCCTGGCAGACCGTCGGCCCCTACTTCCATTACGGGCTGCCCTGGAAGGGCGGCGCCGATCTCGTCAGCCGCTCCGAGATGGGCGCCCGGCCCGACCTGATGCCGCCGGAGCATTTCCTGCTCTCGGGGTCCAACCTCTCGGGCACGCCGCAGGGCGAGGTCATCGAGATCGCCGGCTCGGTGCTCGATGCCGAAGGCCAGCCGATCCCCGACGCCATGATCGAGATCTGGCAGGCCAATGCGGCCGGCCGCTATGCCAGCGCGGACGATACCCGCGAGTATGTGCCGCTCGACCAGCATTTCGTCGGTTTCGGCCGCGGCTCGACCGACAAGGACGGCGTGTTCCGCTTTCGCACGATCCGCCCCGGTCGCGTGCCCGGCCCCGGCAATACGCTGCAGGCGCCGCATGTCGCCGTCTCGGTGTTCGGCCGCGGGCTTCTGAAGCGCCTGCCGACCCGGCTTTACTTCGCCGATGGCGAGGGCAACGAGACCGACCCGATCCTGAACCTCGTGCCGGAAGCCCGCCGCCACACCCTGATCGCCCAGCGCAAGCCGGACGGAACGTGGTGGCTCGACATCAACCTCGCCGGCGAGAACGAGACGGTGTTTTTCGATCTGTGAGCGTCCTGATACCATGAGCGCTATGCTCAGGCAGCGCCCTGCAACCACCGATACCATGCTGGCCGTCTTCGCGGACGAGGCCACGCTGCGGCATGCGCTCGCCTTTGAGGTGGGTCTCGCCCGCACGGAAGCGGCCGAAGGGCTGATTGGCGCGGCGGAAGCCGAGGCGATCGCGAAGCTCTGCGCCGCGATCGTCATCGATCCGGCCGAACTCGCCGATGAAGCGGCGCTCGCCGGCACGCTGGCGATCCCGCTGGTGGCGCGGCTGCGCGCCGCCTTGCCGGAAGCGCCCGCGAAAGTGCTGCATAAGGGCGCGACCAGTCAGGACGTAGCCGACACAGTTCTCGCCTGCCAGATCCGCGCCGCCTTCCGCCTGCTCGACGCTGATCTCGCGCGCCTCGCAACGGCGCTTGCCACGCTTGCCGGGCGCTACGCTACGACCCCCGCCATCGGCCGCACCCTGCTGCAGGATGCCCTGCCGATCGGCTTCGGCCTGCGCATCGCGCAATGGCAGGCCGGCATCGCCGAGGCTGCAGCACGGCTCAGCCGTGAAGTCGAAACCAGCGCGACACTGCAATTCGGCGGTGCGGCCGGAACCCGCAGCGGACTGGACGGCAAGGCTGCCGCCATCGCCTCACGCCTCGCGGCCATGCTGGCCCTCCCCGATGCCGCGCCCTGGCAGAGCCGCCGCGGCGGCATTGCCGGCATCGCGACAGCGCTCGCCATCCTGATCGGCTCGCTCGGCAAGATGGCGCGGGACGTTTCGCTTCTCGCCCAGAACGGCATAGGCGAGGCCCGCGAACCCGCCATTCCTGGCCGTGGCGGCTCCTCCGCCATGGCCCACAAGCGCAACCCCACCGGATGCCAGATCACCCTTTCGGCCGCTTTGCGCGCCCCCGGCCTCGTTGCCGGCATCCTCGCCGGGCTGCCGGCCGAGCAGGAGCGCGGGCTGGGCGGCTGGCAGGCGGAAGGCCCGGCGCTCGCCGATCTCTTCCTGCTCGCGGCCGGTGCTACCGAGGCGATGGCGACCGTCGCGGAAGGGCTGGAGGTCGACGAGGCCGCGATCGCCCGCAACCTCGCGGCAGCCGGCGTCGGCACGGATATCGGCGAGAGCGCGGCGCTGGTTGCCGATCTTCTCGTCATCAACGATTGAGGACAGGTCATGCCCTTCGCAGCAAGCAGCGGCGCCCGCATCTATTGGAAGCTGGAAGGCGCCGAGGACAGGCCGGTTCTCGTCCTGCTGAACTCGATCGGCACCGACATGTCGCTCTGGGACGCAGCGATGCCCGGCCTCCTCGCCTCGTTTCGCACGCTGCGGATCGACACGCGCGGCAGCGGCGCCTCCGATGCACCCGATGGCGAGTACATCTTGTCGATGCTGGCCGGTGATGTCACCGCCGTCATGGATGCGGCCGGGATCGAGCGCGCCGCGATCGCCGGCGTCTCGCTTGGCGGCATGATCGCGATGGAACTGGCGCTCGGCCACCCTGAGCGCGTCTCGGCGATAGCCCTGATCTGCACCTCGGCAACCATGGACGGCACCGTTTGGCGGGATCGCATCGCGCAGGTGCGTGCCGGCGGCACCGCTTCCATCGCCGATGCCGCCCTGCAGCGCTTCCTGTCGCCCGCTTTCGCAGCCGGGAATCCGGCCGTCGCAGCGAGCCTCAAGCGCAATCTCGTCGCCCAGTCGGCGCAGGGCTATGCCGGGGCCGGCGCCGCCATCCGCGACATGGACGTGATCGGCCGGCTTCCGGGCATCGCCGGCCCGGTGCTGGTCGTCACTGGCGAGCGCGACGTCTCGACGCCCCTCGCCGGCCATGGCGAGAAGCTGCTGGCCGCCATTCCCGGCGCGAGCCATGTGCATCTCGACAGCTCCCACCTCCCGCCCATCGAGGCTCCCGCGGCGCTGGTCGGAGCGTTGCGCGGCTTCCTCTCGCCGGGACCGGACGCCGGCGACGCCGCCGAAACGCTGTTCGAGGCCGGTCTTAAGAACCGCCGCCGCGTGCTGGGCGACGCCTGGGTCGATCGCTCCCTCGCCAACCGGACACCGTTCAACGCCGAGTTCCAGGCGATGATCACGCGCATCGCCTGGCAGGAGATCTGGAGTCGGCCCGGGCTGGACGACCGCACGCGCCGCCTGCTGGTGCTCGCCATCACCGCGAGCCTCGGCCGCTGGGAGGAGTTTCGCCTGCATGTCCGCGCCGGCTTGAGCCGCGGCGGCTTCACGCAGGACGATCTCAAGGAAGTGCTGATGCAGACGGCGATCTATGCCGGCGTACCCGCCGGCAACACCGCCTTCGCAGAGGCCGCAGAACTCATCGCCGAGATCGACGGCGAAAAGCCAACATCCTAACGAGTGACAGGGAAGATCATGCCCGAGGCCTATATCTGCGATTACATCCGCACGCCGATCGGGCGGTTTGGTGGGTCGTTGTCTGCTGTGCGCGCGGATGATCTTGGCGCGGTGCCGCTAAGGGCGCTGCTTGAGCGCAATGCCGACCTCGATCCCGCCGCGATCGACGAGGTGATCTACGGCTGCGCCAACCAGGCGGGCGAGGACAACCGCAACGTCGCGCGCATGTCGCTGCTGCTGTCCGGCCTCCCCGAGACTGTGCCCGGCACCACGATGAACCGGCTTTGCGGCTCTGGCATGGATGCCGTGATCACGGCCGCGCGCGCCATCAAGGCGGGCGAAGCCGAACTCGTCATCGCAGGCGGCGTCGAGAGCATGAGCCGCGCGCCCTTCGTCATGCCCAAGGCCGAGAGCGCCTTCTCGCGCCATGCCGAAATCCACGACACCACGATCGGCTGGCGCTTCGTCAACCCGCTGATGAAGAAGCAGTACGGCGTCGATTCGATGCCGGAGACCGGCGAGAACGTCGCGGTCGATTACAAGGTCTCACGCGAAGATCAGGACGCTTTCGCCGTCCGGTCGCAGCAGAAGGCGGTTGCAGCCCAAGCGAGCGGCCGGCTCGCAAGGGAGATCGTCCAGGTGACGATCCCGAGCCGCAAGGGCGATGCGACAATCGTCAACACTGACGAGCATCCGCGTGGCGACACTACGATCGAAAAGCTCGCCAAGCTGCCGACGCCCTTCAGGAAAGACGGTGGTACCGTAACCGCCGGCAACGCATCCGGCGTCAACGACGGCGCGGCCGCGCTGATTGTCGCCTCCGAAGCGGCGATGAAGCGCTTCGGCCTGACGCCGCTTGCGCGCATCGTGGCCGGCGCAACCGCTGGCGTCGCGCCCCGCGTGATGGGCATCGGGCCCGCGCCCGCAACCCAGAGGCTCTGCAAGCTGATCGGCGTGCAGCCTTCCGATTTCGATATCGTCGAGCTGAACGAGGCCTTCGCCAGCCAGGGCATCGCGGTCCTGCGCGAACTCGGGATTCCGGAAGACGGCGCCCATGTAAACCCGAACGGCGGCGGCATCGCGCTCGGCCATCCGCTCGGCATGTCGGGCGCCCGCATCGCGGGCACAGCGGCGCTGGAACTCTCGCTCACGGGCAAGAAGCGCGCGCTCGCCACCATGTGCATCGGCGTCGGTCAAGGCATCGCTATCGCGCTCGAGGCGATCTAGCAACGCGCAGCGACTCGATAACAGATCAGCAGGCATGCGGGCTCTGTTTCGCCGGTGACTATGTAACTTCAATGCTAAGGCTGGCGAACATCCTGATCGAGCCCGGCATTGATTTTCTCGACGATGGTAATGAGGAGGGCGACCTCCTCATCGGACAGGAACTGCAGCGCGCGCTCGTTCACGTCGCTGACGCATTGTTCGATACGCGGCCTTAGCGCACGCGCCTTGTCGGTCAGATGGATGTTGGCGACCCGCATGTCCCGCTCATCCCGGACGCGCCGCGCAAGCCCGGCGCGCTGGAGCTGGTTGACCGCGCTGACGACCGAGGGGCCTACGGCCTTGACTGAACGCCCGAGGACCACCTGCGGTACGCCGTCCTTCTTGTAGAGGGCCCAGAGATAGGGCCACATCCCGATGTTGATACCCTGCTCGCCGAGCAGAACCTTGATCTGATCCCGCGCCCGGCGGCTGACCGTTCGGATCAGGTATCCGACATTCCACGGGCCGGAATACAGCGCCCGACGCTCCTCCTCCGACAGCCTCTGTCGACGGCACCCGCCGGGAGCCAGCAGGGCCGTGGCCGTGTCCGATCTGTCACCCATGCGGGCCCTCCCCGACGTTCCGTTTCGAGCGCGGCCCCGGCGCGATTGCCGGAAGACGCTCCACTCATTCTTCCTGCACCGGCCGCCGCGAGCCCTCGTGCAAATCTTCCATTCCCGCAGATGCCGAGGCGAAAAGGACGCGGCGCTACCTACACTTGAAACTCGCTCGGCGATTTAGACCAACAATCCGGATTGACAAGCCCGACTTCGCCTATAACTTAGTTAGCATAACTAACTTCCTGACGCGAGTAGGGGATAACCCCGCGGAGAGGGACGTGCTGAAATTCCGCAGATCGCGCGCTAACGCCAGAAAGGGCCGGCTTGTCCGGGTCGAGCCTTGCTGAAGGCCGTATCCGCCCGCCTAGTGCTGTCGGTGCCCGTTTTGGCGGGAGCGATCCTCTTCGGATTCGTGCTGCTGCGGGTCGTGCCGGGCGATCCGGCCGCGCTGCTTGCCGGGCAGTCGGCATCGGCTCAGGTGGTGTCGCAGCTGCGGATCGAGATGGGGCTCGACAAGCCCTGGATCGTCCAGCTGATCCACTATTTCGGCGATGTCATCGTCGGAGACCTCGGCCGGTCGATCATCTCGAACCGCCTCGTGCTCGAAGAACTGATCGAGGCTTTCGGCCCCACCGCCGAGCTGGTGCTGACCGCTTTGCTCGTCGCCGTGCCGGTCGGCATCGGACTGGGCGTCGTCGCGGCTGTGCAGCGCGGCACGATCATCGACCGAAGCATTATGGCCCTGGCGGTCGCAGGCATATCCCTTCCCGTCTTCTGGGTCGGCTACATGCTGATCCTCACCTTCGGTGTGCAATGGGGGCTGCTGCCCTTCACGGGGCGGCTCGGCCCCATGTGGACGCTGGAGGGCCTGCAGGGACTTGCTCTGCCAGCCCTGACGGCTGCCTTCACGCTGATCGGGCCTATCGCCCGCATCTCGCGGACTGCCCTTCTGGAGACGCTGCATGCCGAGCACATCAAGCTCGCCAGGGCGAAAGGGGTTCCCGAATACCGGGTGGTGATCAAGCACGGTCTGCGCAACGCGCTCCTGCCCATCGTCACGCTGATTGGAATGCAGATCGGCCATCTGCTCGGCGGCACCGTGATCATCGAGACGATCTTCGCTTGGCCGGGCGTCGGGCGGTTGATCGTGGGCGCGATCATGAACAGCGACTATGCGACCGCGCAGGGCGGGCTGCTGCTGATGGCCTGTGTTTTCGTGATGGTGAACCTGATGGTCGATCTCCTCTATTCTGCGCTCGATCCGAGGTTGTCCTGAGATGGCCGTGGCAGCCAAGCAGGTAACGACCGGCCCCAAATCGAAGCGCCGCCGGGCGCGGGGACAGATCGCCACGATCGCTGCAGCGACAGTGATCGGCGTCATCACCTTCGCTGCAATCTTCGCCCCGCAGCTCGCGCCTTACGATCCGTATCAAGTCGACCTGCCGTCCGCGCTCCAGGAACCGAGTTGGGAGCATTGGCTCGGCACGGACATGCAGGGGCGCGACCTGCTCAGCCGGATCATGTACGGTACACGCCTGACATTGCTCACCAGCCTGACCGCATTGCTGATCGGCAGTGTCTTCGGCGCGCTGCTCGGCCTGGTGGCTGTCTTCTTCCCAGCGTCCGATGGACCGATCGGCCGCCTGCTCGACATCCTGCTGTCGTTTCCCGCCGTGCTGTTCGGCCTGGCACTTGGCGCGAGCCTCGGCCCCGGTCTCCTGCCCGTGACGATCGCGCTCGCGATCGCGACGATCCCAGAGGTGGGGCGCATCACCCGGGCCGCCGCCCTGGTCGTGGCGCGTCAGGAATACATGCAAAGCGGCAAGGCCATCGGCCTCAGCCGCGCGACGCTCTTCTTCAAGTATCTGGCATGGAACTGCGTGCCGACCGTGTTCGTGTTCCTGACGCTGAGGTTCGGATTCATCGTCCTTCTCGGAGCCGGGCTCAACTTCCTCGGTCTCGGCGCCGCGCCACCAACGGCCGAACTCGGCGTTCTCGCCGCAGAAGGACGCAACGTGCTGGCCTTTGCCCCGCATGTGGCGACCTATCCCAGCCTGGCGATCTTTCTGCTGGTTCTTTCGCTCAACGTGCTCGGCGACGCCCTGCGCGACAAACTGGACAAAAGGCTCCTATGAAGCCGGCGCTGCTCGACGTCGAAGATCTGACCGTCGTCTACGATGGCGACGATGGCTCCCGGGTGGACCTGGTCGCAGGCGTCTCCTTCGTCCTCCGCGCCGGCGAGACACTTGGCCTCGTCGGCGAAAGCGGTAGCGGAAAGAGCCTCACCGCTCTTGCGATGATGGACCTGCTCGGTCCCAACCTGGCCGCAGGAGGCACGATCACGCTCGACGGGCGAGAGCTCGGCGGTCTTTCGAGCCGGCAGCGGCGGCGGCTATGCGGGACCGAACTCGCGATGGTCTTCCAGGACCCGATGACGGCGCTGAATCCGGTCTACAACATAGGCGACCAGATCGCGGAGGTGCTGCTGACCCACCGCCTGGTCTCGCGTGGTCAGGCGCGGGCGCGGGCGATCGATCTGCTGCGCCAGGTCGGCATCCCGGATCCGGCCCAGCGCGTCGATGCCTACCCCCATCAGCTGTCGGGCGGCATGCGGCAACGCGTGGTCATTGCCATCGCGCTGGCGGGGGACCCTTCGATCCTCATCGCCGACGAGCCGACGACGGCGCTGGACGTCACGGTCCAGGCCCAGATTCTGGAGCTCCTGCGCTCGCTACGCGATCAGCGCGGGATGGGAACGATTCTGATTTCGCATGATCTAGGCGCCGTCGCCGAGATCGCCACGCATGTCATGGTGATGTACGCCGGCCAGGTGGTCGAACATGCACCGGCCGCCAGCCTGTTCCGCGAGCCCCAGCACCCCTACACGATCGGCCTGCTGGGCTCGCTTCCCAAGCTCGGCGTGCGCGAGCGACGCCTGACCACCATCGGCGGCAGGGTGCCGCTGCCCGGGACCGTCAAGTCGGGCTGCCGCTTCGCGGACAGATGTCCCTGGGTGCTGGAAACCTGCCGGCGAGAGGCGCCGCCACTCCTGGAGGCTGCGGCCGATCACCGTGCGGCATGCTTCCGCGTGCCGCTACCGACCGCCGACGGACTCGGAGGCCGCGCATGACGGATGGGGAACAGCTTCTATCGGTCCGCAACCTAGAGAAAGTCTTCGGCTCCCAGTCATTCTTCCGCCGCGCCGGTCGGGGAGTCCACGCGGTGAACGGCGTATCCTTCGAGATCGACCGTGGTGAGACCCTGGGACTCGTCGGCGAAAGCGGCAGCGGGAAATCGACGGTCGGGCGAATGCTGCTGGGCCTGATGCCTACGAGCGGCGGATCGATCACGTTCGGAGGCCAGGATCTGCAGGCGCTGGCGACCTCGGGCGAGATTCGCCGCAAGATCCAGATCATCTTTCAGGACCCGCACGCCTCGCTGCATCCGCGCCTCACCGTCCGGCAACTGATCGCCGAGCCCGTGCGCCTTCACCACGGTCTCTCGGGCGCTCCGCTGAACGCAGCCGTGGACAGGCTTCTCGAGGATGTCGGCCTCGCACCGGAGCTCGCCTCACGCTATCCGCACCAGTTCAGTGGCGGGCAGCGTCAGCGCATCGGCATCGCCCGGGCCCTTGCCTGCGATCCGCAGCTGATCGTCTGCGACGAACCGGTCTCCGCGCTCGACGTCTCCGTTCAGGCACAAATCATCAACCTGCTGAAGGATCTGCAGGAACAGCGCGGGCTCTCGTACCTCTTCATCGCCCATGATCTTGCGGTGGTTCGCCATATCAGCCACCGCGTCGCCGTCCTCTATCTCGGACAGATCGTGGAAAGCGCTCCCTCGGACGTTCTGTTCTCGGGGGCTCGGCATCCCTACACGCAGGCATTGCTGGCATCGATCCCGCGAGCGGGTGCGGTTCCGGACGCCAGGGCGCGGCTGAAGGGCGAACCTCCATCTCCGTTCGACAGACCCGATGGCTGCGCATTCCGCGGACGATGCCCGCACGCCACCGAAATCTGCACGACGCCACCGCCGGCAGTGCGTCTGCCCGACGATCACGTCGTCGCCTGCCATCACGTCGCGACGATTGCGCCATTCGCCCCGCCGCCGGCCGCACTCGTCTCGCCACGGCTGACGGCGTTGGCAAGAGCCTACGCCCCCCAGGTTGCCGCCGAAGCCTCCTGATCGCGAACCGGATCGAAAGGGAAAGAGGAATGTCGAAATCGCTCAAGGCCACCCTTTTGCTGGCGTTCGCCCTCGCCGGCTCAAGCGCTTCGGCGCAGGGCACGAGCCAGGTCACGATCCTGCGCGCGGCGGAAGCCGAGCGCTACGATCCCAACAAGGTCGTCAGCCGGCCGATGACCGAGATCGCGTTCCTGCTCGCCGATACGCTGCTGGCGCTGGACTATGATCAGAAGACGGTGAAGCCGCTGCTGGCGACGTCATGGAACACCTCGCCGGACGGCCTGACCTACAGGTTCACGCTGCGAGACGACGTCCGCTACTGCGATGGCCGCCCGATGAAGGCCGAGGACGTCGTCTTCTCGCTGAAGCGGTGGATCGCGCCGGAGACGCGGGCTCCGCTCGCAAACCAGGCCGGAAGCGTGAAGGACATCAGAGCCGAGGGCGACACGACGGTCGTCTACGAACTCAACGAGCCGCACTCGGAACTGCTGATCAACCTGACGCAGGTGTCGTCATCCATCATCGATCGCAACGAGGTCGAGAAGCTGGGGACCGATTTCGGCGTCAAGCATTTCAACGGCACAGGCCCGTTCTGCTGGGTGCGCTGGCTGCCCCGCAACGAACTCGTCCTGAAGCGCAATCCCCACTATAAATGGGGACCCGACTTCTATCAGAACCGCGGCCCGGCGCATGTCGAGCAGATCGTCCTGAAGCAGGTGCCAGACGAAGGCACCCGCATGGCCGCGATGACGGCCGGGCAAGCGGATCTCACGCAGTACGTGCCGCGCTGGTCAATCGCGCGCTTCGAGGCGGCCCGGCAATTCTCCGTGGTCCGGCCAGCGACCTTCTTCTCGCTGCTGTATCTCGGTTTCAAGACCGATCGCCCGATGGTGTCGGACGCCCGCGTGCGCAAGGCGATGAACATGGCCATCAACCGGGATGAACTGGCCCGCACCGTGTTCTTTGGCCGATCCGACCCCGCCTACAGCTATACGCATCCCCAGTCGACCGACTACAATCCCGAGCTCGAGCCGGTCCTGTCCCGCTTCAACCTGGCTGAAGCCAATGCGTTGCTGGATCAGGCCGGATGGTCCCGCGGAGCGGACGGGTTCCGTGCCAAGGACGGCGTGCGCCTGGCTCCGGTGGTGGTGATCCCCGCGCCAATCATGGCTGACGTCGCCCAGGCCATTCAGGGCTCTCTGCGCCAGATCGGCGTCGACGCCAAGCTCGAGCTGCTCGACGGAGCCGTGTTCTTCCAGCGAGCCGCCCAGCAGGACTTCGAGATGTATGGGCTGCAGCAGCCATACCTGACCTCGGGCATGATGATGTCGGAGAACTTTGCATCGACCGCAATCCCCGTCCCGAACCGCATGAACTGGCGCAACGCGGAGTTCGACAAGCTAGTCTGGGAGGCACGGTCCGCCACCGACCCCGCGAAACGCGAGGCGGCCTACAAGCAGGCCCAGCTGATCGTGCACAAGGACGATGTGTGGATGCCGCTCGTCCACGATCAGGCCTACATGATCATGGGCCCTCGCCTCGCCCCCATGAAGGCGCACGGCAACCAGGCCGTCACCTTGTACAAGGCCCTCGACCTTCGCCTCAAATAGTCGGCATCGGCGGCTCCCGCCGCCAATCGCCGCTTGCACATGCCTTTCCTGGAGACGACGTGATGGTGCGCAGCATCAACAATCCTGACCGCTCGATCGAAATAAGCGGCTTCTGCAGTCCCGCCTTCGCCGCGGTAAAGGATGTCTTCTACAAGAACTTCACCGCGCGCGGTGAAGTCGGTGCGTCGGTATCCGTGACCATCCGCGGAGAGACCGTCGTCGATCTCTGGGGCGGAAACACAGATGCCGCGCAAAAGGAGCCCTGGCAGAAGGACACCATCTGCTGTGTCCAGTCGGTCTCCAAGGAAATTACCGCCCTCGCCTTCCACATGGCCGTCGACCGCGGGCTGATCGACGTCGATGAACTCGTGACGACGTACTGGCCGGAGTTCGGACAGGCGGGAAAGGAAAAGACAAAGGTTCGCTGGTTGCTGGACCACCGCTGCGGTATCCCGATCGTCGCCGGCGCTACGCCTGGAATGGCCTATGACTGGACGCGCATGACGGAAGGCCTGGCTGCGACGGCGCCGCTGTGGGAGCCGGGCACGACACCCTGTTATCATTCCGCGAACTACGGCTTCATCATCGGGGAGGTTCTTCGGCGAGTGACGAACCGTTCGGTCGGGGAGTTCCTGCGCAAAGAGATCGCCGAGCCTCTTGGAATCGATTGCGTGATTGGCCTCCGCGACGAAGAGGACGCGCGTGTCGCGACCTTCCTGGACAAGGAAGACCACATATCGCAGGCCTGGATCGACGAAGGCACGAACATCTTCGCCAAGAGCTGGAAGATCTTCTGGGATGATGAGGATTTCAACAGCCGCGAGTGGCGGCGCGCCGAGATCCCCTCCGTCAACGCCCATACGAATGCGCGTGCGCTCGCGCGAATCTGCGGCGTCCTGGCCTGCGGCGGCGTGATCGACGGCGTCCGGCTATTGAGCGCGGCAGCCGTCGAGCGCGCTGCGGAGGTGCAATGGACAGGGAAGGACGTGCAGGATCGGCTGCTCTCACTTTCCCTCGGTTTCCTCATGCCAACCGAGAACTTCCCGAGCACCGGCCCGAGGACGATCGGCATGTTGGGCGCCGGCGGGGCGACCGCTTTTGCCGACCCTGATCTTAATCTCGGCTTCGGCTACTCCATGAACGCCATGGATCCGGCCCAGGCCGGCCGTCAGCGCCCCCAAGCACTGGTGGCGGCGCTCAATAGCTGCCTCGGTCGCTGACCACGACGGGCCTGAAAAGATGGCGCGCATCCCCAGCGCGTCGTCGCTCTTCGCAAGATCGCCCGGTCGGAATGCAGGCTGTCAAACGGCGTACAAGGGATTGTCTACCGAACAGAATACGCTCTTCTTCGCGATGTTCGATCGGATTCTCGCCAACCTCAACGCAGCGGAAAGCGCTCGCTGACCCGACTTGATCCTGGCCTGCCGCCCATCGTTGCATTGACGCACCGCCGAAAGCTCGGATGCGGTGCGGCCGCATCCTCGACTTGTATCGATTTATCCGGAGTCCGGCCCGGACCGATGCTACGCCGATCAGGCCTTGGCCAGATAGCGGAGGTCCAAATAGGACGCTGTCTGGTTCGACGCGGTCGTGGGCAGGATGCCGTTCGCCTTCTGGACGCGGATGACTTCACTCAAACCGGCTTCGCTGGGATGCATGTCGCGCGTCAGGGCATTGGTATTGGTATAATGATCCCAAGCGCGTCCGGCGTAGTCGAGCCGTGTCGGCAATTTTTCCGCAGCGATCCGCGCGGCCGCGTCCCTGTTTGAGTAGACCCACTCCGTGGCCTCCCGGAGCACTCTCAGAAAACGCTCGACAGCTCCAGCATTACCTGCCGCCCAACGCTGGTCGGCATTGACCGAGACGAATTGCCAGTCAGGGATCACATCGCTGACGTAACCCAAATTCGTCATGCCCAGATCCTCCTCCTCGAAGCACCAGGGAATCGACTGCAGGCCCGCGTCGATCGTCCCAGAGAGCAGCGCCTTATGGCGTGCAGGGACTCCTCCCGTTTCGACAATGTTGTAATCGCCGGGATATTGAAGTCCGTGGCGCGCCAGCATCGTTCGTATCTGTGAGAATGTACCTTCGGTCTGATTGAGAATGCCGACGCGGCCTCCTTTGAGAGAGGCGATAGAGGTGAACCCTTTGCGCGCCATGAGAGCGTGCGTCAGCTGGAGACCCGCAAGAACCTGGTGATTTCGACGTATGCGTACGGTGGTGCCGGGCGCGAGAACGAAGATCGGCGTTTGCGGGGTCTGATCGGCGACCGACGGTGGCCGATTTCAGTGCGTCTACCGGGTTCCGGGCGGACTCATCCCCTGGCGCCGGCACGCTCATGGAAGATCAGCCTGTCGAAATTGTAGGCGATGTTGGCGAGGGTCAATTTCGCCTCGGCCCGCGCAAGGCCGATGGTGCGGATGAACAGGCCGAACCGGTTCTTCTGATGGGCGAAGACATGCTCGACCGTCGCCCGGATTGACGACTTGCCGGCATTGGCGCGCGCGACATGCTGCGGCATCGGCCGTCCCGGCGGCTTGCGGCGATGGATCCGGCTGACCAGCATCTTCGCGGAAAGCCACTTCTCGTTCTTCCGCGAGCGATAGGCGCTGTCGGCCCAGACCTCGGAAGAAGTGTTCTGCGTCGTCACCAGCCGCGGCAGCATCCGCCCGTCCGCCTGCGAAGCCGAGGTCACTGCGCTTTCCCGGATGAAGCCGAAACGCCGGTCGATCGCGATGTGGGACTTGTAGCCGAAGACCGGCAAGGCGATCTGCGGCAGGGGCGTCCCATCGGGCCGATAGCGGATCTTGCCGCCGATCTTCAGCGTCCAGCGGGCATCGACGTCCTTCTGCGCCGCCTTGTTCGGCTCGTCCTGCCAGATCTCCTTCGCCGTCTTGCCGGCCTTGATCGCCTCCTTCTCGCTATCCGTGTTCCGCTGCTTCGGTGCCGGCACCAGCGAGGCATCGACGATCTGGCCCGACATCGGGATGTAGCCCTTCTTCTGCAACTGCCAGTCGAAGGCCTTCATCACCCGCCGCAGCGTGCCGGTCTCGGTCAGCCTGTTGCGGAAGTGCCGGATCGTGTTCTCGTCCGGTGTCGGCCCGCCGAGATCAAAGCGCAGGAAGCGCATCCAGGACAGCCGGTCCCGGATCATGAACTCCATCTTCGCATCGCTCAGATTGTGCTGCGCCTGCAGGATCAGTGCCTTGAACATCGAGACCGGGTCGAAAGGTGGACGTCCGCCCTTGGCCCCCTCGCCGTAGCCGAGCCCCTCGACCAGCCAGCCACGGAAATACTCAAAGTCGACGGCGCCCTCCAGAACCTCAAGAGGATCGCCGTTCGCACTCAACCGCTTAAGATGCTCCGACAACCCGAAAAACGAACGCTGGTCCATGAGCCCGCCCGCTGACTGCGCCGAGGCCAAAGTGAATCACAAAATCGGCATTGCCGGTAGGTTCTTGCGGGTCTCCAGCTGCTGAACCCTGCCCCGAGCATCGCTATATCGACTACGACATCGAGAAATTCGGCGTATCAGAGCAGTTGCCGTGCGGGATTTTGACGCAACGTCTGTCCACGCAGCTTTGAGCTCCTATGGCCGCGCTGACGATACGGCGCTGACCGTCGACATCACAGAATTCGCTGCCGTCCATGGGCAAACTGCACCGCAGCTGCCATGCACGCAGCGCTTGGGTGCCCAGCAGGCGCTCGACGCGAGGCAAGGCGCAGTCGATGCCTTCCGGCTGCACATCTAACCGAACGCGTCTGGCGTTATGGGTGCAGTCCAAACATTGATTTCAATCTCCGACAGACCGGCAACTAGGCAGTCAAGATCGAATGGGAGGGGCATTTTCCCCCTCCCTGGTGCTCACCTATTTCAGATCAAGGCGTTTCATCAGCCATTTCTCGAAATGAAAAATCACTGTGAATATTGCCCGCCAAGTCGGATCGACGAGATCCGATATAGCAGCATGTACATAGCCCGATCGTATTTTGCGCCAGTAAACAGCTTTCGCTGTGGCAGTGATACCTGCTCGTTCCATTTCCCAAAGGCGCAAAAGAAAATGCGTGTTCGCATCCCTATTCGGAAAAGGGGGCGATCTTCTCCATCTCCTCCGTGGACTTGGCGTACCAGGCGGCGAAATGAGCCAGCAGCGCGCGAGCGAGGAAAGGCGAGATCCCCAAGCGCCTCGCAACCTCCTCAGGGATCAGTTCCAGCATCGCCCGGTGGTCGAGCCCGAGCGGAGCCAGCGCCGCCATCGACTGGCCCGACACCAAAGGAAAGTTAAGTGTCGCACCGAGACCCTTGTGGGAAAGGAGCGCGTCTTTCCTGCGGCCCTGAGGCGTGGACGATGCGGCGTCGAAAGCTCCATGGAGCCTGTTCAAGACCACTGCGCGCTGCAACTCCGGCGCCATCAGCGCGGTCCTTTCGAGCACGCGCAATGCCTGCGCCATACTCGTCTCGATGTCCGTGGCGACCACGATCGTCCAGGCGGGGATGTTTTCCTGGGCGAGCACATGATCCAGCCCGGTGGCCGCGAGCAGCTCGAGCCGGTATTCCCCGAGGCCCCCGCCCCAGTCCATAACGACAACGCCACCGCGTTCGATCATGCGCGTCACCGCCGTCAATGCGGGCTCCATCACACCCACGATGCCGCCCACGACCCTACCGGCCTGGCCGATTTCCTCGACCGGCACGAGGACGTCGTCGTCACCGAGACCTTTCGCGACGTGCTCGGATTCGATGCGAACCATCGTGACCGACAGCCCGGCGTCCTCGCAATGAGCCCTGAGGCGGGTAGCGATCGTGCTCTTGCCTTGATGGGTCCCGTCCGCCGTGATGTCGTAGAAGTACCGCGACGGCCGAGCCGACGGCGCCCCAGAGTTAGCGGCTACGGTCGCCCTGGCCGAGGCTTCTGGCGGCGGCTTGATGTCGCCGGCTCCGCTCTTGCGAGCGCCGTTCCCGACCACTTCCATGTCAGACTTCGTCATGCTTATTCTCCAGATTATTCAGGGCCAAAAGCCTCGCTCCGCGATGCATGGCCGGTGACACGCCGTCGCGCCTTTGCGACGGAGCGGGAGGGCCGCGCCCCCCTTTTTCTCCCCCTTTCTCCGAAGCGGGCGGCAACGCAGGTGGTTGCAGCGGTGCGGCGCTGGCCGCAGCGATCTGCAGCACCCCGCAGCCAGTTGCAGTGGCCGGAAGCCCATCGCCTCGATTTGACGTCTGATGCAGCGGAATGTCGTCGGCAGCAGCGATCTGCAGCCCCGTGCAGCCCTGCGGCGCATTCTGCAGTCCTGTGCAGCCGGGTGCAGCCGGTTGCAGCCGGGCTTGGCTTGCAGCGGATTCAGGACGCCTCACTGATTTGCGAGCTCGGGACAGCGCACCCGTCAGCGTTCCCTTGTTCAGGGCCTTCCCGTCCTGGGCCAAAATTCCGCCTTCGGCGAGGAGCCGGCAGATATCCGCAGGCGAGACGCCGCCCCCGGTCAGGATATCGAAGAGATCGATCGACCGGTTCGCGATGGCCTGGATCGGTTGGATCGCGCCGAGCATGGTCCTCGATTCGGCGAGGATGCCATCGAGCGCGCGCCGACCATCCGGCGTCAGGAGATCCGTCAGACGCGCGGTCATCGTGCCGGACCGTCTGAAAGCAATCTCAAAGCAGAGCCGCGAAACCGGCGGAACACCGGGTTTCGAGGAGAGCGAGCGTGATCGCTAAGTGCTTGATTGCATTCGCTTGCAACGGTGGCGCATGCCGTTGACATCGTAGGGGTCACAGGTTCGATCCCTGTCGCGCCCACCATTTTCGAACCCTGCAAGACTCAGCTCTTGCAGGGTTTTTTCTTGCTTCGGCCGGTCACGGCCGCCCCACCGGACGATGGCCGCGCCGGAACAGGGTGCCCACTGCAAACACCATTGGCGCTAACCTGCCGCCCGGAAGCGCTGCCAGCCAAGGCCGCCTTCTCTCAAACGCGCCGTCTCTCAGGTGACAGGAACTGGCAGGAACGCGCGGCCGCAAGGTTGACATCGGCGCGATCATTACGTTGATATCAACGAAGAAGAAACCGCCGACCGGCTAGGGCAACCGTTCTCCGCGCCCGCCTGGAAGGAATCGGACCGTGTCCACGATGCTGCACGTCCTGATGTTCCGGGGCGGCCACGCGGAAGATGCGGCGCCCCTTTGCGCCTCGCTCTTCGACGACGGTGGGGATCGTCGAGGTGACGCGCCGGCCGACAGGCGAGCCCGGTGCGGAAGGCCCCATCGATCTCGCCTGATGCGCGCCGAAGCCCGATCACAAAGGAGACGACCATGAAGATCGTGACCAGCCTGAGCTTCCGCGGTCAGTGCCGCGAGGCATTTGAATTCTACGCCAAGGTCTTGGGCGGCAAGATCACCGCCGCCATTCCCTATGCCGACGCGCCTCCCGGCATGCCGATCAGCGACGAGAAGTACAAGAGCTGGCTGATGCATTGCTGGCTGGAGGTCGGCGACCAGGCCCTGATGGGTGCCGACATGGATGTCGGCTGGGCCTCCAACATCGACAAGCCCAAGAACGGCTTCGACGTCACCTTGCACGGCACCGACAAGGCGCAGAGCCAGCGCTGGTTCGAGCAGCTCTCGGAAGGCGGCAAGGTGGGCATGCCGTTCGCCGAGACCTTCTGGTCGCCCGGCTTCGGCTCGCTTGTCGACAAGTTCGGCATCCCCTGGATGGTCAACACCCTGCCCTCGGCCGATTGGCGGCCGCCGCAGAGCTGATCCGCCCCGAAACACCGGTTGAAGGATATGGATGCCGGCGCCGGCGCATCCCGGAGAATGTCATGAACCATCCCTATCGCTGGGTGATCGTCGCCGCGGGTGCCCTGCTGGGCTGCGCCGCGGTCGGGGCCATGTTCTCGCTGCCCGTCTTCCTGCGGCCGATGTCGCAGGACACCGGCTGGTCGGTCACCGGCATCTCCACGGCGATGACGATCGGCTTCCTCGCCATGGCGGGCGCCAGCATGGTCTGGGGCAACCTCTCCGACCGGTTCGGGCCGCGCCCGGTGGTGCTGACGGGATCGATCGTGCTGACATCGAGCCTCGCGCTCGCCAGCCGGGCGCAGTCGCTGGTCGAGTTCCAGCTCCTGTTCGGTCTCCTGGTCGGCGGCGCGACGGCCGCCGTCTTCGCACCGATGATGGCCTGCGTCACCGGCTGGTTCGAGACGCAGCGCGCGCTTGCCGTCTCGCTCGTCTCCGCCGGCATGGGCATGGCGCCGATGACCATGGCGCCGCTCGCGGCCTGGCTGGTGACCATCCATGACTGGCGCGGCGCCATGCTGATCATCGCCGGCATTGCGGCGGCGCTGATGATCCCGGCCGCGCTCCTCGTGCGCCGTCCGCCCGCGCTCGATCACGCCGAGGCCGGGGCGATGACGGAGGGCCCGCAAGAAGGGATGACGGTCCGGCAGGCCGTGCGCTCGCCGCAGTTCATCACGCTGATGCTGGCGAACTTCTTCTGCTGCGCCACCCATTCCGGCCCGATCTTCCACACGGTGAGCTACGCCGTGACCTGCGGCATCCCGATGATCGCGGCGGTCTCGATCTACAGCGTCGAGGGGCTGGCCGGCATGTTCGGCCGCATCGGCTTTGGTGTCGCGGGCGACCGCTTCGGCGCCCAGCGCGTTCTCGTCATCGGATTGCTGGCGCAGGCCTTCGGCGTGCTCGCCTATGCCTTCGTCGGGGAGCTCGCCGGCTTCTATGCCGTCGCGGTGGTGGTCGGCTTCATCTATGCCGGCACGATGCCGCTCTACGCCGTGATCATCCGCGAGAACTTCCCGCTCAGGATGATGGGCACGATCATCGGCGGCACGGCGATGGCCGGCAGCCTCGGCATGTCCATCGGCCCCCTCTTCGGCGGCATGATCTATGACCATTTCGCCAGCTATGTGCCGATGTATGCCGCCTCCTGGGCCCTGGGGCTGGCGGCGATGCTGGTCCTGATGACCTTCCGGCCGTTCGCCGGCAGGCAGCGGGACATGGCACCGGCATGACAGCGCGCCCAGCCGATACGGCGCCTGCCCGCGCGGGGTCGGTGCCCGGCGCGGGATCGTCGCGTCGAGGGCGGATGCCCCCGGCTCGCAGCACTACTGCTGCCCAATCCGCAGGAGATTGAGATAACGCTCCCTGTCGCCGGGCGACATGCTGGCCGGCAGCGGCGGAAGCTGGAAGCTCCAGGTCTCGGTAAGCGTGCGCCCATCCGCCTCCAGCGCGGCCCGCAGCTCGGACACCTTGGTGGAGTCCTTGACCTTGATCCGGTAGGTCAGGCGCCAGCCCTGGATGGCCGGGTTGGGCTGGAGCAGCGTGCCCACGACCTCGACATTGTCGTTGGCGCTGACGAGCGCCGTGACCGGCGCACCCTGAGGCAGGTCGCGCAACCGCTCCCCCTTGAAATCGACGAGGAAGGCGAGCGTGCCGTCGCCGGCGCGGATCAGGTTGGACTGATAGATTTCGCCCGTAGCACGCAGCGTCTGCAGCACATGGGCCGGGCCGTCCTTCATGATGGCCGGCTCATCCATGGTCCAGTGCATGCGGTAGTCGAACTGCATCGGCTGGCCGGGGGGCGGAAGCGTGTCCGGCGCCCAGAAGGCGACGATGTTGTCGTTGGTCTCGTCCGCGGTCGGAATCTCGACGAGGCGGACCGAGCCCTTGCCCCAGTCGTTCATCGGCTCGATCCAGGCGCTCGGGCGCAAATCGTAGCGGTCCTTCAGATCCTCGTAGCGCGAGAAGGAGCGGCCGCGCTGGAGCAGGCCGAAGCCTTTCGGATTCTCGGCCGCGAAGCTGCTGAGCGCCACCATCGGCGGGTTGTTGAGCGGACGCCAGATCCATTCGCCATTGCCGGCATGAATCGCGAGCCCGTTGGAATCATGGATCGCGGGGCGGAAATTATAGACCGGCGACGGCTGGTTGGGGCCGTACAGGAACATGCTGGTGAGCGGTGCGACGCCGAACAGGGCCGGCTTCCCGCCGGGGCGCTGGAAGACGCGCGCCTTGACGGCGAGCACCGCGTCGGAACCGGGCGTCAGGGTGAATTCATAGGCGCCGGTCGCACGCGGGGAATCGAGCAGGGCATAGAAGGTCAGCGACGTGTCCAGCGCCGCCGGGCGGCGGATCCAGAATTCGCGGAAGGCGGGGAACTCCTCCGGAATCGACAGGCCGGTGTCGATGCCGAGCCCGCGCCCGGACAGCCCATAGATCTGGCCCTTGCCGATGACGCGGAAATAGCTCGCGCCCAGCACGCTCATGATCTCGTCGTTCTTGCCGGGCTCGTTGACCGGAAACAACACCCGGAACCCGGCCCAGCCGAGCTTGCTGGTCTGCTCGCGGTCGAAATGCAGGTCGCCGAAATCGAAGCGGCCGGGATCGTAGGGGATCTCCTTCACGGCGCCGTCGACGATCTCGTTGATCCTGACCGGCGTGTTGAACTGCATGCCCTGGTGGTAGAAGGACAGCTTGAACGGCGTGTCCAGCTCGGACCAGGCGAAGCGATCGCGCCGGGGCTGCATCTTCTGGTAGTCGAAGAACTGCATCTTGCTGAAGACGTCGGGCAGGTTGCTGACCGGCGCGGCATAGGGCGCCGCCGCCAGCGCCTTCGCCCGCGCCACCACCTCGCCCAGCCCGAAGGCCGGGCGTTCCTGCGCCATCGCCGAGGCGCAGAAGGCGAGCGTGCCGGCCACCAGCCAGCCCAGAGCCACCTGCAGCCTTGCAAGGCCGGGCCTCCGCCGGGAAGGCTTGAATCCGAACGAAGCCTGGGTGGACCGGATCGAGAAACGTCGGGTCGGATCGCAGGGTGCGGCCGCGGGACGGGTCGACAAGTTCACAGAAGCTCCCTTACATAACGAATGGCAGGACGTGCGCCGGTCCTGCACTGGCAGAGGCGCGTCCGAGCACACATGCCCATCGTGGGGACAAGGGTCAAGGAATGAGCGCCGACCAATTCGACCCGCGCCCGCGCCTCCCCCGCCAACCTCGATCGAAGTGAACGAACACAGCATGGACAATCAGAACAGCGTGCCAGTCGCCGACCGGCGAGGGGATGGTTCCCGCATGGAGGAGAGCAGGAACGGCCTGTCCCGGCGGCAGGCGCTCGGGGCCATCTCATGGGCCGCGCTGGCGGTGGGAATGACCGCGAATCCCGCACTAGCAACGCCGAAACGGGCCGGAAAGCCCTCTGACGCCGCCAAGAAGGCGTTCGTCGACGACCTTATCAAACGCATGACCGTCGACGAGAAGATCGGCCAGCTCCGCCTGATCAGCATCGGCCCCGAAATGCCGCATGCCAAGCTGATGGACGAGGTCGCAGCCGGGCGCATCGCAGGCTCCTTCAACACCGTCATCCGGCGCGACAATCGGCCGCTGCAGGAGGCCGCCGTCAAGCGCAGCCGCCTCAAGATTCCGCTGTTCTTCGCCTATGACGTGGTCCACGGCCACCGCACCACCTTCCCCATCCCGCTCGGGCTGGCGTCGAGCTTCGACATGGCCGTGATCGAGCGGATGGCCCGCGTCTCGGCCGTCGAGGCCTGCAATGACGGCGTCGACATGACCTTCGCGCCGATGGTCGATATCGGCCACGACCCGCGCTGGGGCCGCACCTCCGAAGGCTTCGGCGAGGACCCCTATCTCGTTTCCGAATGCGCCCGCGCCAGCGTGCGCGGCTTCCAGGGCACCTCGCCCGACAAGCCCGACACCATCATGGCGGCGGTCAAGCATTTCGCGCTTTACGGCGCGGTCGAGGGCGGGCGCGACTACAACACGGTCGATATGAGCCCGCTGCGGATGCGCCAGACCTATCTGCCGCCTTACAAGGCCGCGATCGATGCCGGCGCCGGCGGCGTCATGGTCGCGCTCAACTCCATCAACGGCGTCCCCGCGACCTCCAATACCTGGCTGCTGCAGGATCTCCTGCGCAAGGAATGGGGCTTCAAGGGCGTCACCGTCAGCGATCACGGCGCAATCACCGAGCTGACGCGACACGGCGTCGCGCGCGACAATCGCGAGGCGGCCAAGCTCTCCATCAAGGCCGGCATCGACCTCAGCATGGCCGATCAGGTCTATCTCGCCGAATTGCCGGGGCTGATCGCCTCGGGCGAGATCAAGATGGCCGAGATCGACGCCTGCGTCCGCGAGGTGCTGGGCGCGAAATACGATATGGGCCTGTTCGCCGATCCGTTCCTGCGCATGGGCAAGCCCGAGGACGACCCCGTCGACGTCAAGGCCGACAGCCGCCTCAACCGCCAGCCGGCCCGCGAGATCGCCCGCGAGACCATCGTGCTGCTGGAGAACCGCAACCAGACCCTGCCGCTGAAGAAGCAAGGCACCATCGCGCTGATCGGCCCGCTGGCCGATTCCGGGCTCGACATCCTCGGAAGCTGGTCGGCCCAGGGCGTGCCCGAGCAGGCAGTGACGCTGCGCGCCGGCCTCGAGGCGGCGATCGAGGGCAAGGCGCGCCTCGTCACCGCCCGCGGCTCCAACGTCATCGACGACCAGAAAGTGGTCGAGTACCTCAACTTCCTGAACTGGGACAAACCCGAGGTCGTCCAGGACCCTCGCTCCATCGAGGCGATGATCGAGGAAGCCGTCTCGGTCGCCAGCCAGGCCGATGTGGTGATCGCCGCCGTCGGCGAGTTGCGCGGGATGTCGCATGAATCCTCGAGCCGCGTCAGCATCGACATGCCCGGTTCGCAGCGCCGCCTGCTGCAGGCGCTCAAGGCGACCGGCAAGCCGCTCGTCGTCGTGCTGATGAACGGCCGGCCGCTCGCGATCGGCTGGGAGAAGGACAATGCCGACGCGCTGCTGGAGACCTGGTACACCGGCACCGAAGGCGGCAATGCCATCGCCGACGTGCTGTTCGGCGATCACAACCCCTCCGCCAAGCTGCCGATCAGCTTCCCGCGCTCGGTCGGTCAGATCCCGACCTATTACAACGCGCTGCGCATCGGCCGGCCCTATACCGAGGGCAAGCCGGGCAACTACACCTCGCAATATTTCGAGGAGGCGCAAGGCCCGCTCTATCCCTTCGGCTTCGGCCTGAGCTACAGCCGCTTCACGCTGAAGGATCTGAAGCTTTCGGCCACGCGCCTCAAGCGCGGCCAGAAGCTGAGCGCCGAGGCGACGCTGACCAATGAGGGCAGCTATGAGGGCGCCAATGTCGTGCAGCTCTACATCGCCGACCCCTACGCCTCGATCGCGCGGCCGGTGAAGGAGCTGAAGGGCTTCCAGAAGGTCACGCTCAAGCCGGGCGAGAGCCGCGTCGTGCGTTTCGAGATCGGCGAGGACGAGCTCAAATTCATCAATGGCGAGCTCAAGGAAGTGGTCGAGAACGGGCGCTTCGACGTGCAGCTCGGCCTCGATTCGCACGACGTCCTGGTGCAGAGCTTCGAGCTCGTCTGACGCGTTCCCGAAGCGGGGCAGGCTCTACGCCCTGCCCCGCCGAGCCGCGGAACTCTCGGCCGGCAGCAGCCGGCCGGCGCCGGAGAGGATGCTGGCGGCGAGTGCCCGCGCCGCTTCCTCATGCGACTGCCCGCCGACCACGACAAACTCGATCGAGCCCAGCCGGGGGAGCGCCTCGCGCGGCTCGGCCTCGGCCAGCCCCGGCGGGATCAAGCGCGCCGAATGCGCGGTGACGCCGAGCCCCGCCACCGTCGCGGCGCGCAGGCCCGCAAGGCTTCCGCTGGTGCAGGCGACGCGCCAGGCCCGGCCGGCCTGTTCCAGCGTCTCGATCGCATGGATGCGCGTGATGCTCGGCGGCGGATAGAGCACCAGCGGCACCACCGGTTGCTCGGCCAGCCGCGAGCCCGGCCGCCCGATCCAGACCAGCCGCTCCTCCCAGGCGACGACGCCGCGCGCGTCGCCATTGCGGCGCTTGACGAAGATCAGGTCGAGATCGCCCGCATCGTATTGCTCGTAGAGCCGGCCGCTCAGCCCCACCGTCAGCTCCAGATCGACGGCATGATGCTGCATCGCGAATTCCGCGAGGATGTCCGGCAGCGCCGTGAAGGCGAAATCCTCGGAGACGCCGAGCCGCAGGCGCCCCCGCAGCGTCGAGCCCTTGAGATAGTGCTCGATGCGGCTGCCGGCCTCGAGGACCTGCCGGGCGAAGGGCTGGATCGCATCGCCATCCGGCGTCGGGCGGACCTCATGCGTATCCCGTGCCAGCAGCTTGCGCCCCACCCGCTTCTCCAGCCGCGCCACATGCTGGCTGACCGAGGATTGCCGCAAGCCGAGCTGCCGTGCCGCTTCGGTGAAGCTCAACGTCTCGCAGACCTTGAGGAAGCTGCGCAGCAGCACGGGATCGAGCGGTTTCGGATCGGATGTCACCTCATCATGATTCATGATGAGCAATATCATGTCCAGTCCGGATCAAAATGAGCCGGCGATCTGTTACAGCATCGGCCCGAAAGTGGCAGGCGATTTTCGGAACAGGCCGATGCCGCAGAAGCCACTCATTCAGGAGGGCATCAGATGCTCCGCCGCACCCTCGCCCGCTTCGGCATCGACCCCTATCTGCTCGCGCTCCTCGCCACCGTCGCGGTCGCGATCATCCTGCCCGCCACCGGCCGGGGCGCCGTGGTCGCCAATGACGCGGTCTCCGTGGCGGTCGCGCTGCTGTTCTTCCTCTATGGCGCACGGCTCTCGCCGAAGGCGGTCTGGGACGGGCTGTTGCACTGGCGGCTGCAATCCCTCGTCTTCGCCAGCACCTATGTGCTGTTCCCGCTGCTCGGGCTCGGCCTGACCAAGGCGTTCGGAAACTTTCTCTCCCCCACGCTGATTCTCGGGCTGATGTTCGTCTGCGTACTGCCCTCGACGGTGCAATCCTCCATCGCCTTCACCTCGATCGCGCGCGGCAATGTCGCCGCCGCTTTGTGCAGCGCCTCGGTCTCGAACCTGTTCGGCATGGTGGTGACGCCGCTGCTCGTCATGCTGCTGCTCAACGCGAACGGCGGGGGCTTCAGCACCGCGGCGGTGGAGAGCATCGCACTCCAGCTCCTGGCGCCCTTCGCGGTCGGCCAGATCCTGCGCCCCTGGATCGGCACATTCCTGCAGCGGCACAAGGCGGTGATCTCGCTGGTCGATCGCGGCTCGATTCTGCTTGTCGTCTACGCTGCCTTCAGCGAAGGCATGGCGGCCGGCATCTGGTCGCAGGTCACGGCGGGCGACCTCGTCGCCGTCGTGCTGCTCGACATGGTCCTGCTCGCGGCCGTTCTGGTGATCACGACGGTCGTCAGCCGCCGCTTCGGCTTCTCCAAGGAGGACGAGATCGCCATCGTCTTCTGCGGCTCGAAGAAAAGCCTGGCGAGCGGCATTCCGATGGCCAACATCCTCTTCCCCGGCCAGGCGCTCGGCCTCATCGTCCTGCCGTTGATGCTGTTCCACCAGATCCAGCTCTTCGCCTGCGCCACATTGGCGCAGCGTTACGCCAAGCGTCCCGTCGAGACCCATCCCGAGCCGGAATCCCAGCCCATGCTCGGCCCGGCAAAGGCCTGAACGAAGCCGGGCGCGCGATCTGCGCGCTTACGTCTCACCTCGCTCCACCGGAACAAGCCGGGCTTCAGCCTTGTTGATCCCCTGCCTGCCCCCACATGAAAGGACGTCGCTCTCCCGGAAGCGAGCGCCTTCATGGAAGGGCGCCGTGGAGACAGGGCGAGGCCCAACGCGATCCGGGCTGGCCTCGCCGGATGTCACCGCTGAAAAGCCGCGACGGCCGCTGCTGCGGCCCGCCTCGAAGCGGCATCATGGCGGCTGGTCGCCATAGGGTGAAGCCCGGCCGTCGGTCACGATGGAGGATTGCATGAGCAAGGACGAGAAGGCCCAGCGCGAGATCAGGAAGATCGCCTACGGCATCTGGATGCAGGAAGGCCAGCCGGAAGGCCGTGACCGCGAGCATTGGGAGGCCGCCAAGGAAATCTGGGCCTTCCGCAGCCACAACCATGTCCTCACCGACGAGAACGAGGACTCGTTCGGCGCAGCCCGGCCGATGCCGCCCGATCTGACCGACCGGCACGAACGCCGCCGCCCGCCGCGCGGCCGTGCGATGTAAGGCTGCGCGCCCGCAGGCCGGTGGGGATGCACCGGCAAGGGTTCAGGCCAGCAGAAGCCTGCCCGTCAGGGGCAGATATAGCCGCTGGGCGTCGCCGCGCAGCGTGCGCCAGTCGGCAGGATGAGCGCGCCGCCGCGATCGCGCCGGACATAGTCGCCGTTCGGCAGCTGGAAGCCTCCGGTGGGATCGGGCGTGACCCGCGTCCCGTCGGGAAGGACGAGTTGGCCGCCATCGCGAAGGATCTGCTTCGCCGTACCGCCCTGCGGGACAGGAGCAGGTTCCGGGCGATTTGAAACGCAGCCCGCAACGAGGACCGCCAGAGCTCCAAGGGTTACCGATGTCCTGATCATGACCTCACCTGTGCCGCGTCGACGAGGAAACCGAAAGGGCGATGGCGCCTCCGCCATCGCCCGATACTCACGCGGCGAAAGATAGCTCGAAAGCCATTTCCGCCGAAACGGTCAAAACGCTCAGTAGACCCAGCGGCAAACGCGGACCGGACGGCCGAAGCGGTTGCGGTGCACCGTGCAGACCTGACGCCGCGGACGCGGGCGATGGTAGGGAGGACGCGGGCGGTGGCCGGGGTGAGGACGGTGAGAATACTGCACCTGCTCGATCGGGGTGCCGTCCGGCAGCGTCGCGGCCTTCTCGGAGGGCATGGCGCCGAGCGCCTGGCCGGCAGCGCCGAGCCCGGCCGCATCAGCCTTGCCAGCCACGGCGACGGTGGCGGCGCCAGCGGAAAGGGCAAACAGCCCGAGCAGGAAAGAACGTCGTTCCATAAGCGTTTCTCCAAATCGCATGAACAAAGCCCAGTCGAATCAAACGAGACAAGGCTATTGCCCAAAACGGGTGATGAGCAAGAATGTTTCGTTAACGGCGCTCGACCGAAATCGATGGCACCGCTTTCGAGAACACGATGCAGTTTAGAATCGCGATTCTGAACGGAACCCGACAGCGATCTGGACCATCGACATTTTCTTGTCGTCGCCGCAGCCCGATCATTGGCCGACGATCCGACCAAGTCGAAGCAGGACTTCCGGCGGAAGCCATGCAGATGCCGCCATAACGGCATCCCAGACATCTCTCCCTGAGACAGAGCCTGTGGCGCGCGCTACGCCGCCGGCGGCGTGCCATGCATGTGGAAGCTCTCGATCGTCTTGAGCCCCCAGGCCTGGCCCTTCTTCCGCTCTGTCTCGGTCCAGGTCACGGTCTGCCAGTCCGGGTCCAGGATCAGGCGCGCGCCGGCATTGGCGATCTCGACGCGGTTGCCGGCCGGCTCATAGACATAGAGGAAGAAGGTCTGCTGCACCGCATGCTTGTGCGGGCCGGTCTCGATGAAGACGCCGTTCTCCAGGAAGAGATCGGCCGCCTCCAGGATGTGCTCGCGCTGGTCCACTGCATAGGTGACATGGTGGAAGCGCGCCTGCGCCGGCGTGTGGTCGCGCGTATAGGCGATATCGTAGCTCTTGTTGTTGACGGTGAACCAGCAGCCGCCGACCTCGCCGGAATCCAGCACGATCTGCTCGGTGACGCGGCTGCCCAGCGCCTTCGGCATGAAGTCGCGGATCGCGGCGACGTCCTGCGCCAGCAGGTTGACGTGATCGATCCGGCGCACGGCGCAGCCCCGGCCATGGTTGCGCTGCGCCTGGTTCTTCAGCGCCGGCCGCTCGCCTTCGGGCGCCACATATTTGTTCGTGTCGAAATAGATCTCGAAGACATGGTTGTCGGGGTCGCGGAAGCGATAGGCGCGGCCATGGCCGAGGTCGCCCTCGACCCAACCGATGCCCGCGCCCATCCCCTCGATTCCCGCGACGCGGCGCAGGAGCGCCGCCTCGCTCGCAGCGCGATAGCCGATATGGCCGACGCCGGTCGTATTCGAGGCCGTCAGCTTCAGCGTGTGGAACTCGTAATCGTCCCAGGCGCGCAGATAAACGGAGTCGCCCGCGCGCCCGCTCTCCGTCAGTCCGAAGATGTTGACGAAGAAGTCGAGGCTCTCCTGCGGCTTGTTGGTGAAGAGTTCGACATGGCCGAGATGGGCGATGTCGAAGCAGGGCTCGGCGCTCATGTCTGGTGTCCTCTGGAGCAAGCTGATTTTGCACGGAGCCACGCGGTCATCCCGGGCTTGACCCGGGATCCATGCCGGAGCCTTTCCGATCAATGTTCAGGCATGGATCCCGGATCTTCGCTTCGCTCCGTCCGGGATGACCAGATTTCCCCCAAAGGCGCTTTCAGCCCCAGACTTCCTTCGCCACTTCGAGAATGCGCGAGAGCTTGGCCCATTGCTCGTCCTCGGCCAGCACATTGCCTTCTTCCGTCGAGGCGAAGCCGCATTGCGGCGACAGGCAGAGCTGTTCGAGCGGCGCGAACTTGGCGGCCTCCTCGATGCGACGCTTCAGGTTGTCCTTGCTCTCGACCGTGCCAAACTTGGAAGTGACGAGGCCGAGCACGACCTGCTTGTCGCCCTTGGGCAGGAAGCGCAGCGGCTCGAAGCCGCCCGAGCGGTCGTCGTCCCACTCCATGAAATAGCCGTCGACATCGATCTGGTTGAAGACGAGATCGGCCACCGGCTCGTAGCCGCCGGACGCGATGAAGGTCGATTTGAAGTTGCCGCGGCAGGTATGGGTGGTGATCTGCATGTCGGCGGGCTTCGCCTTCAACGCCGCGTTGAGCACGTCGCGATAGACGAAGATCAGCTTGTCCGGATCGTCGCCGCGCTCGGCCAGCATCTTTCGCTGCTCGGGATCGCAGAAATAGGACAGGCTGGTATCGTCGAGCTGCAGATAGCGGCAGCCGGCATCGTAGAAGGCCTTGATCGCCTTGCCATAGGCCTTGCCCAGATCGTCGTAGTAATCCTCCATCTTGAGATAGGCGCTCGGATCGATCGCCTTCCGCCCGCCGCGGTAATGCAGCATGGACGGGCTCGGGATGGTCATCTTCGGCACACGGCTGGTCACCGAGGCCAGGAACTTGAAATGGGCCAGATGCGGGTGGTCGGCCGGGAAGTCGAGCTTACCGGTGACGCGGATGCCATGCCCCTTCGTGGCGACGCCCTTGAACTGGATGCCGGCATCGGTCTCGTAGGTCGTGACGCCGGTCAAGCCGTCGAGGAAGTCGAAATGCCAGAAGGCGCGGCGGTATTCGCCGTCGGTCACCGCCTGCAGGCCGATCTCCTCCTGCTTGCGGACGAGCTTCCTGATCTCCTCGTCCTCGATCTTCGCCAGCTCGGCCTGCGCCATCTCGCCCGCAGCGACCTTGGCGCGGGCTTCCTTGACGGGCGCGCTGCGCAGCAGGCTTCCCACCATGTCGCCCCGGAATGGTGGCTTCTTCCTCTGGGTCATCAGGTTTCCTCCGGTTCTTGACGGTCAGGCTGCGGCGGCGAGGCCGAGATGGTGTTCGAGCCGCTCGGGCTCGGCGATGAGCGTAGCACTGCGCTCGGCGAGGACCACGCGGCCGCGTTCGAGCACGATGGTCTCGTCCGTCAGCTCGAGGATCTTGCGCGCATGCTGCTCGATCACGATGGCGGAAAGCCCCTCCTCGCGGAACAGGGCCTTCAGCGCCTTGAGCAGCTCCTCGACGATGATCGGCGCCAGCCCCTCGGTCGGCTCGTCGAGCAGCAGAAGCTTCGGGTTGATCATCAAGGCCCGGCCGATCGCCAGCATCTGCTGCTCGCCGCCGGAAAGCTGGTTGCCGAGATTGGTCTTCCGCTCCGCCAATCGCGGGAACATGCCGAAGACGCGGGCGGCATCCCAGGGCCCCGGCCGGGCCACCGCCGTCAGGTTCTCCAGCACGGTCAGCGACTTGAAGATGTTGCGCTCCTGCGGAACCCAGCCGATGCCGGCATGCGCCCTCTGCTCCGGCGAGGCGGCGGTGAGATCACGCCCGGCCAGCACGATCCGCCCGCCGCGCCGGCGGGTGACGCCGATGATGCTGTTGACCAAAGTCGTCTTGCCGACGCCGTTGCGGCCGAGCAGCGCGAGCGACTGCCCCTCGGCCAGCGCCAGGTCGATGTCGAACAGCACCTGCGCCTCGCCATAGCCGGCGCTCAGCTTCTCGATCTTGAGCAGCTCAGGCAGCGATGCGTCAGGCATGGGCGCCCTCGCCGAGATAGGCCGCGCGCACGCTGCTGTCGCGCGCCATCTCCTCCGGCGTCCCCTCCGCCAGCACGCGGCCATTGACCAGCACCGTGATGCGCGTGGCGAAGCGGAAGACGAGATCCATATCGTGCTCGATCAGCAGCACGGAGACGTCGTCGGGGAGTGCGGCGACCGTCTGCATCAATTCGCGCCGCTCGGCCTCTGGCACGCCGGCCGCCGGCTCGTCGAGCAGCAGCACGCTCGGCCTTGCAGCGAAGGCGGCAGCGATCTCGATCTGGCGCTGCTTGCCATAGGGCAGTGTCGCGATGCGCCGGTCCATGATGTCGTCGAGCCGGAAGCGCGTCAGAATCTCGGCAGTCTGACCCACCAGCTCCAGATCGCGGTCGAGCGCGCGAAACGGATGGCTGCCACGGCCGAGCCGCTCGGAGGTGACGAGCGCGATCATCTCGAGCGGCGTCATCGTCCCGAAAAGCTGGTTGATCTGGAAGGTGCGGGCGAGCCCGCGCTTCACCCGCGCCTCGCGCGGCAACGCGGTAATGTCCTCGCCCATCAGTTCGATGCGGCCGGAGCTCGGCCGGAGCACGCCGGTGAGCTGATTGACGAAGGTGGTCTTGCCGGCGCCGTTCGGGCCGATCAGCGCATGGCGCGCGCCCTTCGCGAGCGTGAAATCGACATGATCGGTCGCGGTGATGCCGCCGAAGCTCTTGGACAGGTCGAAGGTTTGCAGCACCGCGCTCATCGGGCCGCTCCCTTGCCGAGCCGGGCGAAGCGTGCCGCAACGGCCTTGACCGCGCCATGGATCATCTCGCGTCCACCGAGCACGAAGAGCACGAGGAAGAGCCCGATCCAGAACATCCAGTATTGCGGCGTGAAACTCGCGATCAGGTCCTGCAGCAGCTTGAAAGCGATCGCCCCGATCAGCCCGCCATAGAGATAGCCGGCGCCGCCGATGATCAGCACGAGCATCAGATCGGCCGAGCGGTGGAAATCGAGCACGTCGAGCGAGACGAATTGCGTCGTCTGGGCAAGCAGCGCGCCCGCCGCCCCGGCATAGGCCGCCGCGAGCGTGTAGACGGCGGCAAGACGCCGATCATTCGGAACTCCCGAGGCCGCGGCCCGCAGCGGATTGTCGCGGATCGCGCGCAGGCTCAGGCCGAAGGGCGAATGCACCACCCGCCTTGCGATCAGGAACAGCAGGAAGAGGACGCTGAGCGAATAGAGATAGGCGGTGCGGCCGAAAATATCGAAATCGAACAGGCCGAGCACAGGCGCCATCATGATGCCCTGCAAACCGTCGGCGCCGCCGGTCAGCGCGCTCAGCGAATTCGCCAGCTCGTAGAGGATCAGCGCCACGCCGAGCGTGATCATCAGCCGGGTGAGATCGGTGCCGCGCAAGACGAGCGGGCTGGTGACGAGGCCGAGCAACCCGGCCGCTCCCATGCCGGCCAACAGCCCGGCAAACGGATCGGCCGAGACATGTTTGGCGAGCAACCCGGCCGCATAGGCGCCCATGCCGAGGAAGGCGGCGTGTCCCAGCGAGACGATGCCGGCATAGCCGAGGATCAGATCGAGCGAGAGCGCGAACAGCGCGAGGATCGCGATCTCGTTGAGCAGCAGCAGGTTGCGCGGGAACAGCAGGAAGGCCGCGAAGGCGAGACACCAGAAGACGATTTCGGCCGGATGCCAGCGCCGCGAGGCGAACAGCGCCTGCCGGACGCGTGTCTCGAACACGGGCATCGTCATGCCCGCGCCTTCGCGAACAGCCCGTGCGGCCGAGTGATCAGCAGCACGACCATCAGCGCGTAGATGATGAAGGCGCCGACCTGCGGCACGAGATACTTGCCGACGACATCGGCGACGCCGAGCAGCATCGCGGCGAAGAACGGCCCGGTGATGCTGGACGTGCCGCCGACCGTGACGACGATCAGGAAGTAGATCATGAATTTCAGCGGGAAGGTCGGGTCGAGGCCCATCAGCTCGATGCCGAGCGCGCCGCCCAATCCCGCCAGCCCCGATCCAAGCGCGAAGGTCAGTGCGAACAGGCGGTTGACGGGGATGCCGAGACCGCGCGCCACCCGCGCATCGTCGACCGCCGCGCGCAGCCGGCTGCCGAAGCGGGTGCGGGTGAAGCCCCATTGCAGCGAGACGGCGAGCAGGCCGCAGACGACGATGACGAAGAGCCGATAACGGCCGATGCCGATGCCGGCGACCTCGAAGCGCCCCTGCAGCCAGTCCGGCAGGCGGATGAACTGCTGGGTCGAGCCCATCAGCCAGTCCGTGCCGGCCACCGCCATGAAGACCAGCCCGATCGAGAACATCACCTGATCGAGATGGCTTTTCGTATACATCGGCCGGTAGATCAGCCGCTCCAGCACGACGCCGACCAGCGCCGCCGCGAGGAAGGCGAGCGGCAGGCTCGCCAGGAACGGCAGGCCGAGCCGCTGCATCGCCAGCACGGCGACATAGCCGCCGAGCATCGCGAAGGCGCCGTGGGCGAGGTTGACGAAATTCATCAACCCCATGGTCACGGAGAGCCCGCAGCCGAGAACGAACAGCACCATCCCATAGGCGATGCCGTCGAACAGGATGGTCAGCATGCGCGTCGATCCGCCGCCGTCGGAAAGCCCGTCACTTGCGGGCCTTCACCGGGTCCTTGACGTCCTTGATCGTCTCGAACTCGACATTGTGCAGCTCGGAGCCGAGCTTCTGCGTCTTGCGGACATAGATGTTCTGGATGATGTCGCGGGTGTCGGGGTCGATCTTCACCGGCCCGCGCACGCTCTCCCAGGAGGCGCCTTTCATCGCCGCGATCAGCTTGTCGCCGCTGGCGTCGCCTTTGGTCGCGTCGAGCGCCTTGGCGATCAGCTTCATCCCGTCATAGCCGCCGACCGCCATGAAGTTCGGGCGCATGCCGGGATTGGCCTTCTGGAAGGCTTCGACGAAGGCCTTGTTCGCCGGGCTGTCATGTGCGGCCGAATAGTGGTGCGTGGTGATGGCGCCGAGCGCGACATCGCCCATGCCTTCGAGGATGTCGTCATCGACCACGTCGCCGGTGCCGATCAGCTTGACGCCGGCCTTGTCGAGGCCGCGCTCGATGAACTGCTTCATGAACTGCGCGCCGACGCCCGACGGCACGAAGACGAAGAGCGCGTCGGGCTTGGCCTCCGAGACGCGCTGGAGGAAGGGCGCGAAATCCGGATTGCGCAGCGGGATGCGCACGCTCTCGACGGTCCCACCGGCCTCCTTGAACGTGTTGGCGAAGGAGGTTTCGGCATCGATGCCCGGCCCGTAATCGGTGACGACGGTGAAGACCTTCTTGATGCCGTTCTTGGCGGCCCAGTTGGCCATCGGCTCGGAAGCCTGCGGCAAGGTGAAGGAGGTCCGCACGATATAGGGCGAGGCCTCGGTGATCGAGGCGGTCGCCGCCGCCATCACGATCTCCGGCACCTTGGCCTGCGTCGCGATCTGTGCGGTCGCCATGGCAAGCGGCGTCAGCCCGAAGCCGGCAAGCACCGAGACCTTTTCGTTGACGACCAGCTCCTGGGCGAGGCGCCGCGTCGCATCGGCGTTACCGGCATCGTCCTTGAGGATCACTTCGAGCTTGCGACCGCCATGGGTGGCGCCTTCCCTGGCGAGGAAGAGCTTCACCGCGGCATCGATCTGCTTGCCGGTCGAGGCGAAAGGCCCCGTCATCGGCAGGATCAGGCCGATCTTCACCGCCTCCTGCGCCAGCGCAAACCCGCTCGTCGAGGCGGCCAGCGCCAGCCCGAGCATGCCACCGAGTAACGTCCTGCGAACCGTCATGTCCGTTCCCTTCCCCTGAATTGGCTCTCTGCGAAGCCGTTCTTCGTTCTCATCGCCGTCGCGATGGACGCGGCCCGCTTTGGCAGGGCCTTTGCGCATAGCCTACATATCCCGTCCGCCTTCGCCAGCCGCCAATCGTCTAGGTTTTTCGTCTTCCTTGGACTGGCGGGCGCGGATGCCCACCGGGTCATGCCAGCGCCTCCAGCGCTTCCGGAAACAGCCGCTGATAGGCCTCGCCATAGGTCATCGCCTTGCCGGAGTTGCGGCCGCCCTGCATGCCGCGATTGAGCGCGACGCGGGTGTAATATTCCCAGAGATGCTTCTGCGCGGCGAGGATCTCGAAGGCCCGGCGCTTCACCTCCCAGACCTCGTCGATGTTGAGGATGACATTCGGCTTGAAGTCGCATTGCTCGGGCTGGTGCGGCTCGAACAGGAAGACCGGCGGGGCGGCATAGGCACGCTCCGGATCGGGCTTGTGGCCGGCCGCCTGCGCGATGATGCGGGCCTCCTGGGCGAAGCGCGCCGCCTCGGGATGGTCGACATTGTAGGGGTCTTCGAGTGCATGGGTCAGCACGAAGCTCGGCCCCAATTCGTGGAAGATGTCGATGGCGCGGTCGAGCATCTCCGGCGTGGTGCGCAGCGGATAGTCGCCTGCGTCCATGAACTCGATCTCGGCGCCGAGCAGTTCGGCCGCAGCCTCGGCCTCCTCCCGGCGCTGGGCCTTGACCTCCTCCATCCTGACGCCAGCCTTCTTCCAGGCGAACTGGCTCTCGCCGCGCTCGCCATAGGACAGGCAGAGGATCTTCACCCGCATCCCGCGCTTCGCATGCAGCGCGATGGCGCCGCCCGCGCGCCAGACGAAATCGCCCGGATGGGCGGTGATCACGAGACCCGTCTTCTGCGCGTTCGCCATCGAAACCTCAACCCTCTCTCAACTCATTCGGCGGCATGGCGGGCGCTGCCCGCATGTGCGGCCAGGGCGCTCGCCGGCACGAAGGAGCGGCCCTCCATCAGGATGCGTGCGGTGCGCAGGAGCCCGGCCCGCTCGACCACAGGCCGCTCGGCCGTGCCGCCGACCGTGAGTGTCACCGTGAACTCCCCCGTGGGATGCTCGACCGAGAGCGAGCGCTCGCGGCCCTCGGGCATCGCCGCGACGGACGCCGCCGGCGAACCCGGCAGCACGGCCGCGGTCGCGACCGTCACTGCCGCGAAAACACCGATCGAGGCGTGGCATTCATGCGGGATGAAGCTGCGCGTGCAGATCGCGCCACCGGCCTGCGGCGGCGCGACGAGCGCGATCTTCGGCACGACCTTCCCGGAAACATCGCCCAGATTCATCAGCGGCCCGGCTGCGAGCCTGATGCGCTCGATCCGCTGCTTCAGCTCCCTATCCTTGTCGAGCTCTTCGCGCGACTCGTAGCCGCTGCGTCCGATATCGGCCGCGCGCATCACGATCACCGGCATGCCATTGTCGATCAGCGTGCACGGCACGCTCTCGATCACATCGACGACATGGCCGGTCGGCAGCAGCGCGCCGCAGACCGAGCCCTCGGCATCGAGAAAGCCGATATCGATCGGCGCCGAGGTCCCCGGCACGCCATCGATGCGCGCGCTGCCCTCGGTGCTCGCCTCGCCATCGGGCGTATCCATGGTCAGATCGGCGATGGTGCCGGTGTTGATGGTGCGGACCCGGACGGTCGTGCGCGCGCCCTGCGCCTTGACCAAACCGCGCGCCAGGGCAAAGGGCCCGATGCCGGCGAGGATGTTGCCGCAATTCGGTGTCGTATCGACTTGCGCCGTCTCGATGCCGACCTGCGCGAACAGGAAATCGATGTCGCAGCCCGGCTCGCTGGACGGCGAGACGATCGCGACCTTGCTCGTCAGCGGATGCGCGCCGCCGAGCCCATCGACCTGCCGCTTGTCGGGCGAGCCCATCACCGCAAGCAGGAATGCGTCCCGCGCCGCATTGTCAGCCGGCAGGTCGCCGCGCAGGAAATAGGCTCCCTTCGAGGTGCCGCCGCGGATCAGCATGCAGGGAATGGCGATCTGGGCCATGGCCTCAGGCTCCTGCCGCCGGCTTGGCGCGCGCCCCGCGCTGCTGGGCGTCCGCGATGGCGCTGGCGAGGCCGGGTTCGAGGCCGGCGGCGGCGAGCATCTCGGCTGCCTCGCGCATCTCCGCCGCCCGCCGGATGCCGTGGGTCGCGACACGCTCGCGCATATCGGCGGCGAGCGCATGGAAATCGATGGAGGGAAAGGTCTCGTGCAGGCTGGCGAAGACGGGATCCTTGACGTCCCAGGCCTCGCAGGCGGCGGCGCAATCCACCATCAGCGCCTCCAGTCCCTTGATGACGATGCTGCGGCAGAGCTTCATCGCCGATGCCCGTCCGAAGATTTCGGAGACCGGTGTCAGGTTCATGCCGAGTCGGTTGAGCGCCTCGGCCGCATCCACCGCCTTCGGGCCGCCGGCGAGGATCGGGACCCGCAGGCCGGGCTTCAGCACCGGCGCCATCACCGCCGCCTCGACATAATCGGCGCCGCTTGCCGCGATCGCCTGCGCCGCCCGCTGCTTGGTCGTGGGCGCGGCCGAATTGACATCGACGAAGATCTGGCCGGGCTTCAGCCAGCTTGCGGCCTCGGCGGCCACCGCCTCGGTGCGGTCCGCCGTAACGGCCGAGAAGACGAAGGTGGCCTCAGTGCAAGCCCGTTCGGCTGTGTCGGCGCAGGTCACGCCGATCCGGCGCGCCGCTTCCTCGAGCCTGCTGCCAGGCCCGCTGCCGAAAAGCAGGTCATAGGCGTGAATCCCGGCCACGCCATGGGCCAGGAATCCGCGCGAGAACGTCTGGCCGACCTCGCCATAGCCGATGAATGCGATCCTGGCCGAACCAGCCATCGCCGCCACTCCCTTGTGCGTTTTCTCCCGCGGCAAAGGTGGAGCAGCCTCATTCCCTCATCAAATGATAAGAATGCAGCGATTGATTAATTTCATTCATCTCGGCGCGGCGTGATGCTGCGCTTCAGGGCCTGGCTCAGCAACGAGAGAAGATCGCGCGCCACGGGCCGCAGCGGCACGGTCTTGCGCGTGACGATGCCCAGCGTGCGCGTGACGGTCGGCGAACGCAGCGGCACCGCCACCAGCCCGCCGGCCTCGACCGCGTCGAGCGCGAGCTGAGGGACGATCGCGTAGCCGATGCCGGAGCGCACCAGGCTGACCGCCGTGACCACCCGCTGGACCTCGTAGCGCCAGGTCAGGCTCTCGCGCCGTGCGCCCAGCGCATCGTCGATGAGGATGCGGTTGCCGGTTTCGGCGCTGATCCGCACCAGCGGCTCGCCTTGCAACTGCGCCCATGTCAGCGAAGCGGCCTGGGCCAGCGGCATGTCGCGATGGCTGACCAGAACGAAGGGCTCCTTCACGACCGGCTTCAGCTCCAGATCCCAGCGATTGGCGGCAACGATGGTGACGCCGAACTCGACCTCGCCGGACTGGACCTTGCCGGCGATCTCGGACGCCGAATTGTCGTGGACCCTCACCCCGACGCCGGGATGGCGCCTGGCGAAGGCGGCGATGACCGACGGCATGCAATGCACCGCGACGGTCGGCAGACAGCCGACCGAGACCTGATCGTCCCCTTCCTGCAGATCGATCCGGACTTCGTCGAGTGCGGAACCGAGATCCTCGAAGATGCGCCGCGCCCGCGGCAGCAGCGTCGTGCCGGCGGCGGTCAGGGAGACCTGCCGGGTCGTGCGCAGAAAAAGCGGCGTGCCGAGCATCTCCTCCAGCTTGCGGATGCGATGGCTGAGCGCGGTCTGGGAGAGATTGAGATGGGAGGCGGCAGCGCGGAAGCTGCCGCGCTCGGCTATGGCGACGAAAGCCTGAAGTCCCAGGACGTCAACGCGCATGAAAACAGCCCGTGCACAGCAACCCCATGGCAACTGCGCGCAATGCGGAAGTGGCGGAGAGGGATGGATGTGGCTTTCCGCGCCTCTTACCGAGTAAGATCAATAGCTTAATGCCTATCCTATCGACCGTGTGTAGCACTCCGGCAGCTCACCGTCGAGCCACCCCGAGCCTGGACTTTACAGGCTCATCTCCCGCTTCAGCAGCCGGATCCGATTGCATGAATGCGCGCCTGCAGCCGAGGGTGCCGTGACGACGTTTGCGGCCGCGCGAGGCGAGGACTAAAGGTGGCACCGGAAGGCAGCTCTTCATCTCGCACCACACCGCTTGCCCGGATAAACCGGCCTGCTAAAGCCGCAACGACGCAAGCGCCAACGGGGCTGACGGATTGAAGGACACCCTCGCAAACCACGGCGTCCTCGCGATCCTCAATGAGTGGATTGCGCCCGTTCTGTCCTTTATTCAGGCTCACGAAGCCTGGGCGGCGCCGATTGCGTTTCTTCTGGCTTTCCTCAAATCCCTTGCCTTCGTCTCCCTGATCATTCCCGGCACAGCTCTATTGCTGGCGATCGGCGGCCTGATAGGCGCCAGCGGCATCGCCTTTCTGCCCATCTGGATCGCGATCTCCATAGGGGCTGCGCTGGGAGACTGGGTCTCCTACTGGCTCGGAAGGCGGTACGAGGCAACGATGCGGCGCTCGCGCTTCGCATTGCGCCATCCTGCATTGATGGGCCGCGCAGAAGCATTCTTTCGGCAATGGGGTTGGCTCGGTATCGTCGGCTGCCGCTTTTTCGGGCCGTTGCGCGCGACGGTCCCGCTCGTCGCGGGTCTGTCGGCTATGCCACCCCTCGCCTTCCATCTCTCGAACTGGGCGTCGGCGTTTCTCTGGGCTGGAGCCCTGCTCTTGCCCGGCGCCACCACAGCAAAGATGCTTTCGCCATGACGAGCTGGACCGCGGCCATCCTCACAGCCCTGCAGATCACGCTTGCCGCTGCTCCAGGAGAAGCTCCCGCGACGCGCGGCGACGTTCCGCGTCTCACTCAGGAAGCACTGAACCGGCGACTGGGGCCGGCAGCCAGGATGTCCGATCTGAGAATTCGCCCGAGCAGGCGGATGCCGGGGTTCGCCGTATGCGGCCGAGTCGCCGCGTCGGGAAAATCGGCGCAACGGTTTTTCGTCGTGATCCCCGGCACTTTCGCCGTCCTGGACGACGATGACAGAGAGCTCGTGAGCAAATACTGGAGCCTCAACGACTGCTGACCCGCGACGAGGCCGCGGATGTCGCGGGAGCAAGCTCGTCGGCCTCGATCGAAAGCCAGACATTGTGGTTCGCGGCGGATTGCCGCTTCACAAAGCGGTAGCCGACCTTGTTCCAGACCAGAATCTTCTCGCGCACATTATCGAGGATGAGGTCGCCCCGGTCCGTCCGGACTGTCAGAACCAGATGCCCTTCACCCTCGGGGGTAACGACGACCGTCATGAGCAGCGCGGATTTCGGCCACCCGGCCTCGATGAGGAGCCGCCGCTTGAGCAGCACATAGTCATTGCAATTGCCGGATCCGTCATCGGGGTAAGTCCACCAATTGGGGATCCCCATTTTGGAGATCCCGTAATGGTCGTCGTCGCCGATCGGCTTGATCTGCTTGTTGGCCAAGGCGTTGATGGCGTTGAGCTCCGCCCATGAGTCCGGCGTGAGGATCACCGCCACCGGAGCGAGCCGCGTTTCGCTGCACTCGAGCGGCTGCGCCTGGCAAAACAGGGTCCAGCCGATCATCGGCCTCGCTTGCCCGCCGATCCGGGCGAATGCGGCAGGCTCTGCGACCGGCAGGCGCTCGGCTTGGGTCGCACCGGCCGCGGCCGAGGAGATCGGCATCGAAAAATGCGCAAGCAGAGCAACAATCGAAAGGATCAACCTGGCTCTGATACGCATGCCGGGGCCGCCGTATGGTTAACAACTCCTTAACAAAATAGCGCGGCTTTCGGGCTTTCGAAAAGTTAAAACCCCGTTAATGGTTAATGCGTCACAGCAACTGCCGGCGTTCGGACTTGGCGTTGCCTGCCGAAGATCGGTCCGACCCCGGTTCGTTTCCAGCTGCTTTGGAGCCCGTTTGTCCGAGATCTGACGCCGGCTCCGCGCCAGCGTGTAAAACGCCCGGCTGACACGACCCAGCGGGCACCGCGCAAGCAGGCATCTCAGGCGAGAACGTATTCGTCGCCTTGCTCGTCAGAGCCCCGCCCTCTTGGGAGTCGGGGCCTCCCGCGAACCTGGGGCGGCTCACCGGGCTCGGCTTCTACGAACGGATCGGCGGGAAGAAAGACCGAGCCCCGCACGTCTTCTCTGCGGCCGGTGGCGATTCGCCGGCATCTGCTGGCCTATCCAACTCCTCGCCGATCACGCACTGCGCTTCTTGCGGTCATCCTTGCGCTTCTCTGGCTCGGCCGCTGCCTTCGTCGACCGGACGAGGGTCGCGATCGCCAAGGGCGGCTTGCCCGACTTCTCGGAGATGATCTGGTCCTGCTCCAGGATTGCCGCCTTGGCCGGCTCATCGCCATCAAGCCCCCCGAGCAGCGCTGTCGGAACGCGTCGGTTGGAGGTTCTCGACCCATCCTCATAGATGACATCGAACATCGTGAACTCGGTATCGAGAGCTTTGGATTTCGTACGCTTGGCCATTCCCGCTTCCTAAATGTTATCCCATTTGGCGCCGAAGCGTATTCCGCGCCGGCCTGAGGAGAGCTGCTGCATGCGTCGTTCGGCGTGCTGAAAAAGAACGAGGACGCGGTCGGCGCGCACGCATGATGATTGCGTCAACCTTTGCGGGCTTTCGCCCACTTTCCCAGCGCAAGCCGGGAACGGATCAGGTCAGGCGCGGTGATATCGATGGTCTCAATCCCTTGGCGGGATGATGGCGGACAGGGAGGGATTTGAACCCCCGATACCCTTGCAGGTATGCCGCATTTCGAGTGCGGTGCATTCAACCACTCTGCCACCTGTCCGCGGTCGCTATCGGTCGAAGCGAGGCGCTTACTACACAAGCCACGCCCGAGGGGCAAGCCTCCCGGGCGGGAGAAATCGATCGTCCCCCGCCGCTTTCGCTTGACCTTCGCGGAGAGCCCGACTATCGAGCACCGTCCGGCGTGGGGAAACCCGCGCCCGATCTCTTTTGGCATGTGCGCTGCGTCGCGTGCCGGCAAGAGCAAACCAGACCACGCAATCGACTGCCAAAAAGCCGTCCCGCATGCGCTTCCAGTCCGGAGGCCGTGACAGGGCGGGGCCGAACATGGAGGACAAAATGTTCGCAGTCATCAAGACCGGCGGGAAGCAGTTCCGCGTCGCCGCCAACGACAAGATCACCGCTGCCAAGATCGAGGGCAACCCGGGCGACACCGTCGCTT
Source organism: Allobosea spartocytisi (assembly GCF_014764685.1). Classification (NCBI taxonomy): domain Bacteria; kingdom Pseudomonadati; phylum Pseudomonadota; class Alphaproteobacteria; order Hyphomicrobiales; family Alloboseaceae; genus Allobosea; species Allobosea spartocytisi. The sequence continues at coordinate 81,573 of NZ_JACXWY010000011.1, forward strand.
TCGGCTCCGTGCTGATGCTCACCGAAGGTGAGAAGACCACGCTCGACGCCAAGGCCCTCTCCGAGATCACCGTCGTCGGTGAGATCGTCGAGCAGGCCCGTGGCGAGAAGGTCATCGCCTTCAAGAAGCGCCGCCGCCAGAACTCGAAGCGCAAGCGCGGCTTCCGCGCCGAGCTGACCGTCATCCGCATCACCGACATCCTCACCGGCGGCAAGCAGCCGGAGATGAAGAAGGGCGATGCCGCCGCTGCTCCGGTCGCCGCCAAGGCGAAGGCTGCTCCGAAGGCCGCCAAGGCCGAGGCCGGCGAGGATGCCGAGAAGCCGAAGAAGGCCGCGGCCAAGAAGGCCCCTGCCAAGAAGGCCAAGGACGAGGCGTCCGAGGCCTGAGACCGGGTTTCCCGGCGTCGATATCCACGCCGGATCGCCATCGCCGAAGGCTTACGTCCTCGGCCTGTCGCTCCTGACAGAATGGTGCTCCGGCATTTCGTATCCGAACCGGGTGGCTTTCGCCGCCGATTCGGGTTAGAGAGACACGAGAAGTTTTGAGGTAGGGCGTTATGGCTCACAAAAAGGCAGGCGGCTCGTCGCGTAACGGCCGCGATTCCGAAAGCAAGCGACTCGGCGTGAAGCGCTTCGGCGATCAGGCCGTCGTTGCCGGCAACATCATTATTCGTCAGCGCGGCACCAAGTGGCATGCCGGCGCGAACGTTGGCATGGGCAAAGACCATACCCTCTTTGCGACGACGAACGGCCGCGTCCGATTCACGACGAAACTCGGCCGAGCTTTCGTGAACGTAGTCCCGGCCCAAGAGGCCGCAGAGTAAAAGGCGGATAGGGAATTCTCTCGATCCGCCGGTTCCATCGAACCGAACGGATCAAGGGTTGAAGGCCCGAAATGGGTCTCCCGAAGGTCAGCGAAGGGGAGATGGGACCGAAGTCCCAGCTCCCTTTTTTCGTTTGCGCCGACGGAGAGACGAGAATGTTCCCCGAATTGACCCGCGACGATGTCTTCCGGCTCGAGACCCGGCGTCTCTGGCTGCGCTGGCCGCGTATGGCGGATGCCGCCGCCATCCTGCGCCAGGCCGGTGAGAAGGCCGTGGCGGAGATGACGGCCAATATCCCGCATCCCTACCCGCCCGAGGCGGTCGAACCCTTCATCTTCGCGATGCGCAAGGGCAATGCGCTGGGCGAGCACCTCGTGCTGGCGGTCACCCCGCGCGCGAAGCCCAACGAATTGATCGGCATGATCGGCGCGCACCGGCAGGCCTCGGGCACGCCCTTCATCGGCTACTGGCTCGGCACCCAGCATTGGGGCAAGGGCTATGCGACGGAGGCGGTGCAGGGGCTGATCGACACCTTGTTCTCGCTGGTCGACGTGCCGGCGATCGAGGCCGATACCCGCGTCATCAATCCGGCTTCGCGGCGGGTCCTGGAGAAGTCCGGCTTCCGGCCGGAGGGCTCCTTCCTCAAGTCGCTGCCGGCGCGGGGCGGGCTGTTCCCTTGCGAGCAGTTCCGGCTCGACCGCTCGACCTGGGCGGCGCTGAAGAGCTGGGGCGCCACCGGCTGGGCCCATGCGCCCGAGCTCGAGGCCAGGACATCCGCCGATGCGGAGCCGGAGCTTCCGGCACGGCTCCAGCAGTCGCAGAGCGAGACCTGTGCGGCCTGAGCGCACCGGAGCTTGAAAAAAGAACACGCCCGGCTCAAGGCCGGGCGTGCCGCAGATGGAAGCGTGATGCTGACGGCCCTGAGGCCGGCAAAGTCACTTCACGAAGGTCCCGTGCAGTTCGTCCTCGATATGCACGCGGATGATCTCCTCGAAATTCGACTCTGCCTTGAAGCCAAGCGCCAGCGCGCGCTGGGGGTCGAAATTGCGCGGCCAGCCGGCGACGATCCCATCGATCACCGGATCAGGCACCCGCTTGATCCGCTTCACGACGTTCTCGCCCGCCACCTTGCGCAGCGTCTCGATCTGCTCGGCGACGGTGCAGGAATAGCCCGGCATGGTCAGCGCCCGGCGCGGGCCGATTTTCGTGGTGTCCATCGTCGCGGCATGGACGAGGAAGCCGACGGCCGAACGGGGCGAGGCGTGCCAGTGCCGCACCTGGTCGGAGACCGGCAGCACGGCCTCCTCGCCGTTCAGGGGCTCGCGAATGATGTTGGAGAAGAAGCCCGAGGCCGCCTTGTTCGGCTTGCCCGGCCTTACGCAGATCGTCGGCAGGCGGATGCCGACGCCGTCGAAGAAGCCGCGCCGCGAATAGTCGCAGAGCAGAAGCTCGCCGATCGCCTTCTGCGTGCCGTAGCTGGTCAGCGGCGTGGTGAAGAACTCATCCTCGATCTTGTCGTGGAAGGGCGCACCGAACACCGCGACGGAAGAGGTGAAGACGAGGCGCGGCGTATAGCCCTCGATTCGACGGATCGCCTCGAACAGGTAGCGCGTGCCGTCGAGATTGATCCGATAACCCTTGTCGAAATCGGCCTCCGCCTCGCCGGAGACGATCGCCGCAAGATGGACGATCAATTCGGGCCGCGTCGCGATCAGCGTCTCGGCCGCGCCCTCGACCGACAGATCGGAGACCACCGCCTCGAAATCGAAGGGTGCGGCCGGCGGCGGCGAGGCCGGCACGACATCCTGCGCCGTCACGCGGGTGACCGGCTTGCCGCCCAGCCCGCCATCGCGCGCCAGCCGCTCGATGAATTTGCGCCCGACCATGCCGGCGCCGCCGAGAACGAGGATATGCACCCTGACCTCCCTTGAGTTTTTGTGTGCGCGTCAGAGCGCGAAGCCGCCATCGGCGAGGTGGATCTGGCCGGTGGTGTAGGTCGCTTCGTCGGAGGCGAGATAGACCGCGAGCCAGGCGATCTCCTCCGCCGTGCCGAGCCGGCCCATCGGCTGGCGATCGATGAAGGCCTGCCGCGCCGCCGCCTCGGTGACATTGGTCGCCGCCGCCAGATCCTTGATGCGCTGGTCGAGCGAGGGCGACTGGATCGTCCCCGGGCAGATCGCATTCGAGCGGATGCCCTTCTTGATGAAGTCCGCCGCGACGGCCTTGGTCAGCCCGATCACGGCCGCCTTGGTCGCGCCATAGGCATAGCGGTTCGGGATGCCGCGCACCGAGCCGGCGCCGGAGGCAATGTTGACGATCGAGCCTGCGCCCTTGGCCAGCATGCCCGGGAGGAAAGCCTGGATCGTGCGGTGCATCGCCTTGACGTTGAGGTCGAAGGAGAAGTCCCAGGCCTTGTCGTCGGTGTCGAGCACCGTGCCATGATGGACGAAGCCGGCAGCGTTGACGAGGATGTCGATCGGCCCGACCTTCTCGGCGAAGGCGTTGACGGCCTTGGTCGAAAGCACGTCGAGCTTGCGCTTCTTCGCCTTCGGAATGCCTTCGAGCAGGGTGACGTCCTTGTCCGTCGCCCAGACCGTGGCGCCTTCCGCAACGAAAGCCTCGGCGATCGCGCGGCCGATGCCCTGCCCCGCGGCAGTGACCACCGCGACCTTACCCTTCAAACGACCCGCCATGCCTTCGTCCTCTTTTTAGCCGGCTTTGGAAAATGTCTTGCGCATATGAGTGAGCCGCCGGTCGGCCATGTCCTCATGATGCGTGATGGTGAAACCGAGACGCTCATACCAGCCGATGCGCTGGCTGAGCTTCGCGTGCGTATAGAGATGGATCGAGGCGTAGCCGAGCGTCCGCGCCCGCGCCTCGGCAAAGTCCATCAGCGCCGCGCCGAGCTTGCGGCCCGCGGCCTGCGGCGACACCGCAATGCTCCAGATCGTGAAATCCTCCGGCTCGATCTCCAGCACCAGCGCGGCATCGAGCCCCGCTTCGCCATAGACCAGCCAGACCTCGTGCTTGGCCAGCACCTCGTGATAGTCCGCGAGGCGCGGCAGCGAGGGCACGCCGATGATCGCCTCGTTCGGCAGATAGGCTGCCTCCGTCAGCGCGACGATCGCCGGAATATCGGCAGGCGTGGCGCGGCGCGGCGTCATCGTCAGGACTGGACCTTGGCGAGATCGGTGAGCGACGCTTTCTGCTGGCCCTGCGCATCGAAATTGTCGGGCGCGAGCCAGGCCTGGAAAGCGCGCGCACGCGCCGGCCACTCGGAATCGATGATGGAGAACCAGGCCGTATCCCGGTTCGCGCCCTTCACCACCATGTGCTGGCGGAACAACCCCTCATACTGGAAGCCGAAGCGCAAAGCCGCGCGTTTCGAGGGCTCGTTCAGATTGTTGCACTTCCATTCATAGCGGCGATAGCCGAGCGAGAAGCCGTAATCGCCGACGAGATAGATCGCTTCCGTCGCCACCCGGGTGCGCTGCAGCGCCGGCGAATAGGTGATCCAGCCGACTTCGAAGACGCCTTGCTCGGGGCGGATCTCCATGATCCAGAGATGGCCCTTGGCCTTGCCATCGGCCTTGTCGATCACGGCGAGCGGCACGATGCCGGCTTTCGCCACCATCGATTCGAGCAAAGCGCGGTATTCGTCCTTGCTCTTCGGCGGCGCGGCCGGCAGCCAGTCCCAGATCTGATCGTGGCCGGTCGTCGCGGCCCAGATGTCGTCGAGATGCCTGCCGACGTCGAGCGGCTCCAGCCGGCAATAGCGCCCTTCCAGCACCTTCGCCGGCGGGAACGGCACGGGCTTCCAGTTCTGCAACGAGGTCATGACGTTCCCTTTTCCCGCCAGCCGGTCAAATCCTGCCGGATGTCCCAGCCCGCGCCGAGTTCGCGCGCGACCGCGTCCGCGATGGCGTGCCCTTCGGCCTCCCAGGCCAACCGCTCGACCTCGCTTGGGAAATCGGAGGCCGCCTCGTCGTCTTCGTCATAGATCGCGTCGAAGGAATCCATCCAGGCTTCGAGCCGGTCGGCAAGCTTCTCCGACAATCCAATATCCTCGGCATCGACAGCCTTGCGCTTGCCCTTGGCGTCGATCTGCCAGAGCCCGCTATGGCCAAGCCACTCCGGCGCGATCAGCAGCACGCCGCTCACGAACGCGCCTCGAGATCCCCACGGAAGAACGGATTGAGCGGCGCCGAGGGGCCATTATTGGCGAAGCCCTTGAAGCTGCCCTCCTCGGCGATCAGCCGCGTCGCCTCGATGAAGGCGGCCCAGGCCGCCCGCGCCAGCGCCCCGCCGATCGAGATGCGCCGCGCGCCGGCCGCCGCGATATCGGCGACGGAGAGGCCGAAATCGCCATAGACCAGCGCATTGACCGGCTTGCCGCCGGCCGCATCGACGATCGTGCGGATGTCGTCGGTCGTCTTCGGGCCCGGCGCGTAGAGCACGTCGGCGCCCGCCGCCGCATAGGCCTCGATGCGGCGCACCGACTCCTTCAGCGCTTCGGGATGGCCGGTCAGGAAGCATTCGGCGCGCGCCGTCAGCAGCACGCCCGAGCCGGTCTCGTCGATCGCCTTGCGCGCCGCCTTCACCCGCGCGACCGCAAGCTCGAACGGATAGAGCGGATCCGCCTCGCGCCCGGTCGCATCCTCGATCGAAAGTCCGGCGACGCCTGTCGCGACGCAGAGCTTGACGTTGGCCCCGACGCCATCGGGCGTATCGGCATAGCCGTTCTCGAAATCGGCATTGACCGGCAGATCCGGCACCGCCTTCACCAATTCGGCGAGATGGGCGAGCATCATGTCGCGCGGCACATCCTGATCGGCCCGCGCTTGCGTGAAGGCGAAGCCCGCGCTGGTCGAGGCCAGCGCCTTGAACCCCTGCCCGCGCAGCCAGCGCGCCGAGCCGAGATCCCAGGGGTTGGGCATCACAAAGCAGCCGCTCTCATGCAGCTTGCGGAAGGTTTCGACCTGCGGGGAATAGCTCATTTTAAATCGTTTCAGATCAGCGGGAGCTGCGGGCTGGCATAGTGTCGAGCGCCGACCCGTTTGTCAGCCCCATCCGCGCGCATTAGCCGGCGGGGGCCGTTGCGCGCGGCGAATGCCGCCTGGTCCGTCATTCTCGGGCGATGCGAAGCAGCGACCCGAGAAACTCTGACCGGAGCAGGCACTGGAGCCTCTTCGTCGAGAGATGCTCGGGTCTTCGCCCGAGCATGACAGCGCCTGTGGCGCCCCGCTCAATGATTGTCGCGCGGAATACCGAATTTCTTGTTGATCTTCTGGTACTTGACCGCCGGCTTGAGGACCATGCCCTCGGAGAGCTCATCGACGATCTTGCGCTGGATCTCCTGCCAGGGCGTCTGGCTCTTCGGATATTTGTAGCCGCCCGCCGCCTTGAACGCGGCCTTGCGCTCGGCCAGCTCCGCCTCGGAGATCAGGATGTCGGCCGTCCGCTTCTTCAGGTCGATGCGGACCTTGTCCCCCATCTTGAGGAGCGCGAGCCCTCCGCCCGTCGCCGCTTCCGGCGAGGCGTTGAGGATCGAGGGCGAGCCCGAGGTGCCGGACTGGCGCCCGTCGCCGACGCAGGCGAGCGCGGTGACGCCCTTCTTGATGAGATAATCCGGCGGCCGCATGTTCACGACCTCCGCCGCGCCGGGGTAACCGATCGGCCCCACGCCGCGGATGAACAGGATGCAGTGCTCGTCGATGGCGAGCGCCGGATCGTCGATGCGATGGTGGTAATCCTCCGGCCCGTCGAAGACGATGGCGCGGCCCTCGAAGGCCATCGGGTCCTTCGGGTTCTCCAGATAGCGCTTGCGGAATTCCGGCGTGATCACGCTGGTTTTCATGATCGCCGAGTCGAACAGGTTGCCGGAGAGATTGAGGAAGCCGGCCTCCTTCTTCATCGGCGCATCATAGGTCTTGATGACCTCGCGATCGCCCGAGAAGGCCCCGGCGCAGTTTTCCTCATGGGTGCGGCCATTCGCGGTGATGGCGGGCTTAAGCTTGCCCTTGGCGAGCAGCTCCGCGATCACTGCCGGCAGACCGCCGGCGCGGTAATAATCCTCGCCGAGATATTCGCCGGCCGGCTGCATGTTGACCAGCAGCGGCGTGTCGTAGCCGATCTTCGTCCAGTCCTCGTTGTCGAGCTTGACGCCGATATGCTTGGCGATGGCGTTGACGTGGATCGGCGCATTGGTCGAGCCACCGATCGCCGAGTTGATGACGATGGTGTTCTCGAAGGCCTCGCGGGTCAGGATGTCCGAAGGCTTCAGATCCTCCCAGACCATCTCGACGATGCGCTTGCCGGTGAGATAGGCCATCTCGTAGCGGTCGCGGTAGGGCGCGGGGATCGCCGCCGCGCCGGGCAGCGTCATGCCCATCGCCTCGGCCAGCGCGTTCATCGTCGAGGCCGTGCCCATGGTGTTGCAGTGACCGGCCGACGGCGCCGACGACGCGACCAGGTCGACGAAGCCCTTATAGTCGATCTCGCCGGCGGCCATCATCTGGCGCGCCTTCCAGACGATGGTGCCCGAGCCGGTGCGCTCACCGCGGAAGGAGCCGTTCAGCATCGGCCCGCCCGGCAGCGCAATCGCCGGGATGTCGACCGTCGCGGCAGCCATGATCTGCGCCGGGGTGGTCTTGTCGCAGCCAGTGGTCAGCACCACGGCATCGAGCGGATAGCCGTAGAGGATCTCGACCAGCGAGAGATATTGCAGGTTGCGGTCGAGCGAGGCGGTCGGGCGCTTGCAGGTTTCCTGGATCGGATGGATCGGGAACTCGAAGGGAACGCCGCCCATCTCGCGAATGCCGTCGCGGATGCGCGGGGCGAGCTCGAGATGATGCCGGTTGCACGGGGCGATGTCGGAGCCGGTCTGGGCGATGCCGATGATCGGCCGGCCGGACTGCAACTCCTCGCGCGACAGGCCGAAATTCATGGTGCGCTCGATATAGAGCGCGGTCATGTCGGCATTGGCGGGGTTATCGAACCAGGCTTTCGAGCGGAGCTGTTCCGGTTTGATGCGCCGCTTTGCCTTGCGCTTCGCAACCGCCACCGGGCGGTCCTGCCGCGGCACATTGCTCTCCGGGGTCTTTGCCATCGAACGCTCCTCTCCCGCGCTGCCGTCAAGGCCTTGCGGCAGCGCCTTTTCTTAGAATGATTTGACGATTATCCGGTCCGGCCCCTTCGCCCGCAAGAGGGCCCGTCACGATAAATCATACTATTTTTCATGCGCGCCTTGCATGGTCGGGGCGCGACCGACCGCGCGGGCTTGCATCGCAGCGCCCTTTCCGGCGAAGACTGTGGCCCAAGGCCGCTGGCAAGCAGGCCGCCGGAAACGATCACGCCCGAGGCCATCATGACCCTCCATGTCGCCCCCGCCTTCGCCCGAATCGGCGAGGAGAACGCCTTCGCCGTGCTGGCACGGGCGACGGAACTGCAGCGGCAGGGCAAGGACATCATCAATCTCGGCATCGGCCAGCCCGATTTCGCGACGCCGGAGCATATCGTCGAGGCGGCGGTGAAGGCGCTGCGCGACGGCCATCACGGCTACACCCCCGCGAACGGCATCCTGCCGCTGCGCGAGGCCGTCGCCGCCGATCTGCACAAGCGCTTTTCCGTGGAGGTCTCGCCGGAGAACGTGATGATCGTGCCCGGCGGCAAGGTCACCATGTTCATGGCGATCCTGATGTTCGGCGAGCCCGGCGCGGAAATTCTGTATCCGGACCCCGGCTTCCCGATCTACCGCTCAATGATCGAGTACACCGGCGCGACGCCGATCCCGGTGCCGGTCCGTGAGGAGAACGGCTTCGCCTTCTCCGCCGAGGAGACGCTCTCGCTGATCACGCCGAGGACGCGCCTGCTCATCGTCAATTCGCCGGCCAACCCGACCGGCGGCGTCACGCCCAAGAGCGAGGTCGACAAGCTCGTCGCAGGCCTGGCGAAGTTTCCCGACGTCGCGATCATGTCGGACGAGATCTACGACCAGATGGTCTATGACGGCGAAAGCCACGTCTGCCTGCTGTCATATCCCGAGATCCGCGACCGGCTGATCCTGCTCAACGGCTGGTCGAAGACCTACGCCATGACCGGCTGGCGGCTGGGCTACTCGGTCTGGCCGAAGCCGCTCTACGACAACGCCCGCAAGCTCGCGATCAACTCGCATTCCTGCGTCAACGCCCCCGCGCAATGGGCGGGGCTGGCGGCGCTGACCGGCCCGCAGGATGCCGTCCACGCCATGATGGCCGAGTTCGACAGGCGCCGGAAGGCGGTGGTGAAGGGGCTGAACGGCCTGCCCGGCGTCTCCTGCGCCGTACCGAAGGGCGCCTTCTACGCCTTCCCGAACGTCTCCAGGACCGGCTGGAAAGCGAAGAAGCTCGCCTCCGCCCTGCTGGAGGATGCCGGCGTTGCCACGATCGGCGGCCCGGATTTCGGCGTCCATGGCGAGGGCTATATCCGCCTCTCCTATGCCAACTCGCTGGAGAACATCGAGAAGGCGCTGGAGCGGATGCGCGCTTTCCTCGAAAGCCGGCAGGTGGCCTGAGCATGATAACCTGCCATCTGCGCTATATCGTCGATCCCTATCAGCTTCCGGCCTTCGAGGCCTATGGCAAGCTCTGGATCCGGCTCGTCGAGAAGTTCGGCGGCGTGCATCACGGCTATTTCATGCCGTCGGAAGGAACCTCCAATGTCGCGCTGGCGATGTTCAGTTTCCCGTCGCTCGCAGCCTATGAAGAGTATCGCGAGCGCGCAGCCACGGACCCGGAATGTCAGGCCGCCTTCGCGATGAACGAAAAGGACCGCTTCATCGTCAGCTATGAGCGCTCCTTCTTCCGGCCGGTTTTCGAGGATGACCGCGGCGCGTCCCGCGCTCCCTCGGAACGCCGGACGAACGCCGTGACCGCATGAGCTATCTCTACCTGGCCATCGCCATCGTCAGCGAGGTGATCGGCACCTCGGCGCTGAAGGCCTCGAACGAGTTCACGCGGCTGTTGCCGTCGCTGATCACCCTCGCGGCCTTCTTCTGCGCGTTTTATTTCCTGTCGCTGTGCCTGCGGACCATCCCCGTCGGCATCGCCTATGCGATCTGGTCGGGCGTCGGGATCGTGCTGATCAGCCTGATCGCGCTGGTGCTTTTCGACCAGAAGCTCGACCTGCCCGCGCTCGGCGGCATGGCACTGATCGTCGCCGGTGTCATGGTGATCAACCTGTTCTCGAAATCGGCGGCGCATTGAAGGCTTGCTGCCGGGCGTCATTCTCGGGCGAAGCACAGCTTCGACCCGAGAATCTCATGACGGGAAGGCTCTTGTTTCAGAGATGCTGGGGTCAAGCCCGAGCATGACGGCAGATCCCCGTCAGTTCCGCGCCGCGCTCGCCGTCACGCCCGGATCGACCTTGAAGCTCGACGCCTCGATCACCGCCGTGCCAATCATCGTCTTCACCGAGATGCGCACCGGCACCATCACATCGGTGCCCGCCACGGGCGCGAGCCAGGTGGTGATATCCTTGTTCTCGGCCATGAACTTGGTGCTGGGCCGGAGCGCCCGGTGGCCGGCGATGGGGACATAGCGCGCCTGGCAAATCGAGACCGGCCCGCTATAGCCGTCGAGCTTGACGTGGCGGGTGCCCGCGCTCGAGAGCTTGATGTCGTAGCGCGCCGCGCCGTCGAAGATCGGCAGGGTGCGGTTGCAGGCGTCCTTGCCCTTGCCGTTGACCGGCATGATGAAAGCGCTGAGCGGGTCGACGATGTTGCGCTTGTTGCCATCGGTCAGCGGCACGCGATCCGGCTTCTCGTCGATCGGCGGCTCGATGTCGATGCCGGCGACGCTGTTGTCGGCGAGCGCCATCCGCACGGTGCGGCTCTCGCTGGAGTTGGCCGCGCTCACCGCGAAGGTCTTGGGCGAGAGCTTGCCGCCGACGAGCGCCCCCGTCGCGGCGCCCGAGCCGCGGCCGCCGGTCACCCCGCCGACCACGCCGGTCAGCTTGGCGACGAGGTCGAGCTTGTAGTTGGCGCCGTCGATGCTGCCGCTCAGGCCGGCCTTGCCGAAGGTGATGCCGAGCAGCGAGACATCGTATCTGGCGTCGAGCGACGCCGCCTCCACCGCCGCGGTGGCGAAAGAGATCGAGAGGATCAGACCTGCCAGGGACGATGCGACGGCGGGCTTCATCCAGTTCCTCCGGAGCGGCGCGATCATGCCGCGACATGCATTGTGAATCGGTCCGAATCGTGACCGCAGCGCCACCCTCGGGCAGCTTTCCGATGAAAGCATCCGGCCCGGCGCTTTACGATCCCTTAACGCTGATGGATTGCCATCGCGGTGCTTGGAGTTTTTCTTGACGTGGCTCACAGCCTTGGCTATGGAACCGCCAACTCAATTTGACTTCCGGTGCTCGATGGCCGGCACGTCGCGTGTCGGCATTTTTATTTGAGCGAACCGGGGATGCAAGGAACGATTGCCATGGCCCGCCGTTGCGAACTGACCGGGAAAGCCACCCAGAGCGGCCACCTCGTCAGCCACTCGAACCGCAAGACGAAGACCGTCTTCCGCCCGAACCTCGTCAATGTAACGCTGCAGTCGGACGCGCTCGGTCGTTCGGTGCGCCTGCGCATCTCGGCCAACGCCCTGCGTTCGGTCGAGCATCGCGGCGGCCTCGACGCCTTCCTGCTCAAGGCTGCGGCCGACGACCTCTCGGTCGGCGCTCTCGGCCTGAAGCGCGACCTCGAGAAGAAGCTCGCCGCCAACTGAGCGGGTTTTCATCTCGGGTTTGAACGAAGCGGCCGCAAGGCCGCTTTTTTCGTTGGCGAATGAGGCGTCATTCTCGGGCGAAGCGTAGCGCAGACCCGAGAATCTCGAGACAGGAAGGCATCGGAACTTCATTCGGCAAGAGATGGTCGGGTCAAGCCCGACCATGACGCCCACTATGCGACCAGCTCGAATTCCAGCAGCAGCGTGCGCTGCAGGATCGAGAAATTATCGTCCGAGATCAGGGTGAGAATCGTCCGCCCCTGATCCAGATGGACAGAGAGCCCTTCCATATTGTCGATCTCGAAACCGAGATCGGCCTCGATCAGGTAGGGCCCGTCGAGCAGCGCGCCGGGCTTGAGGTCGCGCCCGGCGATTCGCCGGATCCGCATGCCGACGCCACGCCACGGCCTGTACCAGCGCTCCAGCACCAGCATGTCGCCGGAGGGCAGGAAGGCGAGATCGGTGATGTCGTAGCCGTCATGGCGCACGACCTTGAACAGCCCCGGCCGGCCGGGGCTCAGGATCACCCCCAGCGTCGGCTCGTTCTCGCGGCCGGAGCGCTCGGCGATCGCGACCACGGTGCCGGCAAGCGGCCCCGCCGGCACCACGCCGACCGCCTCCAGGCTGCGGTTGCTCGGCAGGCGCTTGACCTCGGGCGGCACCGGCAGCGAGCGCGCCCGCGCCTCGACGCCCTCCCCGGCCCAGTCGAAGCGCAGCACCTCATGCGTGCGCTCGACGCCGACATAGGCGACGCCACCGGCAATCGCGAGGCTCTCCGTATCGAAAGAGCGCGTGCGCGCCAGCGGCCGCCCCGAGGCGCCGAGGATAGGTGCCATCTCGGCGCTCCCCAGCCCGACCAGCCGCCCAGCGTCCGAGGCGACCTTCGCCGTCAGCCAATAGCCGCGATCACTGACCGAAACGAGTTCGCGCCCGTCGACGGAACGCCACAGCCCAGAGAAGCCGCCGAAGCGCGGATGGCTGCAGGACAGCACGAGCCCGCCGCGAAACTGCAAGGCGCCGAAGCGCCGCTTCTCAGGGCTGCGCGGCTCGAAGGCGGCGATGCGCCGCGCGCCGATCTCGACGGAAAAGCGATTCTGCTCGATCGCTTGCGCCGCCGGTGGCAGCGCGAGCGAACCCAGCCCTGCCAGCAGGCCGCGACGGCTGAGGCGCATCAGTGCAGGCGGCGCGAGCCGGAAGCGGATCCGGAAGCCGGGCCATCTTCCTCGAACAGCTCGGCGAGCTTCTCGGTCATGACGCCGCCGAGCTCCTCGGCATCGACGATGGTGACGGCGCGGCGGTAATAGCGCGTGACGTCATGGCCGATGCCGATGGCGATCAGCTCGACCGGCGAGCGCGTCTCGATCTCGGCGATGACATGGCGCAGATGCCGCTCCAGATAGTTGCCGGCATTGACCGACAGCGTGGAATCATCGACCGGCGCGCCGTCCGAGATCACCATCAGGATCTTGCGCTGCTCGGGCCGGCCGAGCAGGCGCTTATGTGCCCAGTCCAGCGCCTCGCCGTCGATATTCTCCTTGAGCAGCCCCTCGCGCATCATCAGGCCGAGATTCTTGCGGGCGCGGCGCCAGGGCGCGTCGGCGGCCTTGTAGATGATGTGCCTGAGATCGTTCAGGCGGCCCGGATTGGCCGGCTTGCCCGATTGCAGCCAGGCCTCGCGCGAAAGCCCGCCCTTCCAGGCGCGCGTGGTGAAGCCGAGCAACTCGACCTTGACGCCGCAGCGCTCCAGCGTCCGCGCCAGGATGTCGGCGCAGGTCGCCGCGACCGTGATCGGCCGGCCGCGCATCGAGCCGGAATTGTCGATCAGCAGCGTGACGACCGTGTCGCGGAAATTCACATCCGATTCCTGCCGGAAAGACAGCGGCTGGAACGGGTCGATGATGATGCGCGGCAGGCGGGCCGGGTCGAGCGCACCTTCCTCCAGGTCGAACTGCCAGGAACGGTTCTGCTGCGCCATCAGGCGGCGCTGCAGCCGGTTTGCAAGCCTCGCGACGACGCCCTGCAGATGCGCGAGCTGCTTGTCGAGATAGGCGCGCAGGCGGGTCAGCTCCTCGGCGTCGCAGAGCTCCTCGGCCGTGACGACCTCGTCGAACTTGACCGTATAGGCCTTGTAGTCCGTCGCCAGGCGGCCGTCATTCTTGCCTTCGCGCGGGCGTGGCGCCTCGCCGGCCTCCTCGGATTCGGAGTTCTCGTCCTCCTCCTCCCAGTCGCCCGCCGGCGCGTCGGATGATTCGGAGGCGCCCTCCTGCAATTCCTCGGTCGCGTCCTCGCTGACCTCGACCTCGGAGCGGTCGGAGCCGCTCTCCTGGTCGGACTCGCCTTCCTGCTGCTGCTGATCCTCGGAGGACTGATCCTGATTGTCCTCGTCCTCCTCGGATTCGTCGCCCTGCGCGCTCTGGTCGGCCATGTCGAGCGCCGCCAGCATGTCTCGCACCGTGCGGGCGAAGCCGCGCTGGTCCTCGATGGTCTTCGACAGCCGGTCGAGATCGTCCCCGGCCTTGGCCTCGATCTGCTCGCGCCAGAGCTCGACGATCTTTTCGGCCGCCTTGGGCGGCTTCAGCCCCGTCAGCCGCTCGCGCACCATGAGCGCCACCGCATCCTCGAGCGGCGCATCGGCCCGGTCGGTGATCTCCTCATAGCGCCCGCCACGGTGATAGCGGTCCTCCAGCATCGCCGAGATGTTGCCGGCCATGCCGGACATGCGCCGCGCGCCGATGCACTCGACCCGCGCCTGCTCGACCGCGTCGAAGACGGCGCGCGCCGCATCGCCCTCCGGCGCGGCGCGGCGATGGATCGCAGCATCATGGCAGGCGAGACGCAGCGCCATCGAATCGGCGTGCCCGCGCAGCACCGCGACATCGCCCGCCGTCAGCTTGCGCGGCGGCTCGGGCAGGCGTGCCCGCTCGCCGACCAGAGAAGGCTTGTCGGCGGCGAAGACGATTTCCATCTCCGGCTTGCGCGCGATGGCCTTCATCGCACCGGAAATCGCCCGCTTGAGCGGCTCGGCCGGGGCTTCCTTCGGCGTTCCGGGCTTGCGGTTCGAGATGCTCATAGCGCCTTCGTGAAATGATGCAGCGTTTGACCGGCCACCGGATAGTTCTCCATCCGACCGCACTCGCGATAGCCCAGCTTGGGGTAGAAATCAGGAGCCTGGATGCTCATCGTCGAGAGATAGACGCCACGTGCGCCATAATCCCTCGCCCGCTGCTCGGCCTCGGCCATGATGGCCGCGCCCTGTCCCGCACCGCGCTGGCTTTCGTCGATCCAGAACAGGTCGACATGGAGCCATTCCCACTTCAGCTCGCCGACCAGCCCACCGAGGATCGCGCCATCCGCATCGCGCAGGCTGATCGTCAGCGGCTTGCCGTTGCGCGGGCCGACCCTCGACTGGTTATGGGCGCTCAGGCCGCGCAACACCGCGGCACGCGTCTCGTCCTGCTCGGGCTCGACCGTGATCGCGACCATCGCTCCCCCTAGCGCGAGCGCCCGTCATAGGCCGTCGGCGACAATTCGGTCGGCTCGACGCCGACGAGGCAGCGCACATTCACCGCGACCATCGGCGTGCCGTCGGGCCCATTCGCCTTGGCGAAGGATTCGATGCCACAGGTCTCGCAGAACAGATGCTGGATCTTCTGCGTGTGGAAGCGGTACTCGGTCAGCGCATCCTCGCCCTTGGTCAGGGCAAATGAGCTCGCGGGCGAGAACGCGAGAATCGAGCCACGGCGCTGGCAGTAGGAGCAGTTGCAGGTGAGCGTCTGCCCGAGATCAGCTTCGACCTCGTAGGCGACCCGCCCGCAGTGGCAGCTTCCCTGATACTGCGCCATGGCTCGTATCCTCTCGTTAGCTGAGGACCACGTTCGCCGCGCTCTCCGGCAGTTCCTTGCCGAAGGAGCGCTGGAAGAACTCGGCCACCAGCGTGCGCTCCATCTCGTCGCACTTGTTCAGGAAGGTGACGCGGAAGGCGAAGCCAATATCGCCGAAGATCGCCGCGTTCTCGGCCCAGGTGATGACGGTACGCGGGCTCATCACGGTCGAGAGATCGCCGTTCATGAAGGCGTTGCGGGTGAGATCGGCGACGCGGACCATCTTGTTGACGATGTCCTTGCCCTCCGGGCTCTTCTGGTAGTGCTTCGACTTGGCGAGCACGATCGCGACCTCGTTGTCATGAGGCAGGTAGTTCAGCGTGGTCACGATCGACCAGCGGTCCATCTGGCCCTGGTTGATCTGCTGCGTGCCGTGATAGAGGCCGGACGTGTCGCCGAGGCCGACCGTGTTGGCGGTGGCGAACAGCCGGAATGCCCCATGCGGGCGGATGACGCGCTTCTGGTCGAGCAGGGTGAGCTTGCCGGACTGCTCCAGCACGCGCTGGATCACGAACATCACATCCGGGCGGCCGGCATCGTACTCGTCGAAGACGAGCGCGATGTTGTTCTGCAGCGCCCAGGGCAGGATGCCGTCCTGGAACTCCGTGATCTGCTTGCCCTCCTTCAGCACGATCGCGTCCTTGCCGACGAGGTCGAGGCGCGAGACGTGGCTGTCGAGGTTGACGCGCACGCAGGGCCAGTTCAGCCGGGCGGCGACCTGCTCGATATGGGTCGACTTGCCGGTGCCGTGATAGCCCGAGATCATGACGCGTCGGTTATGCGCGAAGCCGGCCAGGATCGCGATGGTGGTGTCGCGATCAAAACGGTAATCCGGGTCGAAATCCGGCACATGCGGATCGGCTACCGAAAAGGCCGGCACCTCGAGGTCTGTGTCGATCCCGAAGGTCTGCCGCACCGACAGCTTCATGTCGGGCAATCCGGGCGCGGTCGTCGTCGTCATCATCGTGTCTCCGGGCGCAGGGCCTTGACCGGAAGTTGCCGGTTACCCAGTGCCGACCGAGGAGGGAGGCGGATCATCCCTCATTAGAGCGAAAGACCGGAAGCGGCAATTCGCAAAGCTGCACCCCAGCCCTCGCAAGGGGCATGCCGGCTCAGTGTCCCGGACATCTCAACGTCGCTCCCGCAGCAGCCGTTTCACCGCCGCGACGGCACGTCCTCCGTCATCGGGCCGAAACCCGCCGGCCGGAACGGGGCGCCCGATCTGCGTCTCGACGGCGCAAGCCAGCCCCTCGGCTGTCAATGGCTCGGCGCCCGACAGCCGCAGGCACAGGGCAAGCCCCGCCCGTTCCAGCGCCTCGGCCCGGACAGCCTGCTCCGTCTCCGCCCCCGCATCGAAAGGCACGACGATGGCCGGCCGCCGGGCCGCGATCAGATCGAGCACAGTGTTGTAGCCGGCCTGGCTGATCGAGACGGCACAGCGGGCGAGCAGGGCCGGGAAATCAGGCCGAGCCCGCTCGACGATAGCATTGTCAGGTGCCGAGGCCGCAAGCTGCCGGAACGCCTCCTCCGCCACGCTGCGCCCGACGAGAATGCGCCAGCGCCGCACAGCCGGCCCGAACCGCGCTGCAGCCAGAGTCAGCTCGAACAGCGGCACGGCCGCCGCCGAACCGCCACCGGAGACGACGATTTCGCCCCTCCCCTCCAGGCCTTCATCCTGAGGAGCCATTTCGCCGGAGATGGCGTTTCGAAGGATGCTTGGAGCAGGCTTCGGCTTGTCCGCGAGATAGCCCGTGTAGCGCAGCTTGGCCCTGAGCCCGGCATCGACCGGCCAGGATCGGTCCAGCGGCAGGAAATCGTCCTCACCATGGACCAGCACGGCATCGAACAGCCCTGCGATTCGCTCATGCGCCTCGGCGATGCGCGTGGGCTTGGGCGTCACCAGCACGTCCCGCACCGAGGCCAGCACCAGAGCAGCCGGGTTCGCCGCCTTCGCGGCCGCAATCGCAGCCAGGAAGTCCTCAGCCAATTGCCGCCGGCCGAAGGGGAAATGCTCGGTGATGACGACGTCCGGCCGCAAACGCGTCGCCAGCGCTCCCAGCATGGCGATGCGCGCGGCCATCCGCCCGGCCTCGACTGGCCGCCCCGCCTCATCGAGCAAGCTGCGGAAATCGACGCCCTCGGTCCTGACCGGCGGCAATTGCACGAAGGCGAAGGGCTCCGCCTCCATCGACCGCAGCGTCATGCCGCCGCTGGCGAGCGTCACCGCGAAGCCGCCGCGCACCAGCGCCCGGGCCAGATGCGCCGCCCGCACCAGATGCCCGCTGCCGAGCAGATGCGTGACGACGATCAGGACCGTGCCGCTCATGCGCCCTCGCCCGACGAAGCCCGCAGCATGCCGGCGATCCGGTCGAGTCCAGCCGCCGCCGAGAAGGATGTCGTCAATCGCAGGAAAGCGGCCTCCCCCAGTACCGCGCGCTTCTCCGGCGAGCCGGCGAGCTCGGCCAGCGCCATCGCCAATCCATCGACATCGCCGGGCGGCACGAGCAGCCCTTCGACGCCCGGCCGCACGAATTCGGGAATGCCGGCGAAATCGGTCGCGACGATCGGCAGCTTCTGGCTCGCCGCCTCCATCACGACATTGGGCAGGCCGTCGCGGTCGCCATCTCCCGCCTGTTTGGAAGGCAGCACGAAGATGTCCGCCTCCTGCAAGGCGGCGATCACCTCGCCTTGCGCCTTCGGCCCCGCCCAGACGATCCGGTCCGCGAGGCCAAGCGCCTGCGCCTGTTGCTTGAGCGCCTTCAGCATCTCGCCGCCGCCGATATGGGTCAGCCGCCACTGCAGCAGGCGGGGCAGCCGTGCCAGCGCGTTCAGCAGATCGTCGAAGCCTTTCTTGGCGACGGCGCGCCCGACCGTGACGAAACGCACCGGATCGGCCGCATCCGATCCATCACGCAGCGAACGGGCGACGGGCGCTGGAAAGCGCGTGAGCTCGAGCCCGTGATAGACCAATGCGACCTTGCCGGGCGGATCGGAGAGCCGCTCCAGCTCGCCATGCCCATCCTGCGTGCAGGTGACGCCCCAGGCGGCATCAGCGATCTTCTCGCGCTTTTCCCAGTCGGGCGTCGTCCAGATATCCTTGGCATGGGCGGAGAAGGACCAGCTCAGGCCGCGAAGCATCGCCGCGTAGCGGATGACCGAGGCCGGCGTGTGCAGGTAGTGCACATGCAGATGCCGGATATCGGCGGGCAATTCCCGCGCCATGACGCAGGCCTGGCCAAAGCGGCGCCAGCGGTTGCGCGTGCGGTCGCGGGCGAGATCGCGCAGGAAGACCGGCAGCAGCCGCACCAGCCCCCGCCGCAGCAGCGCGGCAAGGATGCCGCGCGCCACGCGCGCCCACTCGTCATGCAGATATTCCGGCAGATAGCGCAGCGGCGCCGTGATCTGCTTGTGCATCAGGTGCCGGTCCGCATCGGTCGGGTGGCGCAGCGACCAGATCTCGAAGGCAACATCGCGCTGCTGCAATCCCAGCAGTTCCTGCGCGATGAAGGTTTCCGACAGGCGTGGATAACCTTTCATCGCGATCGCGATGCGCGGCGGAGCAGAACGGCTCATCGCCGGCCGATCAGCATGAAGCGGGTGTAGTTCTTCGTCGGCCGCGCTCCGGCGAAGCAGATCTCCGCCAATCCCGCCTGCTCGCGAAAGGCGTCGAGCGAAGGCACGCAGCTGCGGTGGTCGGGCTCCCGATAATAGTCGTTCGACTGCAGCAGCAGCGGCAGCCCGGCCGGCAAGCTTGCAAGCCAGCCCGGCACGTCGTCGAGATGCTCGCAGCTCGTGTTGACGACGAGTCCCGGTGCCGGCGAAAGCGCGGCGAAATCCAGCTCCGTCATGTCGGCGGTCACGGCCCGGAAGCGGCCGGTGGCGACATGGCGATGGTTCAGCGTCTCGGCCACCGGCGCGCAGGTGGGATCAATGTCGAGGCTGACGACCTGCCCGATATCGAGCCGGTCGTCGTCGAGCAGCAGCGCGCCGAGCACGCCATACCAGGCGCCAAGCACCCAGACCGGGCCATCGGGCCGCGGCAAGGTCTCGGCCAGTGCCTCGACCAGCCACTGCTTCGAGGCGATCTGCTTGTGGTTGCAGGCGATCGAGAGGTCGGGCGGCGCGCCCTTGCCGTAGAGCCGGGCGATGTCGCCGACGATACGGTTGCCCGACAGGGCCGCCATGCCCTTCAGCAGGTCGTGGAAAGCCTCGACGGGCGGTTCTGGCGTCATGGTTCATTCGGATAGGATGAGGGCGGGCGGACCATAGAGGCGGTCATGACCCATGGATAGGGGGCGCGAAAGCCCGAGCCGGCAGGCTCAGGGCGCGGGCGGCTTCGGGGGCGCAGCGTCGGAAGCCCCCTCCGGTCCTGCCTCTGCGACCGCAGCCACCTCGCCGCCGGCCGTGGCGCCCGACGGGGCCGCCGCAACGGCCGCGCTCTCCCGCTTGCGCTTGGCGATCTCGGGCGCACTGGCGAAGCCATAGGCGATGAGGGGCTTCTCGCGCCCCTTGATCGCGATCTTGAGAGCGGTCGTGCCGGCATAGCTGCGCCCGCTCGCCCGGATGGTGTCCTCCGAGACGACGACATCGGAGAGCACCCGGCGCGTCGCCGATTCGAGCTGGCTCGCGATCATCACCGTCTCGCCGACCGTGATCTCGCGCCGGCCGAGATTGTCGTTCCCGACTGCGCCGGTGATGGCGTTGCCGGTATGGATGCCGATGCCGATCCTGAGCGGCAAAGGCAGCGCGGCGCCGAACTCGCGGTTGAGCGCCTCGACGGCGCGCACGATGTCGGCCGCGGCCGCGATCGCCGCCTGCGCGGCCCTGGCCTGCGAGCCCTCCAGGCCGAACACCGCCATGAAGCCGTCGCCATAGAAGGCGTCGATGCGCCCCTCATGGGCGGTGATCGCCTGGCCCATCTCGTCGAAGAAGCGATTCAGCAGGCCGATGAGCTCCTGCGGCAATTGCCGTTCCGACAGGGCGGAGAAGGCCCTGAGATCCGCCACCACCACGGTCAGGTCGCGCTTGCCCATGGCCGCGTCGGGCTCGAGGCCGCGCCCCGGCGCGGCGTTGAGGCGCGAGGCGAGCAGGATCTGGACCTGGAGATCGTCGCGCGGCCGGATCTGGCATGCCAACCTGACGCGATCGGGCGCCGAGATTCGCCGCAACAGCTTGGCCTCGTTGGCCGTCGGCGGCGGCAGGGTGTCCGCGCCGTCGATCACCAGGACGCGGCAGGTGGCGCAGCGCGCCCTGCCGCCGCAGAGCGCCGCATGGGGAATGCCGAAACGGCGGAACATCTCCAGCACGGTCGGGCCCGGAGCCAATCGCCGCGTGCCGTGCCCGACGAAGCGCATCGTGATCTGCCGCGTGGTCCGCACCCTGATCTCGCGCGCGCCGACGAACAGCACGAAAGAGCCGACCAGGCCGTAGAACAGCCCCTTCGCCCAGGTCACGTTGAAGTCGAACATCGACTCCTGCGCCTGGCTGATCCGCTCGGGCGGCAGCGCCATCTGCAGCGCCTCGCGTGCGCCGACCGCGAAGCCGATCAGCGCCAGCAGCGGCACCAGGATCGCCGCCAGCAGGAAGACGTCGCGCCAGTGCCGGTAACTGTCCCGCGAGCGCAGCAGGAAATGGATGCCGATCATCCCATGCGTCCAGACCAGCAGAAGCAGGAGGGACTGCGACAGGGCCAGGCGCGGCCACAGCCGCCGCAGCATCGAATGATAGCTCTCGTCGACCTGGAAATAGGCCCCCATCACCCGCGTGCTGATGATGTGATCGACGAGCAGCAGCGGGATCGCGAGGCCGAGCGCGATCTGGAGCATCTCCCGGACCGGCATCTTGAAGGTGCGGCGCTGCGCGACCCGCACCAGTGCGAAGAGCGGATGGACGATGAAAGAACCGTAGAGCGCCACCGTGCCGGGCCAGGTGTGCCAGAACCAGTAGCGCCAGTTCTGCACCGCCTCCATGGCCTGCAGCCCGAAGATGCCGACGGCGTGATTGATGAAATGCGTGGTCGCGAAAGCCAGCAGGATCAGCCCGGAAACCAGGCGGATGTCGCGGCTCCAGGACGATACCTGCTGCATGCCGGCGTCCATGGCTGCCCGCCTGGCGCCGGCGATCTGTGGCAAACTCATACGCTGGCCTGCTTCATAAAACCGGTTCGTCCTCGTGCAGCAGGACGTTTGCCAGGCGCGCCACGCGGTCGGCCAGATCCCGGCAGATGGCAAGGCTGAACTCCGGCACGGTCTGCAGCAGCTCGAAGAACAGATCCTTCGGGATCCGCAGGGCCAGCACGTCGGAGCCGGCCGTGACCTTGCCGAGGAAGCGCTTGCCGCTCAGCAGCGAGACGTCGCCGATGATGCTGCCCGCCTCCTTCTGGAAGCGGCGGCCGCCGCCGTCCTCGCGCTTCTGCGAGAACTCAACTTCACCCCGGAGGATGACATAGACCCCGTCGGGCCGGTCCTGGTCGCGGACGAGCAACGTTCCGGCGGGAAAGCTCAGCCGCTCGCCCATCAGCGCCACGAGCTTGAGGCGGGACGGCGGCAGCTCGCGGAACAGCGGCAGTTCACGCAGGCAGGCGATATCGGTTTCGAGCGTCATGACCGTACCTCCATCCGCTGGACGTCCTCGAAGCGAGGCGGCTGCCGGCCGGCATCGTTCGCCGCCTCCGGCAAGGCTCCGGCCTCGACCGAGCCGGTCGAGCCGTGGAAGACCACCCGCAACGGAACGTCCTCGACCAGATTAGCATCTCCCACAAGAAGAAACAGCGTCATGCCGCTACAATAGCCGCGCAGGCGGGCGACGATGCCGGCGGGATCGTCCGATATCGCCAAAAGCCCGGTGACGTCGAGTACCGCGATCTGCGGCGCCTTGATCAGGGCCTGCATCAGCGGGATCGCCTGGCGCAGCCGCGCCGGCAGGTAACGCCCCCGGATGCCGCTTTCCGTGTCGAGCCCCAGGCGATAGAGCGCGCCCTCGAGCCCGGCGCGCGACAGCGCCCGATGAACCACATCGGCGACCTTGCGCTCGGCATCGACCACCCCGTAGCCGATGCGGCCGAACAGCAGGTTGTCGCGCACGCTGGCGCCGAACATCACCTTGTCGGGGTCGTAGAAATCGACATCGTCCACCGCATTGGCCGGCAGATGCTTGCGGAAGCTGGCGCGGGCCCGCAGGATCCGCCTTTGCAGGCGCTGGTCGATCAGGTTCAGCCTGTGCTTGGGCTCGATATAGCCGAGTGCAAGCGCGACGAGATCGCGCTCGCTCTCCTGATCGAGCGGCGAGCGCATGTCCTGCTTCGCCAGGATATCCGAAAGCTCGCCCAGCCGCTCCAGCTCGAAATTGGCCCCGAAGGAATAGCGCTCGAACAGCGCATGGCCCTGCGGCAGTCCTGCGAAGATTTCGACCACGGTCGCGACGATCCGCGCCCCGATCTCCGCCAGCGGCTCGATCAAGGCCTCCGCCTTCAGGATCGCATGGGCATAGGGCTCGAACAGCAAGGTCGCATTGTCGAAGCGCGGCGTCGTCCGCGTCCCGAAGATCAGGTTTTCCGCCACGCTCGCATTGGCGTTGTAGCGATCGGCGACGAAGGGCTCGATCAGCTCGCCGAGATCGGTGCGCGCGAGCTCGTGGGCGACCGCGCGACGCGCCTCGATCAGGCGCTGCGTCCCCTCCTCGCTGAGCGGCGGCATCACCTTGCCGCCGAGGCCGAGGCTGTAGACGTCCTCGGTGCAGCCCAGCACGTCGAGGAGCTCGCGCACGCGCTTGGCGAGCGCGCCCCGGTCGCCCAGGCCCGCGCCGTCATAGTCGGTCCAGTCCGCCTCGAAGGGAAAGGGTGAATTGCCCGAGCGTATCGCCTCGACGAAGTGGCGATGCTCGGCCGGCGTGACCGCCCCCGCCGGCTTCAGGGTCGGGCGGTGACGCTGCAGCGGCAGCAGGATGTTGTCGCGCATCGACCCCGCGATGATCTCGGCCTCGTCGCCGGCATAGCCGATAATGTGGCTCGCACGCTCGACCGACATGGTCGCGAGCGGCTCCCCGTCGATCAGGACGCGGCCGGTATAGTTGGTAGCCTGGCGGCCGAGGATGCGCCCGAGCACATCCTTGCCGCCGCCATGGGGCCCGACGACCGCGACGATGCCGGGGCGTGGCACGCCGAAGGAGAGCGGCGTCAGCAGCGGCTGGCCGCGATTGTCGAGCAATTGCAGCGCCTCGACCTGGACCTCGCCGGTCGCCGGCAGCGGCGCCACCGCCTTCTCCTCGTCGAGCACCAGCGTGTCGTCGCTGTTGAACTGCGAGATGACCTGATCGTATTTGATGGTGACGTCGTTGCGCTGCTGATCCCAGTCGATCAGTTCCTTGATCGGCGGTGGCAGGTCGCGATAGGCGGCGATCACGGCGACGAGCTGGCCGATGTCGAGCCGCCCCTGCAACGCGAAATAGCCGCCGATCGCGTAGAAGAAGAACGGCGTGACCTGAGCCAGCAGGTTGTTCAGGAACTTGACCGCGAATTTGCGCTTGTAGAGCGCGTAGCGGATGTCGAAGAGACGCCCGAGCCGCCCGGCGATGTCGGACTGGACATAGGCCGTCGCGCCATGCGCCTGGATCATCGGCCCGGCATCGACGATCTCGCCGATGCGCCCGGCGAGCTGGCGCGAGACGATCTGCCGCTGGCGCCCGAGCCGAAGCTGCTCGCGCCGCAGGATCGGGATGATGATCGCCTGCGCCAGAACGATCAGCAGCGCGATCGAGCCCAGCCAGAAGCTCTGCGCCATGATGAAGACGAGCGCCGTCAGTGCCTGGCTGAGCAGGAAGACCGGCTGGATGAAGGCGTCGCCGACGAAGCTGCCGACCGGCTCGACCTCGTCCTTGATCATGCTCGCGATCTCGGCCGGTTTGACCGCCCGGATATCCTCCGGCCGGAAGCGCATGAGCTGGCTGAAGAGGTCGTAGCGCATGCGCCGCAGCATGCGCTCGCCGAGGATGCCCTTGCGCACGTTGATGACATATTTGAAGGCGCCGTTGATCAGGACGAGCAGCAGGAAATAGCTGGAAAGCCCGATCAGCAGGCCGAGCTGCCCGACCTGGAAGCCCTCGAACAGCTTGATGCTGGCGCCGCCCAGCCAGGACGGCAGGCGCAGCGTGAGGTCCATCAGGGTCGCGGTGGTGTGGCCGCCCTTGAAGGCGCCGCCCTGGATCGCGTCGTTGACGATGCGCTTGGGAACGTCGAACGAAGCCCAGTTGAACGGGATCGACACGAGGATGATCGCCAGGACGACGATCTGCTCGCCGCGACTCTTCTGCCAGATGTAGCGGAAAAGGTTGGGCTCCAAAGGAGACGATCCTGTTCGGCGCGGACACGCGCCCGATTGTATTATGCCCCGCAGACCGCACCCCGCGGGTGTCCATATATGGTTAGTACGCGGTGCTGTACAATGTGCGTCGGTTAGCGGCGAAAGCGTGGATCGGCGACGGGGCCGGTCGCATGCGGGGGGATATATGGGCGATCTTGCCGTCAGGCATCGGCTCGGGCGCGCGGCGTTGCTGTCGCTGCTCCTGCTCTCGGCGGCGCAGCCCGCTGCGACGACACCCCCGACCGATCCGGCCGACCTCGTCCTGACCGATGGCTTCGAGCAGCACGGTTTCGCGCCCGAAGGCGGCCTTTTCTACAAGGACAACCCCGAACAGCGTGGCGGGCAGGTTGTTTTCGGCACGCGCTCGCCCTTGCGCGGGCGGGGCGAGCTGACCCTGACGGCGATGCCGTCCTGCGATCCGCGCGCCAGGGCTTGCAGCGAGCGCGCCGAAGTCTGGGAGCGCCCGGAGGTTCTCGCCCCCTACTCGCGGACCGTCTGGTACGGCTTCGCCATGCGGCTGAACGATCCGCTGCCGCAGGATGATCGCAGATATGTGATGGCGCAGTGGAAGCGCGAGATCCTGCGCGACGCGCAGGGCGATTTCTCGCCCTTCCTGGCCCTGCGGCTCTACCGGGGCCGTCTCGGCTTCACCGTCGAGACCGACCTGGTCGAATCCTATCCGATCGGCGGCCCGCAGCGCCCGCAAGGCTGCCTGCCCGGAGAGGCGCGCGTGCTCAGCCGACCGCAGGTCCACCAGACCCGCGCGCTGGTCGCCATCGAGAGCGGCTCGGTGCCAGAGGAATACCCCTCCTATTTCGGCGCCTGCGCCCCCGGAATCCGGGTGACGCGCCATGCCGACCTGCCCGCGGCCCAGAAAGGCTGGATCGATTTCGTGGTCCGCTCGCAGCCCGGCCCGTCCGGCGACGGCCATATCGAGATTCTGGCCGACGGCATCCCGATCGTCACGGTCAAAGGTCACATCGGGCACGCGGCACCGGGCCTCGACCGTAATCAATATTTCAAATTCGGTCCCTATCGCGCTCCGAACGTACAGCCCTGGAGCATCAGCTACGACGATTTCCGCCGCGGCCCGCGTTGCAGCGATGTCATCCGCGCCGGCCAATGTCCGTCCGAGTGATCCGGCTTGCCGAAAGCCATTGGCAAGACGGAACTTTCGACGTCTAGTGACGTCAGGTGAGGGTAAGGACCTCCCGAGGGGAAGTACAAGTTCGGTTCATGGACATTCTTCGCGTCAGCGATCTGCGTATCGGTTTCACGGTCCACGGCCTCGCCCGCGACGTGGTGAAGGGCGTCGGCCTGCGTGTTCCTGCCGGCAAGACGGTCGCGCTGGTCGGCGAATCCGGCTCGGGCAAATCGGTGATCTCGCAGGCGATCATGGGGCTGCTGCCGCGCGCGGGCTCCGTCACCGGCGGCGAGATCCTGTTCCGCGACCCGCTCGCGCCCGACGCCGTGATCGACATCGCCGCCCTGCCGCGGGAAGGCCCGGGCATCCGCGCACTGCGCGGCGGCCGCATCGGCATGATCTTTCAGGAGCCGATGTCCTCGCTCTCGCCGGTCCACACCATCGGCAACCAGATCGAGGAAGCCCTGCTCCTGCATCGGCCGATGCCGAAGGCGCAGGCGCGCGAGCTGATCGAGGCGATGCTCAAGCGCGTCGGCTTCAAGAACCCGCATCGCGCCTCCGGGCTCTACCCCTTCGAATTGTCCGGCGGCCTGCGCCAGCGTGCCATGCTGGCGATGGCGCTGATCTGCCAGCCGGCGCTGCTCATCGCCGACGAGCCGACCACCGCGCTCGACGTCACCATCCAGGCCCAGGTCCTCGACCTGATGCGCGATCTCCAGACCGAGATGGGCATGGCGATCCTGCTGATCACCCACGATCTCGGCGTCGTCGCCAACATGGCCGACGAGGTCGTCGTCATCTTCCACGGCGAGATCATGGAGCGCGGCCAGGTCGAGGACATCTTCAGGCGCCCGCGCCACCCCTATCTGAAGGCGCTGCTGAAAGCCTCGCCGCATTTCGACATGCAGGAGGGCGAGCGGCTCGTGGCCCTGCGCGAGGCACGGGCCCGCCCGCCCGCCGCGGCGAAGCCAGCGCCCGCGCCGGCCGCCGATGCGGCTCCGCTCCTGCGCGTGCGCAACCTGCACAAGACCTATGTCACCGGCTCGCGCGGCTTCTTCGGCAAGGGCAGCCTTTCCGTCGTCAAGGCGGTCAACGATGTCGGCTTCGATATCCGCCGTGGCGAATGCCTCGGCCTCGTCGGCGAGAGCGGCTGCGGCAAGACCACCGTCAGCAAGATCGTCATGCGCGCCGTCACCGCCGATTCCGGCGAGGTGATCTTCGATGACGGCCATCGGCGGACCGATGTGCTGGCGCTCGAGGGCGAGGCGCTGCGCGCTTTCCGCCCGCGCGTCCAGATGATCTTCCAGGACCCGGTCTCGTCGCTCTCGCCGCGCATGACCGTGAAGAGCATCCTGCGCGAGCCGCTGGTCATCCACGAGCGCGGCGAGGCGCCCGGACAGGCCGAGCGGGTCAAGGCGCTGATGCAGGATGTCGGCCTCGATACCCGCTTCCTCAACCGCTATCCGCATTCCTTCTCCGGCGGACAGCGCCAGCGCATCGGCATCGCCCGCGCGCTCGCGCTCGATCCCGACCTCATCATCTGCGACGAGCCGGTCTCGGCGCTCGACGTCTCAGTCCAGGCGCAGATCCTCAACCTGCTGAAGGACCTGCAGGCCGAGCGCGGCCTGACCTTCCTATTCATCTCGCACAACCTCGCCGTCGTGAACTATATGGCCGACCGCATCGCGGTGATGGCCAACGGCCGCATCGTCGAGCTCGCGCCGCGCCACACGCTGTTCACCCGGCCCGTCCATCCCTACACCAAGGCGCTGCTGCGCTCGGTGCCCTTCGCCGATCTCGACCGCAAGCTCGACTTCAAGCTGGCCGCGCCCGGCGGCGCCTCGGACGATAGCGGCTGGGGCAGCGCCTTCAAGCACGGGGCCGACGACCGCGAGCTTACGCATCTGGCCCTCGGCGGCGGCCATTATGTGCTGGCGCGGCCGAATGCCGATGTGAAGGAGCTGGTGTCGTGACGAAGCTCCGCCTTCCTCCGACGCGCCGCTCGGCGCTGCTTCTGGGAACGGCCACCGCCGCCGGCCTCGGCCTACCGCGCGCCTTGCGCGCCGCGCCCGAGCAGCCTCCCGTCCAGCCTTCCTCTGCCCAGGCTCCCGCCGCCCAGACCCCTGCCGCGATCGACAGCCCGTTCTTCGCCGACCGCGTGGCGGCCGGCGCGCTGCCCCCGGTCGGCGACCGGATTCCGGACGTTCCGCGCGTCATCGACATGGCGAGCCTCGGGCGCAAGGCCGGCCGGCACCGTGGCAATATTCGTCTGCTGATGGGCGACCAGCGCGACCTGCGCATGATGACGCTCTATGGCTATACGCGCCTGGTCGTCTACGACGACAAGCTCGAGCTCGTCCCCGACGTGCTGGAGAGCTTCAACGTCGATGAGGGGCGCATCTTCACGCTGCGCCTGCGGCCCGGGCATTGCTGGTCGGACGGATCACCGCTGACGAGCGAGGATTTCCGCTACTGGTGGGAGGATGTCGCCAACAACAAGCGCCTGTCGCCGGGCGGGCCGCCTCAGGCGCTGTTCTCGGCGGGCGAGCCACCGGTCTTCGAGATCGTGAGCGAGACCGAGGTCCGCTATAGCTGGAAGGCGCCCAACCCGATCTTCCTACCGGCTCTGGCCGCCGCCCAGCCGACCTATATCTTCATGCCCTCGCAATATCTGCGGCAATTCCACGAGCGCCACGCGCTGAAGCAGGAGCTCGCCGCAAAGATCAAGGAGAACCGGGTTCGCGACTGGGGCGCCCTGCATGAGCGCAACTCCCGCATGTACCGGCCCGAGAACCCCAAGCTTCCGACCCTCGAGCCTTGGCGCAACACCACGCCCCTGCCCGCCGAGCAGTTCGTTTTCGAGCGCAACGCCTATTTCCACCGCATCGACGAGAACGGCCGGCAACTGCCCTATGCCGACGAGGTGACGATGACGATCGGGACGAGCGCGCTCATCCCGGCCAAGGCCGCGGCCGGCGAGGCCGACCTGCAGGTGCGCTACATCCGCTTCGACAACTACACCTTCCTCAAGGAAGCCTCGAAGCGGATGAATTTCGAGGTCAAGCTCTGGAAACGGGCCGAGGGCGCCTATTTCGCGCTGCTGCCCAATCTCAACGCCATCGACCCCGTCTGGCGCGACCTCAACCGCGACGTCCGCTACCGGCGGGCGATCTCGGTCGCGATCAGCCGGACCGACGTCAACAAGGTGATCTTCTTCGGCCTCGCCCGCGAAAGCGGCAACACGGCCCTGCCGGAAAGCCCGCTCTACGACCCGGCCCTCGCCTCGCTCTGGATCCAGCACGATCCCGGCCTCGCCAACCAGCTCCTCGACGAGATCGGCCTGACCAAGCGGGACGATGACGGCGTGCGCCTCCTGCCCGACGGGAGACGGCTCGAATTCACCATCGAGACCGCCGGCGAGAACACCGAGGAAACCGACATCCTCGACCTGCTGAAGCAGAACTTCCTCGATGTCGGCATCAAGATCTATCCGCGCTCGAGCCAGCGTGACGTCTTCCGGCGCCGCATCGTCGCCGGGCAGACCATCATGTCGGCCTGGGCCGGCATGGACAACGCGCTGGTCACGCCGGAGATGGAGCCCGACGCGCTCGCCCCGACCTCCACCGCCCAGTTCCAGTGGCCGCGCTGGGGCCAGTTCATCGAGACCAACGGCCGCGAGGGCGAGCGCCCGTCGCTCCCCGAGGCGAACGAGCTCGTCAGGCTCTACAACGAATGGCGGATGAGCGTGACGACGGCGCAGCGCCGCGAAATCTGGCAGAAGATGCTGCGGATCAACGCCGAGCAGCTCTTCACCATCGGCGTCATCAACAGCACGCTGCAGCCCATCGTGGTGTCGCGCGACCTCAACAACGTTCCCGATCACGGGCTTTACAGCTTCGAGCCCGGGGCCTTCCTCGGCCGCTACATGCCAGACACCTTCTGGTTTCGTAGAAAGAAAGACGGCGAGGGCTGAGCGGTGCTCTTTCGCTACATCTTCAAGCGCATCCTGATCATGATCCCGACGCTGCTGGTCACCAGCGCGCTGATCTTCACCGTGATCAACCTGCCCGAAGGCGATTATTTCGAGACCCTCGCCGCCGAGATGCAGGCGCAGGGCGAGAAGGCCGATATGAGCCGCATCGAGTTCCTGAAGAAGGAGTACGGCTTCGACAGGCCCCCGGTGGAGCGCTATGCCTGGTGGGTCGCGGGCCTGCTCCACGGCGATATGGGCTATTCCTTCGAATACCAGCGCCCGGTGCGGGAGATCGTCGGCGACCGGCTCCTGCTGACGATGATCGTCTCCTTCGCCACGATCCTGTTCACCTGGATCGTCGCCTTCCCGATCGGGATCTATTCCGCGACGCATCAATATAGCTGGGGCGATTACGGCCTGACATTCCTCGGCCTGATCGGACTTGCCGTGCCGCACTTCCTGCTGGCGCTCGTCTTCATGTACTTCGCCAATCTCTGGTTCGGCCTCTCGATCGGCGGCCTCGTCGATCCGCAATATCTCAACCAGCCGATAAGCTGGGCGAAGCTCCGATCGGTGCTGGAACATCTCTGGATCCCGGTCATCATCATCGGTGCCGGCGGCACCGCGGGCATGATCCGGGCGCTGCGCGCCAACCTGCTCGACGAATTGCAGAAGCAGTACTACACCACCGCCCGCGCCAAGGGCCTGCCGCCGGGCAAGGCGCTGCGCAAATACCCGTTGCGCATGTCGCTCAACTTCTTCATCTCCGATATCGGCGACATCCTGCCCTCGATCGTCTCGGGCGCCGAGGTCGTGGCGATCGTGCTGTCGCTGCAGACGACGGGCCCGCTGTTGATCCGCGCCCTGCAGAGCCAGGACATGTATCTCGCCGGCTCCTTCCTGATGTTCCTCTCCTTCCTCACCGTGATCGGCGTGCTGATCTCGGACATCGCGCTGGCCATCCTCGATCCGCGCATTCGCTTGCAGGGGGCTGCAACGAAGTGACCGCGAACTCGCTCAAGGATCTGCCGCCCGAGGGCGCGCCGCTGCCGCATGCGGTCTCGACGGCCCCGTTCGAGCCCTATGCCACCGAGGAGATGACCGCCGAGCAGGAGCGGGTCTATCTCGCTTCGCAATGGCAGTTGATGTGGTGGAAGTTCCGCAAGCACAGGCTCGCGGTGATCTCGGCCGTCCTCATCTTCGTGATCTATGCGATGGCGGCCTTCGCCGAGTTCCTTGCGCCCTATCACTACAGCACGCGCAACACGGATTTCATCCGCGCGCCCGGCCAGCAGGTCCGCCTCTTCCACGAGGGCGCGTTCATCGGCCCCTTCGTCTATCCCTTCAAGCTCCATCTCAACATGGAGAACCTGAAGCGCGAATATGCGGAGGATCGCGAACGGCCGGAGAAGCTGCGCTTCTTCTGCCGTGGCGACGGCTACAGCTTCTGGGGGCTCGTGCCGGGCAATCTGCACCTCGTCTGCCCGCCGGAGGGCGGCACCTTCTTCTGGCTCGGCTCGGACCGGCTCGGCCGCGACATGCTCTCCCGCATCCTCTATGGCGGGCGGATCTCGCTCTCGATCGGCCTGATCGGCGTCAGCATCTCCTTCGTGCTCGGCGTCATCATCGGCGGCATCGCCGGCTACTATGGCGGCCGGGTCGACCTCGTCGTCCAGCGCATCATCGAGATCGTGCAGTCGCTGCCGCATATCCCGCTCTGGCTGGCGCTGGCCTCGATCATGCCGCCGTCCTGGAGCCCGGTGGTGGTCTATTTCGGCATCACCGTGATCCTCGGCCTGATGGACTGGACGGGGCTCGCCCGCTCGGTGCGCTCCAAGCTGCTCTCTCTGCGCGAGGAGGATTATGTCGTTGCCGCCCAGCTCATGGGCGCGCGGCCGCGGCGCATCATCGCGCTGCATCTGGTGCCGGGCTTCATGAGCCATCTCATCGCCTCGGCGACGATCACCATCCCCCGCACCATCCTCGGCGAAACGGCGCTCTCCTTCCTCGGCCTGGGCTTGCGGCCCCCGATCACGAGCTGGGGCGTGATGCTGAACGAGGCACAGAACATCAATGTGGTGGCGCTCTATCCCTGGCTGCTCTATCCGGTCATCCCGGTGATCGTGATCATCCTTGCCTTCAACTTCCTCGGCGACGGCCTGCGCGACGCGGCCGATCCTTATCGCTGAGACATCGCCACGCCGCCTGCGAACCGACTTTGCGCATCGCTTTCCACACTCCGCTCAACCTGTACGACGATGACGGCGTCTCCGGCGACCGCCGCATGGCGCGCCAGCTCGTCGCGGCCCTGCGCTCGCTCGGCCATGTCGTCGAGCCGGTGAAGGCGGGACGGGGCTATCTGGCCGATTCAGACGCGACCGCCCTCGCCCGGCTCGAAGCCGACGCCGCCGGATTGCGCGAGCACCTGCTCACCTCCTGGCGGGACGGGGCGGCCGAGCCCCCCGATCTCTGGTTCACCTACCACAACTACTATCGCGCCCCGGACCTGCTCGGCCCGGAGATCGCGGCCGCGCTCGGCATCCCCTATGTCACGGCCGAAGCAAGCGACGCCGCGCAGCGCGCCCAGGGCGAATGGGCGCGCCACACGGCGCTCGTGCGCCATGGACTCGAGGCCGCCGACACGCATTTCTTCTTCACCGACCGCGACCGGCAAGGGCTCGAGCCCTGGCGCCAGGAAGGGACCGCGCTCCTGCCGCTGCCGCCCTTCGTCGCCTTCGACCGCGGGCCGCCCCGGCACATCGCCCGCAGCGGCGCGCCGCGCCTCGTGACCATCGCGATGATGCGCGAGGGCACCAAGCTGAACAGCTATCTCGCGCTTGCCCGCATTCTCGAACGCATCCGCGACGAGGACTGGAGCCTCAGCGTCATCGGCGACGGGCGCAAGCGCGGCGAGATCGAACGGGCTTTCGCCGGCTTGCCCGCCGGGCGCATCGCCTGGCTCGGCTTGCTGGACCGCGAACGGGCGCTGGCCGAGCTCGCGGCTCATGACGTCTTCGTCTGGCCGGGCATGCGCGAGGCTTACGGGCTGGTCTATCTCGAAGCGCAGGCGACAGGACTGCCCGTCGTCGCCTTCGACAGCGGCGGCGTCTCGACCACCGTCGAGGCCGGGAAAACCGCCCTGCTGGTGCCGGAAGGCGACGAGGCCGCCTTCGCCGCCACGCTCTCGGCCCTGTTGCGCGACGGCGCCGGGCGCGCTGCCATGGGGGCGCAGGCGCGTCGCTTCGTGCTGACCGAGCGCACCACGGAGCGGGCCGCCGAAAGGCTGGCGGCGGGCCTCGTCATCGCCTGCCGCAACCGCAGCCTGAAGCGCCGCGCCGCGACCGGAAGGGAGGCTCCATGAGCGCCGCCCTCTGGTCTCCCCTCATCGAGGAACTCGACCACTGGCACGCCGCCGGCCGGAAGCTTCGGCTCTGGCTGCGCGATGACGACGCCGTCGGCCCCAGCGCCGCGCTCGACCGGCTCGCAACCTGTGCCGAGCGCTTTCATGTGCCGGTCCTGCTTGCCGTCATCCCCATGCTGGCGGAAACCGCCCTTGCCGGGAGCCTGCGCGACAGCCCGGCGCTCCTGCCCTGCCAGCACGGCTGCTGGCATCGCAACCATTCCCCCGCCGGGGCGAAGAAATCCGAATTCGGGCCGGATCGCCCGCCAGAGGCTGTCGATACCGAGATCGTGAAAGCCTCGTTGCGCCTGCGCGACGTGCTGGGCGAGGCCGTCCTGCCGGTCTTCGTGCCGCCCTGGAACCGCATCGATCCGGGCCATGCCGCCCGCCTGCCGGAGCTCGGCTTCACGGCGCTGTCCTGCTTCCGCGATCATCGCAACGGCCCCGATGGCGGGCCTCAACTCCTCAACACCCATATCGACGTGATGGACTGGCATGGCGGGCGCATCGGCCGGAATCCCGCCGGATTGATCGCCGAAATCGCGGATCTGCTGATGGAATGGCGCGGGCGGCCGCAAGGGCCCGACACACTCGGCCTCCTCCTGCACCATCGCGATCACGACGAAACCGCCTGGGCTTTTCTCAGCGACCTGCTTGCGCTGGCGGACAGCCACTCTGCCGTCGCGCTCGCCGATCCGCGCAGCCTGATAGGCCGGGGCGGCACGGCATGAAAAAAGCGGCATCTCCCTCGGTCAGGCAGGCTTGGATCGCCCTCGGCGCCACGCTATAGGTGGGTACAACCATGCTGCAGCATGGCTGTCTGGTGTGCTCGGCCCCGCCAGGAAGTCGTCTGACCCGTTGTGGAGGCCGGCGTTCCCATGTCGTCCAATGTCATTGATCTGGTGGGCCCCGAACGGAGCCCGCGCAGTTCCCACGCCCCGCGTGTGCTGATCTACAGCCACGACACCTTCGGGCTGGGCCATATCCGGCGTTGCCGCGCCATCGCCAACGCGCTGGTCGCGAGCTTTCCGCACATCTCGGTCATCATCGTCTCGGGTTCCTCGGTGATCTCGAGCTTCCAGTTCGGTGACGGCGTCGACTATGTCCGCATCCCCGGCGTCGAGAAGCAGAGCGACGGCCATTACGGCCCGCATCACCTCAATCTCGAGCTCGACGACACGATCCGCCTGCGCACCGACATCATCAAGCAGACGGTGCTCTCCTTCGATCCGGACGTCGTGATCGTCGACAAGGAGCCCGTCGGCCTGCGCGGCGAGCTCAAGCCCGCGCTCGACATCCTGCGCCGGCGCGGCGCCCGTATCGTGCTCGGCCTGCGCGACGTGCTCGACGAGCCAGGGAAGCTGCTCGAGGAATGGCGCCACAGCGGTGCGCTGGAAGCGCTCGACACCATCTATGACGACGTCTTCGTCTATGGGCTGGAGAGCGTCTACGAGCCGCTCGCCGGGCTGCCGGATCAACAGCACTTCTCGGCCAAGACCCGCTATCTCGGCTATCTCAAGCGCGCGGTGCCCTCGCCCATGCCGCCCAACCGCTATCCGCGCATCACCAAGCAGCCCTTCATCCTCGTCACGCCCGGCGGCGGCGGCGACGGTGCCGGCGTCATCGACTGGGTGATCTCGGCCTATGAGGCGGACCCGACGATCGCGCTGCCCGCGCTGATCGTCTTCGGTCCGTTCATGTCCCGCGAGAAGCGCAAGGATTTCGCCGAGCGCATCGCGCGCAATCCCAAGCTCGAAGGGCTCGGCTTCGAGCCGCGCCTCGAACTGCTGATGAACCGCGCCCACTGCGTCGTCGCCATGGGCGGCTACAACACCTTTTGCGAGATCCTGTCCTTCGACAAGCCGGCGCTCGTCGTGCCGCGAGTCCGGCCGCGGCTGGAACAGGCGATCCGCGCCCATCGCGCCGAGGAGCTGGGGCTGATCGACGTCCTGGCCGACCCCGCCCAGGACGGCGACGGTGTACGCGACCCCATGGTCATGGCGGCAGCGCTCCACGCCCTGCCGAAGCGGCTGCCGCCGTCACAGGCCTTCGTGCCCGATCTGCTCGACGGCCTGCCTGCGATCTGTCGCGCGCTCGCCGAGAACCTCTCCTCGCCGGTGCGGACGCGTGCCCTGGCCCCGAGCGTGGCCTTGAGCTGAGCTGCGACATCTTGCAACCATCGCGGCAGCCATCTCGATGCTGGCAAAGTGCCGGTTGGCGGATTAAGCCTCAGTCATGACGCTCTCGAATTCGCTCGTCCCCATCGCCGTCGGTGCCGTTGCGGTGGTGCTGCTGCTCGGCCTGATCAACATGATGCGCGGCGGCAGCGCCAACACCTCGCAGAAGCTGATGCAACTGCGCGTCCAGCTTCAGTTCCTTGCCATCGTCATCGTCGTCTTCGTGCTCTGGTGGCGCAGCGGGCCGTGATTGGCCACGATGTTGCAAACATTTGAATCAATTTGACTTTCCGAATCGAAGGCGCTGTGGATCGAGGCCTTCAGGAAGGGCTTTGCCACAATCCGAACACGAGTGTGTGCGCTTCACTAACGCCAGTTTCCCTTCTCCGCCGGTGGTCATGGTTCGCGTCGCGTTGCTTCTTGTTGCCGGTTGCCTGCTCAGCTCGCCGGGCTGGGCACAATCGAGATCACTGTCGCCGGCCGTGTCGAGCTACGCGCCCGCCGCGGAACCGCCCGCTCCCGCCTGGGAGGCGCGCATCGGCGGAGGCCTCGCGAATCCGGGCGGCCGCGAGGGCG
Organism: Allobosea spartocytisi; assembly: GCF_014764685.1. NCBI lineage: Bacteria > Pseudomonadati > Pseudomonadota > Alphaproteobacteria > Hyphomicrobiales > Alloboseaceae > Allobosea > Allobosea spartocytisi. The sequence continues at coordinate 117,657 of NZ_JACXWY010000011.1, forward strand.
GATTGGCCAATATCGCCGGCGAGGTCCTGTCGCCGCGCCTCGTCCCGCTCAGCGACCGCATCGCCGCCGCCTTCATCCCGCGCTTCAACATCGGCTCCAGCGTGAACCTCAACGGCACCCGCTACGCCTATGCCGGCGCGGCCTGGACCTTCGACATCAGCAAGGACATCTTCGTCGAAGCGAGCCTCGCGGCGGCGGTCCATGACGGCAAGACCGGAGCGATCATCCCGGAAAATCGCCTGAGCCTCGGCTGCAACGCCGGCACGCGCGAGGCGGCGGCGCTCGGCTTCCGCCTGTCCGATCGCTGGAACCTCGTCACGACGCTCGAGCATTTCAGCACGGCGGGCTGCTCCGCCCAGCCCGGCACGGCTTCGCCGCGCGGCCCGGCCAATATCGGCGCCAAGCTCGGCTACACCTTCTGACATCAGGATGAGGACGGGGCGGCGAAGAGCCTGCTTCCGTCGAACCCGCGCCGCGCTATAAGCGGTGCATGGTCAAGCTCAACCGCATCTACACCCGCACCGGCGACGACGGCACCACCGGCCTGACATCCGGCCCGCGCCGCCCGAAATTCGACCTGCGGGTCGCGGCCTACGGCACCGTCGACGAGACCAATGCCTGCATCGGCCTGGCGCGGCTTCATGCCGCAGCCGAGGATGCCGAGGTCGACGCGATGCTCGGCCGCATCAGCAACGACCTCTTCGATCTCGGCGCGGATCTCTCGACGCCGGAGACCGACAAGCCCCTCGCCTTCGAGCCGCTGCGCATCGTCCAGTCCCAGGTCGACCGGCTCGAAAACGAGATCGACCGGCTCAACGGGACGCTGGCGCCGCTGCGTTCCTTCGTCCTGCCGGGCGGCACGCCGGCCGCGACCCATCTGCATCTCGCCCGCACCGTCAGCCGCCGGGCCGAGCGCCTGATGGCGGAGCTCGCCGCCACCGAAGGCGAGGCGGTCTCGGGCCCGGCCCTCAAATACATCAACCGGCTCTCGGATTTCCTGTTCGTTGCATCCCGCTTCCTCAATGCGAAGGCCGGCGGCGACGTTCTCTGGATTCCCGGACAGAATCGCTGAGCCGGCCATGTTCGTCCCGATCTATGACGGCGTGCCGCTGCGCTTCACCCGCTCAGCCTTCATCACCTACGGGCTGGTCGCGGCCTGCACGGTGATCCAGATCGCGCTCCGGTACTGGCCGCATCAGGAGAGCGACATCGCCATGATGGCCGGCTTCGGGATGATTCCCTCGGTGCTGTTCGGCACGGCCGTGCTGCCGGAAGGGCTGGTTCACGCGCCCGCCTGGCTGACCCCCTTCAGCAACATCCTGCTCCACGCCAGCTTCGCGCATCTCATCGGCAACATGCTGTTCCTCTGGGTCTTCGGCGACAATGTCGAGGACGCGATGGGCCATGCCCGCTTCCTCGCCTTCTTCTTCCTCTGCGGGCTCGGCGGCTCGCTCGCGCATGCGCTGGTCTATCCGGATTCGGAGCAGCCGCTGGTCGGGGCATCCGGCGCGATCTCGGGCGTCATCGCCGCCTATCTGATGCTCTACCCGCGCGTTCGGATCTGGGGTCTCGCCTTCAAATGGATCCCGGTCCACGTCCCGGCCGTCTATACGCTCGGTGGCTGGATCGTCTTCCAGGCCGCCTCGGCCTGGTTCGATCCGCAAGGCAATATCGGCTGGTGGGCCCATCTCGGCGGGCTCGCCACCGGAGCGGCGCTGACGCCCCTGTTCATCCGCCGCGGCGTCACCCTGTTCGGGCGTCGGGCCGCGCAGCCATGACACTGCCCGTCCCGGCTTCGATTCCGCCCGGATTGCGCCGGCTGACGGCGTTGACAAGCGCAAATGCCCATCGCTACGGTCCGACCGCATTCCAGCCGAAGGCCGCGATGCCGCCATCCCGCTCTCTCCGGCGGCGCGGCGCAAGGCGCATTTCTTCTGAACGGTGATCTGACGATGAAGATCTTGGTGCCCGTGAAGCGGGTTGTTGATTACAACGTGAAGATCCGCGTGAAGGCGGATGGGTCTGGCGTCGAGCTTGCGAACGTCAAGATGTCGATGAACCCGTTCGACGAGATCGCCGTCGAAGAGGCGCTGCGCCTGAAGGAAGCCGGCAAGGCGACCGAGGTGATCGTGGTTTCGATCGGCCCGGCTCAAGCCGCTGAGACGATCCGCACGGGCCTGGCCATGGGCGCCGACCGCGGCATCCTCGTGAAGGTCGATGGGCTGGTCGAGCCGCTGGCGGTGGCCAAGCTCCTGAAGAAGGTCGTCGAGCAGGAAGGCCCCGGCCTCGTCATCCTCGGCAAGCAGGCGATCGACGACGACGCCAACCAGACCGGCCAGATGCTCGCCGCGCTGCTCGGCTGGCCGCAGGGCACCTTCGCCTCCAAGGTCGTGGTCGGCGACGGCTCGGTCGACGTCACCCGCGAGGTCGATGGCGGCCTGCAGACGGTCCAGCTCAAGCTGCCGGCGATCGTCACCACGGATCTGCGCCTGAACGAGCCGCGCTACGCCTCGCTGCCCAACATCATGAAGGCGAAGAAGAAGCCGCTCGACGAGACCTCGGCCGAGACGCTCGGCGTCGATGTTTCGCCGCGCCTGAAGGTGCTGAAGACGGAGGAGCCGGCCGGCCGCTCCGCCGGCATCAAGGTGGCCAATGCCGCCGAACTCGTCTCCAAGCTCAAGACCGCCGGGGTGATCTGATGACCACACTGCTGATCGCCGAACACGACAACGTTTCCGTCAAGGACGCCACCGCCAAGGCGCTGACCGCCGCCGCCCAGCTCGGCGCACCCGTCCATATCCTCGTCGCCGGTGAGGGCGCCAAGGCCGCGGCCGAGGCGGCTGCGAAGCTCGCGGGCGTCGAGAAGGTGCTGCTCGCCGACGACGCGGCCTACGGCCACGCGCTGGCCGAGCCGCTGGCCGCGCTGATCGTCAAGCTGGCAAGCAATTACGACGCCATCGTCGCCCCCTCCACCACCACCGGCAAGAACGTGCTGCCGCGCATCGCCGCCCTGCTCGATGTGATGCAGGTCTCGGACGTCACCAAGGTCGTCTCGCCCGACACCTTCGAGCGCCCGGTCTATGCCGGCAACGCCATCCAGACGGTGCAATCCGCCGACGCGAAGAAGCTGCTGACGATCCGCACCGCCTCCTTCCAGGCGGCCGGAGAAGGCGGCTCGGCTGCCGTCGAGAGCGTCTCGGCCGCCGAGAACCCCGGCAACTCGTCCTTCAAGGGCGAGGAGGTCGCCAAGTCCGACCGTCCGGAGCTGGCCTCGGCCAAGATCATCATCTCGGGCGGGCGCGCGCTGGCTTCGGCCGAGAATTTCACCAAGGTGATCGAGCCCGTCGCCGACAAGCTCGGCGCCGCGATGGGCGCCTCGCGCGCCGCGGTCGATGCCGGCTACGCCCCCAACGACTGGCAGGTCGGCCAGACCGGCAAGGTGGTCGCACCCGAGCTCTACATCGCGGTCGGCATTTCCGGCGCGATCCAGCATCTCGCCGGCATGAAGGATAGCAAGGTCATCGTCGCCATCAACAAGGACGAGGAGGCGCCGATCTTCCAGATCGCCGATTACGGCCTCGTCGGCGACCTCTTCACCGTCCTGCCGGAGCTCGACGCCGAGCTCGGCAAGGCCGGCAAGTAAGACTTGGACTGAACGTGCCGGGCCGCCCCCATGGGCGGCCCGTTCGCTCCCGCGGGGAGCGGGAAAGATATCGGGATCGGATCATGTCGGACCAGGCGATCAGGAAGATCGGCATCATCGGGGCGGGCCAGATGGGCAACGGCATCGCCCATGTGGCGGCGGTGGCCGGGTTCGACGTGAAGCTGCACGACCTCGCCGAGGAGCGCATCAATGCGGCGCTGGCGACGATCGACGGCAACATGGCGCGTCAGGTGATGAAAGGCGCGCTTGCCGAGGACGAACGCCGCGCGGCCATCGGCCGGATCGAGGCGGCCCCAGGGCTGGAGAATCTCGGCGAGTGCGACCTCGTCATCGAGGCCGCGACCGAGAACGAGGAGGTCAAGCGCAAGATCTTCACCGCCGTCTGTCCGCATTTGCGGCCGAAGGCGATCCTGGCCTCCAACACCTCCTCGATCTCGATCACCCGGCTCGCGGCCGCGACCGACCGGCCCGAGCACTTCATCGGCATTCATTTCATGAACCCGGTGCCGCTGATGCAGCTCGTCGAGCTGATTCGCGGCATCGCCACCGATGACGGCACTTTCGAGCTCGCCAAGGACTTCGTCGGCAAGCTGCACAAGACGGCTTCGGTGTCGGAGGATTTTCCGGCCTTCATCGTCAACCGCATCCTGCTGCCGATGATCAACGAAGCCGTCTACACGCTCTATGAGGGCGTCGGCTCGGTCGAGGCGATCGACGTCGCCATGCGGCTCGGCGCCAACCATCCGATGGGTCCGCTCCAGCTCGCCGACTTTATCGGCCTCGACACCTGTCTGTCGGTGATGCAGGTGCTGCATGACGGTCTCGCCGACTCGAAATATCGCCCCTGCCCGCTGCTGGTGAAATATGTCGAGGCCGGCTGGCTCGGCCGCAAGACCAAGCGCGGATTCTACGATTATCGCGGCGAGAAACCCGTCCCGACCCGCTGAGCGAGCCTTGCGGCACCTCCTGCGCCGCGAACACGGCGGGTTTCCCTACGCGTCATGGCGAGGGGAAATGCCTCTCGGTCACGCACAGGCATGTCGCACCCGCAACAAGTTCCTTCACATTCCTGTCGTCTCGCGCTTACATTGATCGTCAGGCGGGATTCGTCCCGCTGACGAAGCGGAGGTGCGACGGGTTTGACGGCGCATGTGATGCATCCGATGGCGTCGCCGGACGGCTGTCCGGCTCTCGTCCTCAATGCCGATTTTCGGCCACTGAGCTACTATCCGCTATCTCTCTGGAGCTGGCAGGACGCGATCAAGGCGGTCTTCATGGACCGCGTCAACATCGTCTCGGAATACGATACGGTGGTCCGCAGTCCGAGCTTCGACATGCGGCTGCCCTCGGTCGTCTCGCTGAAGAGCTACATCAAGCCATCGCGGACACCGGCCTTCACCCGCTTCAACGTCTTCCTGCGTGACCGCTTCGCCTGCCAATATTGCGGCACGCGCGACGAGCTGACCTTCGACCATGTCGTGCCTCGCTCGAAGGGCGGGCTCACCACCTGGGAGAACGTCGTCGCGGCCTGCTCGCCCTGCAACCTGCGCAAGGGCGACAAGATGCCGGCCTATGTCGAGATGTTCCCGGCCCAGAAGCCCTATGCGCCGACGGTCAACGACCTCCATCGCAACGGCAAGCTCTTCCCGCCGAACTACCTGCATGAGAGCTGGCTCGACTATCTCTACTGGGATTCCGAGCTGGAGCCGTAAGCCGCATCCTTCATCTGTCGACCTGCTCGCGATCCTGAAACGCCGGATAAATGCCGCCGGTCGGAGAGAGCCAGTCGTTGACATATTCGATCAGGATCAGCGCGCTCTTGGATGCGTCGGTCATGGTATAACTCCTGGGATGGTGGTTAGGGTCAGGCGGCGATCATCGCGCCTTGCTTGCGCAGGTGGTCGCGAAACAGGTCGGGATAGGTGTCGATCACGGCGCTCTTGACGCTGGATCGCTCGGCGAGTGCCGCGCGCCACGCCGTCACCCGTGGCAGGCCAGCAAAGATCGGGTCCGCCACTTCCGGATCGATGATCCCGAAATAACGGAACAGCGGTGCGTAGACCGCATCGACCAGACCAAAGTCCGGCCCGGCGAAATACGGGCCGTCGCCCAGTTCCGCGTCGATCTTGCTCAGCCGATCTTGGAAGGCGGCCCGCCTGGCGTCGGCGGTCGCCATGTCCTTGGCGTGAAGGAACTGCCAGCCCTCCGCAAAGGTCTGGGTGGCGAATTCGATCCAGGCGCGATGCCGGGCCCGCAGCAGCGCATCATCGGGGTACATCGCCGCGCCGCCTTGCGTCTCGTTCAGATATTCGCAGATGACCACGCTTTCGAAGAGGATCGCATCCTCACCGCTCGACTGGCGCACCTTCAGCACCGGCACCTTGCCGGTCGGCGACAGGGCCAGAAACCAGTCGGGCTTGGCCGACAGGTCGACGTTGATCCGGTCGAACGCCACCCCCTTTTCGAGAAGGACGATCGCGGCGCGCTGGACGAATGGGCACAGCGGATGGCTGACGAGAGTGAGGCATTGCTCGGTCATGACGGTGTCTCGATGTGCTGGAACGGAGATCAGAGCGACTGGCCGCCCGACACGTCGAACGTCGTGCCGTTGGCCCAGCCGAAATCGTCGGACAGGATCGCTGCGACTGCGCCGCCGATGTCGTCGGGCTGACCGACGCGGCCTAGCGCGATCTTGCTCGCGACGAAGGCATGAGCCTGTTCGTCATCGCGGACCCTACCACCGCCGAAATCGGTGGCGATGGCGCCGGGCGCGATGGCGTTGACGCGGATCTGCCGCGCGCCGAGCTCAAGCGCCATGAACCGCGTCAGCGTCTCGAGCCCCGCCTTGGCCGCGGCATAGAGGCCGAAGCTGGCCATCGACGTGCGCGTGAAGCCCGTCGAGACGTTGAGGATGCGTCCGCCATCGGCGATGATCGGCAGCAATGCCTGCGTCAGGAACACCGGTCCGCGCAGGTGCATGTCGATCATCATATCGAACTGTTCTTCGCTTGCGTCAGCGACCTGCACGTGGACGACGGCACCGGCGTTGTTGACCAGATAGTCGAACCGGTCGCTGCCGAAGCGGCTCCGGAGCGTCTCGGCGAAAGATGCGGCGAAGGCCGGAAAGCTCGCCACCTTGGTGACGTCGAGCGCGAGCATCGCCGCCGTGCCGCCCAGCGCCTCGATCTCGCTTACCAGCGCATCGGCTTCCGCCGCGCCCTGGCGATAGGTGCCGACGATGCCGACGCCGCGACGGGCGAGATGCAGCGCCATGTTGCGACCGAGGCCGCGGCTGGCGCCGGTAATGAGTGCGATCTTCTGAGACATGGCTGCGTTCCTTGTGATTTTGATTTTCCGGACGGCGCGCCGCTTAGGCGTCGCGTTCGCTGCCGGTCAGATAGGCGCTTGCTGTGTCCGAAGCCCCGCCTGATGCTCTCAATTACTTGCCTGATTGTCTCAGGCTCTTTGCGGGCAGGAGGATTGATGTCATATGCCTTGGCATGACCGACAGCCTGAAGCCCCTTTGCGATCTCGCGCTCCGCCACGGGCGAACCGGAATGACCATTACGCCGATCCCGCGCCTGGAAATCGGCGTGGGACAGGCGACCTCGGGCACGTCGCCATGTCTCTACCGTTCGATGATCTGCTTCATTCTGCAGGGATCGAAAGAGGTGGCCATCCACGACGAGCTGCTGCGCTACGACGCGTCTCAATATCTGGTCAGCGCACTCGATCTACCCTTGAGCGGGCAGATTCACGATGCCGACGACGGCAGTCCATATGTGTCGGTTTCGCTGGTCCTCGATCCGGCGCTTCTCGCCGAGGTCGCATCGACGATGCCGGCGGTGCGCGATGCGGACACACCAGGCAGCGGCATCGCGATCAACCCGATGACGCCTCTGCTGCGCGACACGCTGCTGCGGCTGCTGGCGTTGCTCGACACGCCTGCGGACATCCCGGCGCTCGCGCCGATGGCCGAGCGCGAATTGCTCTATCGTCTCTTGCAGGGCCCGCAGGGGCGACTGTTGCGTCACATCGCCCGCCCAGAAGGCGCGATCGGCGGTATCCGCCGCGCGGTCGAATGGATTCGCGACCACGGCAATAGGCGGCTGCGGATCGAGGCGCTGTGCGAAGCCGCTGGCATGAGCCGCGCGAGCCTGCATCGCCACTTCGTTGCGCTGACTGGATTGAGCCCGATCCAATATCAGAAGCAGCTACGCCTTCAGGAAGCGCGCCAGTTGCTGCTCGCCGGCGACCGAAGTGCATCCGACGTCGCCTATGCGGTCGGCTATGAAAGCGCCTCTCAGTTCAGCCGCGAATATCTGCGGCAGTTCGGGGCTCCACCCGTCCGCGACGTGCGCAAACTCAGGCAGTCGATCGACAATCAAATGATCAATTAGTCGTCCGTCAGCTTCGAAGCTTTTGACTCCAAGGCTGTTCAAGGGAACCGGGGCGCATCGCCCCATGCGAGCCGTTGCGCTGGACTTCCCAGATCACCATCCTCTTCGCCGAACAGGATCGCCTGTTGCGACCTGCGGCGGAGGTTACCCAGTCGAGCGTTGCCTGTGCCTTGGTCGAGGCACAAGCAGGCATCGCCTTGCTGGACAGGCTGAGTATTCTCTACAGCCCGACAAGCCACGCTCTCAAATTTGTTCCCTTGCGCCCTGAAGAGCGCATTGTCGGACGGCTCGTCCTGGCTGCGGGCGCTCAGCCGACCGCCGCCTCACGAGAGTTCTGTATCGAACTGCGCCATCTTGTCGGAGAGATCGCCGAAACGGTGTCAGGATTCGGTCTGGTTTCCGCTTGAACCGCTATGCGATCTGCAGGGCGATCGTCGGAAGGGGGGCATCCCGCGTTTCGCATGCAAATTTATGCCAAATCAGAGCTGAAAACATGCTCATTGAGATCCCGCGTACTGTCGCTCGATTCCGCAGCGACTTCCCGGCTGACTTGAGCTGAACCTAACTCACCTTGGCAGGGCGCAGGTGAGACGCTGCACCTCTGCCTATGGAGCGCCGCGAGGGGGCTAAGCTTCGGGCATAGAACAGCGGCGCCTGGGCACTCGGATAATCGAAACCCGTGTTTGAGTATCTTCGCCCGTAAATCAGGGCCTCCGCCGATCCAAGACCAATTCTGGATCGGCGGTGCAGTGACCGAAGAGCCGTTTTCCTGAATGGAGTCCCGTTGGTCAAGGCGACGGACGATTGCTCCTTGCGGTTCACGGAAGAGCAACTCATCAGCATGCTGAATGAGCAGGATGCCGGAGCGGCGAAGGCGGATGTCCGCCGCAAGCGCGGCGTGTCCTCGGCCCGACAACTGAATTGACTTTATCGGTCCCCGCGACAAGTCGCGCCCGGCGACCGTGCCGCTCTGCGTTGACGCGCGCCTGGAATCCGAGCGTGATGATCAGGTGGCATTGGCTGGCCACGTTGAGGCAGAGTCACGGGGCCCTGTAGGTGCACATTTTTTGGCACTGGGAAGCCGCCACTGGGCGGATAGCGTGGAAGTCGGGGCAGGACGGCTTCGACGAAGCAGCATTCCCGAACTTTAGAGGAGCTCTTGCAGGCGATCCCCTGGTCACGGTTGGGGCAGAGCCGGTTCCGTTAAGCGAAGCCTTGGCCTCGCTTAAAGAGGGTCGCGGCCTCACCGCGACGATCGTGACGTGGCCTGAACGCCCAGAACTTGAGGACGTTCGTCTTTCCGGCTTCAGGAGTGACGTCGTAGCGAGCGGCGTCGTGGAGTGGAGGGATCTTTCCCTCGCAGCGAGCCCCAACGAGCTGACAGCAGCGCTGATCGAGGGCATCGAGGCGCTGCCCGAGGCATTCGTCCTGTATGACGACCAGGATCGGATGATCATCTGCAACGAGCAGTACCGGCGCCTGTACCCATTGGTCGCCGACATGATGAAGCCCGGCATGCGCTTCAGCGACGTCGTGCATGAGAGCGTCGCGCGCGGCGTCTTCCAGATCGACGAGGATAGCAAGACTTGGGCGGAACGGCGCATCTCCTTCCACCAGGCCGGCATCGGTTTCTTCGAGCAACACCTTTCGGATGGACGCTGGATTCAGGTCAGCGAGCGGCGGACCGCCTTCGGCGGCACGACCAGCATCCGAGCAGACATCACCGTGCTGAAGGAGCGTGAGCGGGATCTGCGAGCGGCGCGCGCCAAGGCAGAGACGGAGGCCACGGCACGAACGGCCTTCATCGCCAAAGTCGGGCACGAGCTGCGTAACCCGCTCAACGTTATCCTCGGGATCGCCCAGATTCTCGCGGGCGAAGCCCTGCCGAAGCGGCAGCGGGCGTTGATCGACAGCCTCGTCGGCGCCTCGCGGGCGATGCGCGACGTGCTCAACGACGTGTTGGACATCGCCAAGGTGCAGTCAGGGCAAGTCGATATCCGCCTCGAGAGCATCGAGACCAAGCCGTTCGTGCAGGAGATGGTCAACATCGCCCGGACCATGACGGCGCAGAAGGGTCTCGCCATGCGCTCCCGCATCGAAACAACGCTCCCGGATCGGATGGTGACAGACCCGCGGCGTCTGCGGCAGATCCTGTTCAATCTGCTCGGCAACGCCGTCAAATACACACCCTCCGGCTCGATCACGCTGGCATGCTCGCTGCGTTCGCCTTCGGGTGGCCAGGACGTCCTCGATATCTCCGTGACGGATTCCGGACCGGGCATCTCACCACGGCTGACGGACCGGGTGCTCCAGCCCTATGCCCGACAGCGGGAGCATGTCACGGCCGGCGTAGAGGGCCTGGGCCTCGGGCTCTCGATCAGCGAGGAGCTGGCCGCCGCGATTGGCGCTCGTCTCGGCATCGAACCGGGGCCACGCGGCGGAACGCGCGCCTGGATCACCATTCCGATCGGGGCGGCCGGCGAGCCGGGCCATCCGCGTGTGATGCCGGCGGCGCGTCAGGGGCTCCGGCCAGGGCCGCCGCTCAACATCCTCGTCATCGATGACGAGCAGACCAATCTCATCGTGGCGGACGCCCTGCTGCAGCGGCTCGGACACAGCGTCACGACCGCGCGTGACGGGCAGGAAGGCATGAGGGCACTGCGCGCGGGCTGCTACGACGCCGTGCTCCTCGACATCTCGATGCCGGAGATATCGGGCATTGAGATCGCGCGCCGGATCGCAGCGGAAAAGCTGGGCGGCCCCGGTTTCGCGATCATCGCCATGACCGGTAACGTCATGCCCGAAGACATCAAGGCCTATCTCGCGGCAGGCTTCACCGGCTTCATCGAGAAGCCGGTCGAGTTCGACGATCTCGGCGAGCTTCTCGTCTCGGTGCGCCGGGATCTCGCGGGGCATGGTGTGCTCGGACCCGGCGAACGTGTCCGCTTTCCCCGCGCCGAAAGCGCCCGTGCCTTCGACAGGACGCCGCTCGACCGCATGGTGGCCGACATTGGTCACGACAGCGTCGCTTCGATCGTCGCGACCGGCATCGTGACCTTCGGCCAGACCATCGAGATGCTCGCATCGGAAGACGGCGAGGCGCTGGAACGGCTGCTGCACAAGGTTCACGCGGTCGCCGGCCTGCTCGGGCTGGACGAACTGGCACGCAGCGCACGGCGCGACGAGCGCAACGCCTCGTCGCTTTCGCCGGAGCAGCGCGACGATCTGAAAGATGCGCTCGCAAAGGCGATCGTACAGATCAAGCTCTACGCACTGGACCTCGAGGTCACCGCCCCGCCGGACTGAGCGGCCGGCGCGGCAGGGTCAGTTTGTAGCCGACGCCGTAAACCGTCTTCAGCAGGGCGGCATCGAGACCGATCGATTTCAGGCGGCGGCGCAGCCGCGACATCCTGATATCGACCGCACGCTCAGATTCGGGCGGTTCGCCTGCCGCGATGGCGTCGATGATCTGGGCGCGGGTGAGCACGCGATCGGGATTGCGGGCCAGAAATCTCAACAGCGCGAACTCGGTCGCGCCGAGATCGAGGCATTCTCCCGAAGGAGCGACGAGCGCATGGCCAGCCAGATCCAGCTCGCCGCCCGCGCAGAGCAGGCGAGGGCCCGACGGGCGCCCGCGCCGTTCGCCGCGGCGCAGGATGTTGTCGAGCCGCAGCACCAGCTCGCGCGGCTCGAACGGCTTCGTGACGAAATCATCCGCACCGAGCTCCAGCGCGGCGAGCCGGTCCTCGCGGCCATTGCGGCCAGTCGAGACGATAATCGGGATCGACGAGCGGGCGCGCAGCATCCGCGTCAGCACGATGCCGTCCTCGTCCGGCAGCGTCAGATCGACGATAGCGGCATCCCAGCTACCGGAATCGAGCTTGCGCAGGCCTTCCTTGGCCGAAGTGGCGCGGTCCGTCGCGTAGCCGGCCGTTCTAAAATAGGCGGCGAGCAGCAAGCCGAACGTGTCGTCGTCCTCGATCAGCAGAATCTTCTTGATCGCCCGCCTCCCCTGACTGGCAGCGCCGGCTGGAAATCCGGCCAGCTTTCTCGAACATGAAATCTTTATGAAACATTTTCAACACATTATGGAAACCTCGTCAGCCTAGTATGTCTGCCGGGCCGAAGCAGCCCGCGCGACCGGCATGACTGCCGGCCAGCAAGCAGGGGAACAACCGTGACAGACCTGACAGCTTTCTCGCGCCGGCTCGACCGGCGTCGGTTCCTTGCGGCCGGTACGATGCTGGGCGCGGCGGCGATGCTGCCGCGCGGCGCGCAGGCCCAGGCTGGCGAGCTCGTCGTCTCGAATTGGGGCGGCGACTGGAACGACCGCATCGTCAAGGGGTTCGAGACGCCGGCCTTCGGCGGCTCGCAGCTACGCATCGTCCACGACCTGGCTCCCGTCCCGGAGCGCAAGACGAAGCTCCTGGCGGAGCGGCGCCTGCCCCGCGGCAGTATCGACGTGACCTGGCTCAGCGACGCCGACGCCTATGAGATGAACGCGCAGGGCGTGCTCGAAACGCTCGACATGTCCCGTCTTCCCAGCGGCAAGAACATCGTCGAGAAGCTGCGCCTGCCCTATCTCGTGCCGGCGATCTATGGCGGTGTCGTCGTGCTCTACAACCCGGCGAAGATTCCTGAGCCGCCGACCAGCTTCGCCGATCTCTGGAATCCGAAATATGCCGGCCGCGTCGGCGTCATGGACCAGTTGCACTTCAACTACATCTACGCAGCTTCGCTGAGCCATGGCGGCACCATGAGCGACGTCTCGAAGGCTTTCCCGGCGCTGCTGGACATGAAGAAGGCGGTGCAGCCGCGGCTCTACCCCTCGCATCAGGCCCTCGCGGCGGCGTTCCAGTCCGAGGAGATCTGGATCTCGGCGAATTATAGCGCGCGTGCCGTACAGTGGGAAAAGGAAGGGCTGCCGATCCGCTGGGCCTATCCGAAGGAAGGCGCGATCTTCATCTCCTTCGGCGCCGGCATCCCGAAGAAGGCGCGCAATGTCGAAGCGGCATACAGTTATCTCGAGGCGATGCTGCAGCCCAAGCCGATGGGCGCCATCTCGCTGGCCACCTCGTACTCGGTGGTCACTAACAACGCCGAGCTTCCGCCCGAGGAACGCAAGCACCTCGAATTCACGCAGGACCAGATCGCGAAGCTCAACTTCGTCGACTACCCCTATGCGGCCAAGAGCGACCCGAAATGGGTCGAATGGTGGAACAAGGAATTCAAGGCTTGACCGCCGCCTCGATGATCGACGAGGGCAGCGCGGCCCATGCGCCGGGCCGCCGCGTTCGACGTACGCCTCGATCCGGTGTCGGCTGGCTGCTGGCGCCGAGCCTGGCGCTGGTTCTGGCAGGGTTGATCCTGCCGCTGGTGCTGATGGCGCGCTACAGCCTCGCGCATTTCGACCCGGCCGCGACGGAGGTGTCTGGCTTCGGCGTGGAGAACTATGTTCGCTTCTTCGGCGACCCCTTCTACCTCTGGATCCTGGCGCGCACGCTCACGGTGGCCTTGGCCTGCACGGCAATCTGCCTGCTGCTCGGCGTGCCAGCCGCATATGTCATCAGCCGGGTGTCGAACCGGAGGCTCAAGACCGCGCTGATCCTGGCGGCCGTCATTCCGCTGCTGATGGGCAATGCGGTTCGCGCCGCCGGCTGGATGGTCCTGCTCGCCGATAAGGGGCTGATCAACTCCGCACTGCTGGTCACCGGCGTCATCTCCGAGCCCGTGCGCATCCTCTATACGGGGTCGGCCGTCGTCATCGGCCTGATCGCCGTGCTGCTGCCCTTCATGATCATCTCACTGCAGAGCGTCTTCGAGGGCATCGGCGAGACCTATGAGGAAGCGGCCGCGACCATGGGCGCGCGCCCCTGGACGACCTTCTTCCGCGTGACGCTGCCGCTCGCCATGCCCGGCATCTTCTCCGGTTGCCTGCTCTGCTTCGTGCTGGCGGTGAACGCCTATGCGACGCCGGTGCTGATCGGCGGTCCGTCCTTCCAGATGATGGCCCCGAAGGTCTACGAGCAGGCGATCAAGGTCTACAACTGGCCCTTCGCCGCGACGTTGGCCTTCATCCTCATGGGCGTGACGTTGGCCCTAACCTTGCTGTCCAGCATCACCCTGCAGAAGCGCTACGGGGCGCTATGACCATGCGGATTTCAGACATGTCGGTGACCCGTTCGTTCAGGCCGGCGATGATCGGCGGCTGCATCCTGGCCTTCGTCATGGTGCTCGCCCCCCTGGTCGCGATCATCTGGGTGAGCTTCTTCGAGAACAAGATCATCAGCTTCCCGCCGACCGGCTACACGCTGAACTGGTACGCGATGGCCTGGGAGATGCCGCGCTTCCGCGACGGTTTCGCGACCAGCCTGAAGCTCGGCGTGCTCGCGACGGCGATCAGCCTCGCGGTCGGCATCCCGGCATCGGTGGTGCTGGCGCGCGGACGCTTTCCGGGGCGCGAAGCGATCCAGTCCTTGCTACTGGCGCCGCTGATCGTGCCGGGGATCGTGGCGGGCGCGGCCTTCTACATGTTCCTGATCGAGGTCGAGATCGTGACCGGTATCCAGGTTGCGACCACCTTCACGGGGCTCGCGATCGCGCACAGCCTGATCGCCTTGCCATGGACGGTCAGGCTCGTGACCGCCTCGCTGCTCGGCGTCGATCCGCAGTTGCGCGAAGCAGCCCTGACGATGGGTGCGCGCCCGTTCACCGCCTTCCGGCGCGTGACCTGGCCGGTGATCCGGCCGGGCGTCGTCGCGGGCGCACTGTTCTCCTTCGTCGTCTCCTTCGTCGATCTGGAGAAGTCGCTTTTCCTGGTCGGTCCCGGCACGACCACGCTGCCGATCGTCATCGTGAACTATCTGGAATGGAGCGTCGACCCGACCATCGCCGCGGTCGCCACTGTCCAGATCGCTCTGATCGCGACCGGCCTCATCATCACCGATCGCTATTTCAAGCTGGCGCGAGCCTTCTGAGAGGCCTCCGATGTCGCAAATATCCCTACAGAACGTCACCAAGCGCTACGGTAATCTGACGACGGTCGATCGTGTGTCGCTCGATATCGGCCAAGGCGAGTTCGTCGCCTTCCTCGGTCCGTCGGGCTGCGGCAAGACCACCACGTTGCGCATGATCGCCGGGCTGACGTTGGCGAGCGAAGGCAGCATCCGCTTCGGCACGCGCGACGTGACCGATCTGCCGCCCTATCTGCGCAATGCTGGCCTCGTCTTCCAGGGCTATGCGCTCTTCCCGCATATGACGGTTGCGCAGAACGTCGCGTTCGGGCTGGAAATGCGCGGGGTCGACCGCACGCAGGCCCAGCGCCGGGTGCAGGAAGCGCTGGCACTCGTCAAGCTCGATCACTTCGCTGACCGCCTGCCGAAGCAGCTTTCCGGAGGCCAGCAACAGCGCGTCGCACTCGCCCGCGCCATCGTCTACGAACCGGAGGTCCTGCTCCTCGACGAGCCGCTCTCGGCGCTCGACGCCAAGCTGCGGCATGAGGTGCGGACCGATCTCCGCCGCCTCCAATCCCGGTTGGGCCTGACAACGATCTTCGTCACGCATGATCAGGACGAGGCAATCGCGGTCGCGGACCGCGTCGTTGTGATGTCCGCCGGCAAGGTCGAACAGGTCGGCACGCCGCGCGAGATTTATCAGCGTCCCGCCAACCGCTTCGTTGCGGAATTCATCGGTCTCACCAACATCTTCGCAGGCAGCATCGAGGCGGGAGGCAACTTCCTGACCGAGGGAGGCGAACGCTTCGCGGTGTCTTCCGAACGGGGCGCGGCCGGGGTCACCGCTTTTGCCGTGCGGCCGGAGCAGATTTCGCTGCATAACGGCCTCGGCTCGAGCGCCGCCCCCGGCCTTGGCGCCCTGCTGGCGACCGTCGAGGACGTCATCTATCGCGGCTCCCTGACGGAGGTCGTCGTGCGGACGAGCTCCGGAATGCCGATCGTCGTGCATCGCCAGAACGCGGAGCTTCCGAGCGAGAACGAGCTGCGGCCGGGTCAACCGGTCGTCGCATCCTGGCCGGCCGGAGCGGCGATGCTGTTCTGACCGGCGCCCCCAACGCTCGGCCAAAGGCAACCGATCTCGAAAATACACGATGAGCCGCCGGCAGAGCGGCTGGACTGCGCATGCGCGGTCGATGGAGGCGCGCATCATGGTCGAGAGGCATCCGGGATACTGCACGCTGTGCCGCTCGCGCTGCGGCTCGATCACGCTCGTGAAGGGCGATCGGATGGTGGGCGTCGAACCGCGCCCGGATCATCCGACCGGCGGCGCACTTTGTGCGAAGGGGCGCGCCGCGCCGGAGATGGTCCATAGTCCGAAGCGCCTGCACCGCCCCCTGCGCCGGCTGAGCGCGAAGGGCGAGACCCCGGTCCGCTGGGCGGAGATCGGCTGGGACGAGGCCCTCGACGAGATCGCGCGGCAACTGCTGACGATCCATACGGAAAGCGGCGCGGAATCCGTCGCCTTCGCCATGACCACGCCGAGCGGCACGCCGGTGGTCGACAGCTACGAATGGGTCGAGCGGTTCGTGCGCTGCTTCGGCAGCCCCAACCTGATCTATGCCATCGAGGTCTGTGGCTGGCACAAGGATTATGCCCATGCGCTGACCTTCGGCCGGGGCCTCGGCGTGCCGGACTACGACAAGGCCGAGTTCATTCTGCTCTGGGGTCACAATCCGGCGCGGACTTGGCTTGCCCAGGCGAGCCGCATCGCCGAGGCGCGGCGGCGCGGCGCCAAGGTCGTCGTCATCGATCCGAAGCCGGACGGATCGGGACAGCAGGCCGATCTCTGGCTGCGGATGCGCCCGGGCGCGGATGCCGCGCTCGCGATGGGCGCAATCCGGCATCTGATCGAGACGCGCCGCTATGACGACACCTTCGTGCGCAACTGGACCAACGCACCTCTCCTGGTCAACGAGCGGACCGGCGCCTTCATCAAGGCCCACGAAGTCATCGAGGGCGCCGACAGTGACACTTTTCTCCTCCTACGCACCGATGGCCGCGTAGAGCCCTACGATACCTGCGCCAGCTTGTCCGATGCGACATCGGTGACGCTGGAAGCGCGCATTACGCTGATCGCGCGGGATGGCCGGCAGGTGAACGCCGCCACGGCCTTCACGCTCCTCGCCGAGCGGGCGCAGCCCTATTCGCCTGAGCGCGTCGCCGAGCTCACCTGGCTCGGGCAATTGGACATCATGGCCTTCTACAGCTTTCTGGAAGGCGCGCCTCGCCTCGCCTACTACACTTGGACCGGCGTCGGGCAGCACAGCAATGCCACCATGACCGAACGCGCGATCGCGACGCTCGCCGCCCTGGTTGGCTCCTGCGATCGCGAAGGCGGCAATATCTGGACGGTGCCGCCGCCGGCAAACGCCATCAACGACCTCTCGCTGCTGCCGCCCGGCCAGATCGGGAAGGCGCTGGGGCTGACCGATCTGCCGCTCGGGCCTCCGGCCCATGGCTGGATCACCGCCCGCGACTTCACCTCGGCGGTGATCGAGAAGCGCCCCTATCCGGTCCGGGCTCTGGTGAGCTTCGGGACCAACTTCGCCGTCTCGCAGATCGACACCGGCCGCAACCTCGCGGCACTGCGCGCGCTTGAGTTCCATGTCCATGCCGACATGTTCATGAACCCCACGGCCGAATGCGCCGATCTTGTCCTGCCCGTCAGCATGCCTTGGGAGCGCGACGCCCTGCGCATCGGCTTCGAGATCACGCAGGCTGCGGCAGAGACCATCCAGTTCCGCAAGAGCATGCTCCCGCGCTTCGCCGAGAGCCGTGCCGACTACGAGATCGTCATGTCCCTAGCGATGCGCATGGGTTTCGGCGACCTCTTCTTCGGCGGGGACATCGTCGCCGGCTGGAACCATCAGCTCGCGCCACTCGGCATCACCGTCGATGATTTACGAGACCGGCCGGACGGCGTGCGGGTTCCTCAGCCTTTCGCGCATCAAAAATTCGCCGACGCGGATGAGAGCGGGCGCGTGCGGGGTTTCGACACGCCAACCCGGCGCGTCGAACTCTACTCGCAGCGCCTGCTTGACCACGGCTACGACGCCTTGCCGGATTTCGTCGAGCCGGGGGACGGCCCGGCCTCCGGCGATGGCTTGCCGCTCGTGCTGACGACCGCCAAGAATGGCTTCTTCGTCCATAGCTCCCACCGCGCCATCGCCTCGCTGCGCCGCAAGTCGCCCGACCCTTCGGTCGACATCAGTCCGGAGCTCGCGGCGGCACGAGGCGTCAGCGCTGGAGACTGGGTCCGCGTGCATACGCGACATGGAACCGCCCGGCTGCGGGCTCGCCTGAATGCGGGACTCGACGCGCGCACGGTCGTCGCCGAGTTCGGCTGGTGGGAGGATTGCGAGCCGCTGGGTCGCGACGGCGGAATTGTCGAAGGCAAGGACACCGTCAACGTCAACGCCATCCTTAGCGACCTGCAGCGAGACCCGATCAGCGGCTCCGTACCGCTGCGCGCGGTCACCTGCGACATCGAGGCCATGTCGGCTGCGAACCGGGGCCGCTGGTTTGGCACGCGCCGGTTCCGCGTCGCAGACGCCCGGCCGGAAGGTCCGTCCACCGTCGCCTTGTCGCTCACCCCCTGCGACGACGACGGCCTGCCCGATTTCCTACCCGGCCAGCATGTGGTTCTGCGGCTCCCGGACCAGTCTCCGGCAAGAGCCTACTCGCTGACGGGCAATGCCCGCTCCCCTCAGGAACTGTCCGTCGCCGTGCGGTGGAACAGCGCTCGCCCGGAGCAATCGCTTTCGGTGTCGCGCCAGGTCCAGTCGCTTCGTCCGGGTGACGAGGTGCTGCTCGAGGCGCCGGCCGGCGCCTTCACCATCCCCGTCCGCAGCGCGCGCCCGCTGATCCTGCTGGCCAACGGCATCGGCATCACGCCCTTCGTCGGATATCTCGAAACGATCGCGCAACTCCGCCCGCAGCCGGACCACGCAATCCATCTGCTGCATGGCTGCCGTAGCGGTGCGGACCATCCTCTTGCCGAGCGCCTCGACGAACTGGCTCGCGCAATCCCGACGCTGAAGCGCGTCACCGCCTATTCCAGACCGCGTGGGCAGGATCGAAAGACCGGGCGCTTCCAGCAGGAAGGTCGGCTGGATCTCCGAGCGATCGCGAAGGTACTGGCGCAGAGACCGCTCGCCTATCTCTGCGGCTCGCCGGACTTCAACGACACGATGATCGCCGAACTCGTCAGGCGTGGGATGCCGCGCTTCGACATCTTTGCCGAAGCCTTTTCCGCGCCGAGCGAGGTTCCAACCTCCCTCATGCCGCGACGCATAACGGTCGTCGGCACGGGGCAGGCTTTCGAATGGTCTCCTGCGGCTGGCCCCGTTCTCGATGCAGCGCTGGCTGCCGGGCTGCCTTTCCCAAGCGGCTGCCGCGTCGGGCAATGCGAGAGCTGCGTGGTGAAGGTGCTGGAGGGCAGCTTCACGCATCTTGTTGATTTCGACGGCGATCCCCACCAATGCCTCACCTGCCAGGCGGTGCCGCTGTCAGACCTCGTCATCTCGCTATGAGCTTCAGCAGCGCACACCGGACTTTGTGACGCTGCCGCCGAGTTTTCCGCGCGACCTCGCACCGATGTTTCCGATCCTTGCGGGATTCACCACAATGTCCCAATCGTCCGTGCCGATCGCGGAGGTCGCCATCAGGTTGGCAGCCCGTTCTGCTTCCGCAGGCTCTTGTCGAACGCGGATTTCGGGACGAAGCAGCGCCGAAAACTTACCTGGCGCGCCATCTTTCCAGCCGCATAGCGCCGCTTCGGCGCAACGGCCGTTGCAGCCTCGAGGATAGTCTTGGCGCGTGGCGGCCGTCGTCATCGCCCCGTCAACTTGCCGGATTGCGCGGTGACGATCCACGCCGGGCCGAACACTGCCATCATGGCATCGAGCCGGGTCCGATAAGGGACCCAGCGCTCCTCGTTTTGGCCACTCCAGTCGGCGATCTGATCGGCATTTTGCTGTGCCATGCCATATCCTTGTTCTGATTTTGCGCTGCGCGCTTCGGCAGATGACAATGTCATTGGTACCGTTCTGGCTGCTCAGGTTCGATCGAGGACGATGACCACACGCTCTCCGCGGCCTCTTCTAGGCTATCCGCCCGCGCGGTCCTTGCCGCCGTGCGCGGCGATGAACATGGCGACGGCTGACCGGCAATAGGATTCGATCTCGTTTTCGTCCTCTGCTCTCGCCTCATCGAAGCGTGCGATCATCAGGAGATCGGCCCCTTTGAAAAGCGCGGCAAACAAGCGGGCCGACGGGAGTGGGTCGGGCACGTTCAGAAGTGCCTTCGCGTGCAATTGACGCAACAGAGCCTCGATTTGGGCGATGATATGGGCGGGTCCGGCTTCGTAATGGAGCTTGCTCAACGACGTTTGACTCCTGACGTCGGCCATGACCATGGCTTCGACATTGCGGACTTCCGGGCTCAACAGCGTGCGAAGCAGCGATGATCCCACCGCCATGAGCTGGTCTTCGGCCGAACCGTCGACGCCTTCAAAAAGGGCCTGCGGTATTAACTGATGGCAGCGGGCCGCAAACGCCGCGCCAAACAGCGCCTCCTTGTTCTCGAAGTGCCTGTAGATGCTGAGCTTGGATATCTTCGCTCGCTGGGCGACCTTGTCCAAAGTCGTCGCTTGAAAACCCAGTTCCGCAAAAAGTTCGCCCGCGGTGTCGACGATCGTTTGGCCAAGCGCCTCGTTGGCGGGCCGGCCGCGCCGGCCTCGACTATTTTCGGTCACGACAATTCCAGTCCTTGACAGTATCGTAATTCCTGAAATACGATACCATTCAGTTTCGGAAATATGCAAGCGCGTTCACCGGCCGATCGCCGGCCCGAACACGAGAGATCCATGCAACGACGCACCCTGCTGAAGCTGGCTGCCCTTTCCACCATCGGCATCACCCGCGCCCAGGCCACCGCCCAGCCCAGCCCAACCCTCTCTATCCGCAACACGGAGCCCATCACCATGGATGACGTCATCATCATCGGCGGCAGCTTTGCCGGCCTCGCCGCCGCCCTTCAGCTCGGCCGTGCCCGCCGTAAGGTCACCGTTCTCGATACCGGCCTGCCGCGCAATCGCTTCGCGGGCCGCTCACATGGCATGCTCGGCCACGATCACAAGCCACCGCTGGACATCCTGGCCGAGGCGCGGCAGCAACTGGCGCGTTATCCCGCGATCAAGCTGGTCAATGCCCGGGCCGACAGCATCTCCGGTACCATCGACAATTTCTCCGTCCTCACCGGCGATGGCGAAAGGCTTGGCGCGCGCCGCCTAATCCTGAGTTATGGCGTTGTCGACCAGATGCCTGCTGTTCCGGGTTTTGCTGAAAGCTGGGGCACATCCATCGTCCCTTGCCCCTATTGCGATGGCTTTGAAGTCGCCGACCAGCATTGGGGCCTCGTCTGGTCCGGCCCGCAGTCGATGAACCAGGTCAGGCTGTTCCACGACTGGACCGACAGGTTGACCGTCTTCGCTGATGGTCACGACATTCCGCCCGATATCCGGGTTGATCTGGGGCGTCGCAACACACCTGTCGTCGACGGCCGAATCACCGAGGTCGCCCATCACGGGGAGCATGGCGCCACCGTCAAGCTCGATACCAGCCCCGATGTCGCGGTCGACATCCTGTTCGCGCATCCGCGCAACAAGCCGTCCGCAAGCCTGCATGAAGCATTGGGTCTCGCCACAGTCGACACGCCTCTTGGCATCGTCCTCAAGGTCGACGAGCGCCGCGAAACCAGCATGCCCGGCATCTACGCTGCGGGGGACCTC
Organism: Allobosea spartocytisi; assembly: GCF_014764685.1. Classification (NCBI taxonomy): domain Bacteria; kingdom Pseudomonadati; phylum Pseudomonadota; class Alphaproteobacteria; order Hyphomicrobiales; family Alloboseaceae; genus Allobosea; species Allobosea spartocytisi. The sequence goes on from NZ_JACXWY010000011.1 coordinate 139,524, forward strand.
ACCAACCCCGTCATCCCCTCGGTGACCACGGCATCATGGCAAGGCGCGATGGCGGGGATCTCCGCCCAGCAGTCGATGCTGGTGTGAGAGCACAGATTGGAGGATGAGCATGGCCGTCGAGCCGGACAGCGCGGGTGTGCGCTTCCCTCCGCCCTTCCTCTATCTGGGAGCGCTGCTGTTGGGGCTGGCGGCGGAGCGGTTCGTCGCCCTGCGCTCTTTCGGCATCGACTGGCGGTTGCTGGTCGCGACGGGCGCGCTGCTGTTCGTTGCCGGCGCGGCGATGATGCTTGCGGCGGCGGGGCTGTTCCGGCGGCTGGGCACCAACGTTCCGCCTTCGCAACCAACGACCCTCATCGCAACGACCGGTCCTTATCGGTGGACCCGCAATTCCATGTATCTCGGCATGGCGCTTGTCTATGCCGGCCTTGCGATTGGCTTCGACGGGCCGATCGCCTTCGCCTTGCTCTCCTTGGTGCTGATCGCGATCCAGACGCAGGTGATCGCCCGCGAGGAGCGCTATCTCGAAGCGAAGTTCGGCGACGACTACCGCCGCTACAAGGCCGAGGTTCGCCGCTGGTTCTGACCCTCGCTCAGCGAGACCACGCGCGAGCTCTGGCCCTTCTTTGGGGTGGCGATGCTCGTGCTAACATGACGCGATCCCAGAAATCGCTCGCGCGCCGACGCTTGGTCGCGGCATCGATTTCGGCCGGCGCAACAGCGGTTCCGCTCTCCGCGCTTTCGTTGAGGATTCGAATCGTTCGCGAACCGCAGGTTTCCAATTATGGGGTGCGAACTGCCGAATGCTTCGGTTTTTTGGGGTGCAGCGCGACCATCTTATGGATGTCAACCTCACCGAAAATCAACGACTTAGCCCGCTACCAGCTTTGACTTATGGGGTGCGCGACATCGCGCCTCCACCATCGCCCGGCTGCTGCAGGAATTGCCTCAGCAAATCCATCGGCAAGGGGAACACCACTGTCGATGTGCGCTCGCCGGCGATGTCGTGCAGGGCTTCGAAATAGCGCAGTTGCATGGCTTGCGGCTCGGCCGCCAGCATGCGTCCCGCCTCGACCAGCTTTGCCGCCGCCTGCTGCTCGCCATCGGCGTTGATCACCTTGGCCCGCCGCAGCCGCTCCGCCTCGGCCTGCTTGGCGATGGCGCGGACCATGCTCTCGTTGAGGTCGACATGCTTGATCTCGACATTGGAGACCTTGATGCCCCAGGCATCGGTGCGCTGGTCGAGAATCTCCTGGATGTCGCTGTTGAGCCTGTCGCGCTCGGCCAGCATCTCGTCGAGCTCATGCTTGCCGAGCACCGAGCGCAAAGTCGTCTGCGCCAGCTGGTTGGTGGCCGTCATGAAATCCTCGACCTGGATGATCGCGCGCTCGGCATCGACGATGCGGAAATAGAGCACCGCATTGACCTTCACCGAGACGTTGTCGCGCGAGATGACATCCTGCGGCGGCACGTCCTGCACCACGACGCGCAGGTCCACGCGCACCATCTGCTGGACGAACGGGACGAGGATGATGAGGCCCGGCCCCTTGACCCCGGTGAAGCGGCCGAGCGTGAAGACCACGCCGCGCTCATACTCCCTCAGGATGCGGATTGCAGCCGACAGGAACAGCGCTGCCAGCAGCGCTATGATCAGATAGGCCACATAACTGACGATCATCGCTTTGCTCCGTCATTTGCCGCATCGCGCCGCCGCACTGTCAGCACGAGGCCGCTGACGGCGGTCACCTCCGCACTGCCCCCCGGTGCGATGGGCTCGTCGGCCTTCGCCCGCCAGCGTTCGCCGAGCGCCAGCACATGGCCCTCGCCGCCGTTCCAGTCGAGGACGTCCACGGCAAGGCCGCGCATGGCCTCGCCGCCAATGCGCGGCGGATTGCGACGCGCCGTCCAGAGATAGGTGCCGGCAAGCAGGGCGAGTGCCAGGCTGAGCGCAGCGGCGGGGCCGATGACCGCCCAGGACACGCCGAAGCCCGGCCCTTCGGTCTGAAGCAGCATGGTGGAGCCGAGCAGGAAGGCGGCTGCGCCGCCGAGCCCCAGCACGACCGTCGGATTGAAGGTCTCGATGATGAGGAAGGCAACGCCGAGTAGCATCAGGGCCAGCCCGGTATAGTTGATCGGCAGCTGATCGAGCGCGTAGAGGCCGAGCACGAGGCAGATGGCTCCGACGACACCGGGCGCCACCGCGCCGGGGCTGACAAACTCGAAGACGAGGCCATAGAAGCCGACCAGCATGAGGATGACGGCGGTGTTCGGATTGGTGATGACGGCGAGAAGCTGGATGAACCAGCCGGGCTCCAGCGTCTCAACGGCCAGGCCCTTCGTGGCCAGAACCTCCTTCTTGCCGGCCACCTCGACGGTGCGGCCATCGGCCAGTTGCAGGAGTTCGGCCGTGTCGCGGGCGACGAAGTCGATGACACGCTGATCGAGCGCTGCGCTGGCCGAGAGACTCGCCCCCTCGCGCACGGCCTTTTCGCCCCAGTCGCCATTGCGCCCGCGCAATTCGGCAAGCGAGCGGATCAGAGCGACCGCGTCATTGGTGACCTTGATCGTCATGGCATCGACAGGCGCGTGCGCTCCGGTGTCCTTCCCATTGCCACCCGGGCCGTTATCCTTCTCGCCGCCGGGAAGCGAGGGCAGCCCGCCGATCTGCACCGGGGTGGCGGCCCCGAGATTGGTGCCGGGTGCCATCGCCGCGACATGGGTGGCGTAGAGGATGTAGGTGCCGGCGCTCGCCGCATGGCCGCCGGCAGGCGCGACATAGCCGATGACGGGAACGGGAGAGGCCAGGATGTCGGCGATCATCTCGCGCATCGAGGTGACCAGCCCGCCGGGCGTGTTCAACTGCAGGATGAGGACCGCGGCCTTCCGCTCGGCAGCGACGTTCAGCGCCTGCTTGAGCTGGCGGGAGCTTGCCGGACCGATGGCGCCGTCGATCGCGACACTCAAAGCGACCCTGCCCGCCACCGTTTGCGCGGGAGAGAAGGAGGAGAGGATCGCCGCGGCCGCGACGGCCGCCGCGAAAAGGGCCACCCGCGCGAGTCTCACGCTCAGAACTCCGTGGAATCCATATGGGGTGGATTCCTGCGAAATCCATGAGGCCGGCAACGGCGGCGGAACGGCCAATGCCTCGCTGGCGTCGGTCTGCGCGGGCTCAGTTGACGAGCTTCTCCGTCCGCTTGTCGAAGACCCGCAGGCTGTTCGCCTCGGCCCCGAAGGCGACCGCATCGCCGGGCTTGAACGAGACCGTCGAGGGCGCGCGGGCGACCAGCTGGCCTGCCGGCAAGTCGAGCAGGACGAAGGTTTCGGAGCCGTGCGGCTCGGCCACCCGGACCCTGCCCTCGATTCGGATCGGGAAATCGCCACGCCCGCCGGCGAGCAGATGCAGCTCCTGCGGCCTGACGCCGAGAACGATGGGCTGGCCGGCCTCGACACCGCGCGGCAAGCCGCCGAGGCCGGAAAGATCGACGGCAGCGGCATTGGCCTCCAGCTCCACATGGCCGTCGGCGACAATCCCGTCGATCATGTTCATCTCCGGCGTGCCGATGAAGCGCGCGGTGAAGATGTCCGCCGGCCGGTTGTAGAGATCCATCGGCGCGCCGACCTGCAGGATGCGGCCGTCGCGCATCACGACGATCCGGTCGGCAAGCGACATCGCCTCGACCTGATCATGGGTGACGAAGACGATGGTGCTGCCGAGCCGCTGGTGGAGCTGCTTGATCTCCAGCCGCATCTGGCCGCGCAGCTGGGCGTCGAGGTTCGAGAGTGGTTCGTCGAAGAGGAAGGCGACGGGATCGCGCACCATCGCCCGGCCGATCGCCACGCGCTGCCGCTGCCCGCCGGAGAGCGCGGCGGGGCGCCGTTCGAGATAGGGCTCCAGGCTCAGGGTCTTCGCCGTCTCGCGGATCCGGGCCTGCTTCTCGGCCTTGGAGAGCTTGGAGGTGTAGAGCCCGAAGCCGATATTCTGCGCCACGGTCAGATGCGGGTAGATCGCGTAGTTCTGGAAGACCATCGCGATGTTGCGGTGCTTGGGCTCGCGGTCATTGACCACCTGCCCGCCGATGCGCAGCGTCCCGCCCGAAATCGCCTCCAGCCCGGCGATCATGCGCAGCGTCGTCGACTTGCCGCAGCCCGAGGGGCCGACGAGCACGACGAACTCGCCGTCATCGATCGTCAGGTCGATGCCGTGGACCGTGGTGATGCTGCCATAGCGCTTGACGATCTGCTCCAGCTCGATGCGTGCCATCATCCACCCTTTGCGATCTCGTGAACGCGGCGTTCGAGCTCGGCGGCCGCGGCGCTTTGCCGTTGGGCGATGTCCGTCGCGTGCCGGTCGAATCCATCGAGCGCCTCGCGATAGCCGGCAAAGGCGGCATCGAGCGCTGCCGGCGCCGGGCCGCCGAAGCGGTCGCGAACCGCGACGAAATGCTCCGGCGAGACCATCCGGGCGAATTCGGCCGCATCCGCCGCCGGCTTGCGCCCGACATGGTGCTCGAAAGCCGTGGTGAAGGCCGGATAGCCGTCGGTCGGCAAATCGCCGGCCATGGCCACGACGGCCCGGGCGACATCGGCGGCAATCTCGTGGCCGAGCCGGAAGGACAGCCCCTCGCTGCGCACCAGCCAGTCGGCAAGCTCGGTGATCGTGGCGCAGGAGCGGCTGAGATTGACCGCGACCCGGTCCGGGTCGATCTGCCCGGCGCGGATCGTCGCGGTCAGCAGGTCGAGGACGCGAAGCCCGACATCGATCGCCTGATAACCCATCTCATGGGTCTCGGACTCGCTGTCGGTCATGTCGGTGAAGGGGGTGTTGTGCATCACGTCGACCACGGCACGGGCACGCCCAACCGCCTGGCCCGAGAGATGGCGCAGATGCTCGAACGGCACCGGATTGCGCTTCTGCGGCATGATCGAGGAGATCTGCACGAAGGCGTTCGGCAGATAGAGCTGCCCGACCTCGAAGCTCGACCAGAACTGGAAATCCTGGACCGGCCGGCCAAGATGCAGGAACAGCAGCGAGACCGCGCTGTAGATCGAGGTCAGGTAGTCGGTCGCGGCGATGCAGGAATAGGAGTTCTGCAGTGGCGCGGCAAAGCCGAGAAGGTCGGCCACGCGCTGCCGGTCGATCGGAAAGCCCGAAGTGGTGATCGCGGCCGCGCCGAGCGGGCAGAGATCGACGATGCCGCGCGCGGCCTCGATCCGCTCGATGTCGCGGATCAGGATCTCGATGATCGCCGCGAGATAATGCCCATAGGTCGTCGGCTGGGCCGGCTGGCCATGGGTATAGGCGACGATCAGCACGTCGCGGTCGCGCGTGGCGGTCTCGATCAGCGCCGCCAGCAATTGTCGGCAGGCCGCGAGCAGCCGGTCGATGCGCGGCAGCAGGTCGAGCTTGAGGAAGGTGTGGTCGATGTCGTTGCGCGAGCGCGCCGTGTGCAGCCGCCCGCCGATATCGGTCCCGGCGCGCGCCTTCAGCTCACGCTCCATGTAGAAGAAGTAGTCCTCGACATCCCCGCCATAGGCGAGCGCGGCCGGGTCGATCTCGTGCTCCATCGCCAGCAGCGCGCGGGCGATCGCCGCGCCCTGGCCGGCATCGAGAATGCCGGTCTCGACCAGCATGACGAGATGCGCGCGGTCGATGCGGCGCAGCGCCTCGGCATGGTGGTGGCGGGCGCCGTCGAAGAGCGGCCTCAGCACGGTCTCGCGATAGACCGGATCGGGAAAGCGCGATCGGTCGTTGGTCTGTAAGGAACCCATAGCCTAGCCTTTGACCCCGGCGAGCATGACGCCGCGTACGATGTAGCGTTGGAAGAACAGGAAGATCGCCAGCGTCGGGATGGTGGCGAGCGCCGCCCCCGTCATGATCAGTTCCCACTGGATCGACTGCTCGACGGCGAAGCTGGAGAGCCCCACCGGCAGCGTGTAGAGCGACGGGTCGGTGGTGACGATCAGCGGCCAGAAGAAAGCCGTCCAGTTGCCGAGGAAGGTGAAGATCGCCAGTGCCGAGAGCGCGGGCGTGACCAGCGGCAGCGCCACCTTCCACCAGATCGCGAACTCGTTGAGGCCGTCGACGCGGGCCGCCTCAAGGAAGTCGTTCGGCACCGTCTCGAAGAATTGCCGCATCAGGAAGACGCCGAAGGCGGTGACCAGTCCCGGAAACATGATGCCCCAATAGGTGTCGATCCAGCCGAGCTTGCTCGCCATCAGATACCAGGGAATGACCAGCATCTCGGTCGGGATCATCAGCGTCGACAGGATCGCCAGGAAGACGAGGCGGCGGCCGGGAAAGTCGAACTTTGCCAGCGTGTAGGCGACGAGGCTGTCGAAGAACAGACAGGACAGCGTGACGATCGTCGCGATCAGCGTCGAGTTCAGGAACCAGCGGACGAAGCGCCCGTCGGACAGGACCTTGACGTAGTTGGCGAGCGTCGGCTGCTCGGGGATCAGGCGCAGATCGTAGACATGGCCGGCCGTCTTGAGCGATGTCGAGAACATGAAGAGCAGCGGCGTCATCATGACGATGCCGCCGAGGAAGAGGATCGTCCAGGCGACGATCCGGCCGGGACGGATGGTGCTGCCATAGGCGTAGGAGGGCTTTGCGCTCTCGCTCATCTCAGCGGCTCCTCAGGATCCAGAGCTGCGCCATCGAGATCGAGAACAGGATCACGAACAGCACGACGGTCTGGGCCGCGGCATAGCCCATCTGGTAGGAGGAAAAGGCCGTCTGGTAGATCATCAGCACCAGCGGCTTGGTCGAGTTGAGCGGCCCGCCGGGGTCGTTGCTGGTCATGTTGTAGACCTGGTCGAAAATCCGCAGGAAGCCGATCGACGAGAACACGACGAGGAAGACGGTGGTCGGCTTCAGCAGCGGGATGGTGATGCGGGTCAGGATCGCCCCCTCCCCCAACCCGTCGATGCGCGCCGCCTCGTAATAGCTCGTCGGAATGGCGCGCAGGCCCGCCATGAAGATGATGATCTGGAAGCCGAGATGCGCCCAGATCGCGGTCAGCATGATCGCCGGCAGTGCCTGATCGATCGAGCGCAGGAAGGGCTGGGCCGGGATGCCGACGGAGCCGAGGATGCTGTTGATCACGCCGATCGGCGGCGGCTGGTAGAACCAGCGCCAGACCCAGGCCATCGCCGCCGCCGTCGTGAGATAGGGCAGGAAGTAGAGTGCCCGGATCAGCCCGTGCAGGAAGGTCACCCGGTCGAGATAATAGGCGATGGCGAAGGAGAGCAGGATCGCGATCGGCGTGCCGAAGACGAGATAGGCGAAGGTGTTGCGGAAAACCTGCCAGAACACCGGATCGGCGAAGAGCTTGCGATAATTGTCGAGGCCGACGAAGCGCGCCTCGTTCAGCAAATCCCAGTCGGTCGTCGACAGGTAGAAGCCTTCCAGCGTCGGGTAGAAGCGGACGATGGCGAAGAACAGCACCGGCAGGGCGAGGAAGGTCCAGGCCCAGACGATCTGCTTCGTCGAAATCGACAGCCGCCCCCAGACCCCGCTGGCGCCGGCGCTCCGGGGCGATAATGTCACGGACATGCGCGGGCCTCTTATTTGGCCTTGAACTTGTCGAGGATGGCCTGCTCACGCGTGGCCGCCGCATTCAGCGCGTCCTTGATCGGCGTGTCCTTCAGCAGCACGGCGTTGATCATGTCGATCGAGACCTGGCGCTGGGCCGCCTCGTCGACCATCGGCGGCGTCGCCGCATAGTCGAGCCCGCGGATGAAGGGGCCGTAGATCGGGTCCTTGATATTGGCCTCCGTCAGCGCGACGGCGCGCCGGGCCGGCAATTCGCCGACCTTCTCCAGCCAGACGTTCATCGCCTTCTCGGAGGAGATGAAGGCCATGAACTTCTCGGCCGCCGCGAGCTTCTCGCCCGTCGCCGAAGCGCCGATGGCGTTGGCGAAATAGCTGCCGAAATTGGCCTTCTTGCCGTCGTGGGTCGGCAGCTCGACCACGCCCCATTTGAAGCTCTGGATCGTCTTGTAGGAGGCGACGCGGAAGGTGCCGTCCACCACCATGCCGGCGAGGCCCGCACGGAAGGCCGCCTGGCCCTCGTCCATGAAGCTCTCTTGGCCGACACGGTGCACCTTCTGCAGGCCGGTGTAGAAGGCGAGCGCCTTTTCTCCGGCCTCGGTGTTGTAGGCGACCTTGCTGCCATCGGCGGAATAGGATTCGCCGCCATACTGGCGCACCAGGATCTCGCGCCACCAGTTATGGTCCTGCCGGGCGATGTCGAGCGCGATGCCGACCTGCTGGAAATTCCCGGCCGCGTCGCGCTTGGCGATCGCCTTGGCGGCCGCGACGAACTCGTCCAGCGTCCGCGGCGGCTTTTCCGGGTCGAGGCCGGCCTTCTGGAACAGGTCCTTGTTGTAGAACAAGGCCATGGAGCGCACGGCCGTCGGCAAGCCGTAATACTGGTCGCCGCGCTTCATCGCCGAGACGATCGGGAAGAAATCGCGCTCGATCTCGGCATTCTTGAAGGCCGTCTGCGGCAGCGGCTGGACCAGCTTGCCGGCGATGAAGGTGTCGAGCCAGCCATAGAAGAGCTGCATCACCTCCGGGCCGCGCCCGGCCGCCTTGGCCGCGATCAGGCGCGTCTGGTAGTCGGCATAGGGGAAGGTGACCTGCTTGACGGTGATGCCGGGGTTCTCGGCCTCGAACTGCTTGATCAGCTCGGTCATCGCCTGGACGCGGGTGTCGAAGACGTATTGCCAGTACTGGATCTCGACGGCCTGCGCGCGGCCGGAGCCGGCGGCGAAGACGCCGAGCGCCAGCGCAGAGGCCAGAAACGATCGGCGGGCGACCTTCATGAAATTCATCTGGGGCATCCTCCCGGGAGCATCACTGTTTGCCAGTGTATTATGCAAGCGCTTGCATGCTACGGAGATGCGGAGATTTGTCAACCGGCCCTGATATGGGCTAATTCTGGCAAGCACCCGGCAAGCGACTGACGCCTTGCCGCATGATGAAAGCAAGCGCTTGCACAAGAATGCCGCCGATCTGAAAACGCTCGCCCTGCAGCTCGGTCTGTCGCAATCCACCGTGAGCCGCGCCTTGCGGGCCCATCCCGGCATTCCCGAGACGACCCGCCTGCGCGTCGTCTCGGCGGCCGAGGCGGCCGGCTATCGGCCGAATGCGCGTGCCCGCAGCCTCGCGCTCGGCCGGGCCGAGACGATCGGGCTGTCCTTTCCGCTCGAGCGCCTGCAACTGCCCGAGACCAATTTCGTCGATGTGCTGGCGGGCATCTCGACCGCCATCACCAGCCGCAACTACAATCTGCTGCTGTCTCCCTTTCAGGGCGACGAGGCTGCTGTCCTGCGCCGGCTCGCCTCGTCGAAGGCGGTCGACGGCATCATCATCACGCGCCCCCTTGTCGACGATCCCCGCATCGCCTTGCTGAACGAGCTTCGCCTGCCCTTCGTCGTGCATGGGCGCAGCGAGGTGGAGGAGCCCTATTCCTTCGTCGACACGGACAATGACAACGCCTTCGAGCGCCTGACGACCCTGCTCCTCGATTACGGGCATCGGCACATCGTCGCGATCAACGGCCTCGCGCAGTTCCGATATGTCGCAGCGCGCGCGGCGAGCTTCCGGCGTGCCTTCGCCGCGCGCGGGCTGACGCCGCCGCCGGATGCGATCGAATTCGTCTCGATGACCGAAGCGACGGGCTACGAGACCGCGATGCGTCGGCTTTCCGATACGAAACGGCCGACCGCCTTCCTGTGCGGTTCGGTTTTCCAGGCGCGCGGCGTCTATCGCGCCTTGGGCGAGCACGGGCTGAAGGTCGGCATCGACGTATCCGTGGTGTGCCACGATGACGGCGTCAGGGGCTTCAGCGCGGCCGACTTCGTGCCGTCGCTGACGGCGACAGCGACCTCGATCCGCAGCGCAGGCGAGGAGCTTGCGCTGATCCTGATCGACCTGATCGAGGGGAAGGTCCCGGGACCCATCCGCAAGATCATGCCCTTCGAGCTCGTTCTGCGCGATTCCGTCGCATTGGCGAGACCAGAGCCGTAGAGGCCGGCATCGCCCGGCCCTCGCGACGGCCGGGCACCGAGGCGACCGGCTCTGCCGACCCGAAGGCTCAGGCCACCGCGCCCTGGGGCTTCAGCTCTTCGACGCCGGGGATCCGTCCCTCGAACCAGTAGGCCGCGGCCGCGCGCGACATCGCAGCCCCGTCATGGCCGACACCTGCGACCGTGATGAGGCTCCAGTTGCAGGCGGTGCCGAGCCGCACGGCTTCGGCCCGCGCGAAGTCCAGCATGAAATGGGCGCGGCCGTAGCGGTGCGGTCCCTGCGCCAGCGCCTCGGGCTGCGCCGGCAGGTTGGGGTCGTCGGTGACGATGTCCTGGTCGCCGGCGAAGAGGATCATCGGATAGGCGAGCCAGCGCGCCAGCGCCTCCCGGTCGAGCCCGAGCCCGCCGAGCCCTTCCGGGAAGCGCCGCTCCAGCGTAGGCAAAGTGTACCAACCCGGATTGGAGGCCATCGCCGCCGCGAAGAGCTCGCCGCCCTCGATCGCCAACATGCGATGCACGAACTGGCCGCCGGCCGAATGGCCGAAGATGCGGATGACCGGCTTGTCGATCGCGCCGCCGGCACGCAGCGCGTCGAGCACGCGCTCCGGCACGGTGTAGAGCCACTGCCCGCGCGGAGCGATCGTCCCGTCCTCCGAAACGACAAGACCGTTATTGTAGCTCTCGGCCTTGGGGAACGCCTCGTCGGGAAAGGTCGGCGCGACGATCAGCAGATTGTGCTTCTCGGCCGCATCGATCCAGAAATCGCGGTAATCGTCGCCATTGCGCAGCATGCCGTGCTGCACGACGATGACCGGATCGTTCGGCCGGTGACCCGCCGGCCGATAGAAGTTCACCACGAGTGGCCGGCCGGGATGGAAGCCATCGACGAAGGGCAGCTCGCCCCGGCCGACCGCCGGGTTGAGGGTGGTGGTGATCATGCGGCCTCCGGAGCCTTGTGCAGATGGCAGGCGGCGCTGCGGCCGGGCGCGATCTCGATGAGCTTCGGCCGGACTTCGCGGCAGACGGGCATGGCCTGCTCGCAGCGCGGATGGAATGGACAGCCGGGCGGCGGCGCCAGGGGCGAGGGCAATTCGCCCTTGAGCGGCTGGAAGGCGCGCTTGCGCCGCGCTGCTGACGGAATCGCCGCGATCAGCGCTGCGCTATAGGGATGCGCCGGCTCGGCGAAGATCTCAGCCGCCGTGCCGACCTCGACGATGCGGCCGAGATACATGATCGCGACGCGGTCGCTGATATGGCGGACGAGGCCGAGATCATGGCTGACGAAGAGATAGGTCAGGCCATGGCGCTCGCGCACATCCATGAACAGGTTGATGACCTGCGCCTGGATCGAGACGTCGAGGGCCGAGACCGGCTCGTCGCAGACCAGGAAATCCGGCTTCACGGCGAGTGCCCGCGCGATGCCGATGCGCTGGCGCTGCCCCCCGGAGAACTGATGCGGATAGCGCTCGCGATAGGCGAGATCGAGCCCGACCTCGCTCAACGCCTGGTCGACCGCCCCATCGATCTCCGCCTTCGGCAGCAGCTTGTGGACGCTCAGCGCCTCACCGACGATGCGACTGATTTTCATGCGCGGGTCGAGCGAAGCGTAAGGATCCTGGAAGATCATCTGGACCTTCAGCAGGAAATCGAGCCGCTCCTTCCCCTTGAGCCCGACGACCGGCCGCTGCTCATAGACGACCTCGCCGGTCGTCGGCTTCAGGATGCCAGTGACGACGCGGGCCAGCGTGGACTTGCCGCAGCCGGATTCGCCGACGAGGCCGAGCACCTCGCCGCGCTTGACGCTGAGATCGATGCCGTCGACGGCGCGCAGAACCGGTGGCGCCTTGCCGCGCCCGGTCGCCATCAGGATGCGTTCCGCCAAGGTCGGCTTGCGCCGGAAATGCTTGGTGATGCCCTTGAGCTCGATGATCGGGGCGCTGGTCGAAGCACTCATGCCGCTTCTCCCACCGGCACCGGATTGTGGCAGCGGAAGCGATGTGCGCCCTCGCCTGTCGTCTCAGGATCACTGATGGCACAGACCGGCTGGACGCGCGGGCAGCGCGGCCGGAACGGGCAGCCGCTGGGCCGGGCATCGATACGCGGCGCGACGCCGTCGATCTGGTTCAGGCGCTCGCCAGGCAGAACATTGGCAGCCGAGGAATGGAGCAGGCCGAGCGTATAGGGATGGCGTGGCTGATCGAGCACCTCGTCCACCGGCCCGATCTCGACGACGCGGCCGGCATACATCACCGCCACCCGGTCGGCGAGCTCGGCCACCACGGCGAGGTCATGCGTGATCCAGAGCACGGCCGTGCCGGTCTCGCGGGCAAGCTTCTGCACCTCGAACAGGATCTGGCTCTGGATGGTGACGTCGAGCGCCGTGGTCGGCTCGTCGGCGATGATCAGGTCGGGCGCATTGAGCAAAGCGGTCGCGATCGCGACGCGCTGGCGCATGCCGCCGGAGAACTCGTGCGGGAACTGCTTGAGACGTGCTTCCGGCGAGGAGATGCCGACACGGGCCAGCGCCTTGGCGGCCTCGCCGAGCGCTTCCTCGCGGCTGCAATCGCGATGTTCCAGGATCGCCTCGCTCATCTGCTCGCCGATGCTGAGCACCGGGTTCAGCGTCATCAGCGGGTCCTGGAAGATCATGGCGATGCGGTCGCCGCGGAGACTCCGCAGACGCTCTTCCGACGCCGCACGCAGGTCTTCGCCGCCGAAGCTCACCGTGCCGGCGACGATCTCGCCCGGCGGATCGATGAGGCGCACCAGCGAGAAGCCGGTCACCGATTTGCCGGAACCGGATTCGCCGACCAGCCCCAGCACCTCGCCGCGCGAGACGCTGAGATCGACGCCGTCGACAGCGGGCCAGGCACCGTCGAGCGCGTGGAAGACGGTCCGCAAGCCGCGGACATCGAGCAAGGGGTCACTCATGAGCGCACGTTGAAGCTGCGGCGCAGCCGGTCGCCGACGAGGTTGAGCGAGACGATCAGCAGCACCAGCGCGATGCCGGGGAAGACCGCGATCCAGTATTCGCCGGAGAGCAGGAACTCGAAGCCGTTGGCGATCAGCAGGCCGAGCGAGGGCTGCGTCACCGGCACGCCGACGCCGAGGAAGGAGAGCGTCGCCTCCAGCGTGATCGCGCCGGCGATGCTGATCGACGCGACGACCAGCACCGAGCCCACCGAATTCGGCAGCAGATGCGCGATCATGATGTGCCGGGTCGGCAGGCCGAAATTGAGCGCGGCCTCGATATATTCCTTGCGCCGCTCGACAATGGCGGAGGCGCGCATCAGCCGGGCATATTGTGCCCATTGCACCAAGACGATTGCGAGGATGACCTTGTCGACCCCGCGCCCGATCGAGGCGAGCAGCACGAGCGCGATCAGGATCGAGGGAAAGCCGAGCATGAAGTCGACGACGCGCATGATCACGGCGTCGACGACGCCGCCGAACTGCGCCGCGACGAGCCCGGCGGAGATGCCGATGAAGAGCGCGCCCAGCGTCGCGGTGAGTCCGACCATCAGGCTGGTGCGCAGGCCGTAGAGGATCGCGCTCAGCATGTCCCGCCCCTGCGAATCCGTGCCGAGCCAATAGGTCATGCCGTTCATGCCGGCCTCGCCGGGCGGCAGGCGGTTGTCCATCACGCTGAGCGAGGCGAGGTCATGCGGGTTCTGCGGCGCGATGACCGGGGCAAGCAGGGCCAGCGCAACCATGATGCCGAGCAGGATCGCGGCGCCGCGCGTCGTCGGCCGGCTGCGGATGCGGCGCAGCACCTTCTCGCGCAAGGGCGTGTCGGCATAGGCGGGAACGGTGGGCGCTTTCGTCTTGGCGCTCATGCCATCTCTCCCGTCAGCTTCACCCGCGGGTCGAGCGCGGCGTAAAGGATGTCGACGAGGAAATTCACGGTGACGAAGAGCAGCGTCGCCAGCAGCACATAGGCGACCACGACCGGCCGATCGAGCTGATAGACCGAGTCGATCAGGAGCTTGCCCATGCCGGGCCAGGCGAAGACCGTCTCGGTGATCGTCGAGAAGGCGACGAGACTGCCGAACTCGATGCCGACAACGGTGACGACCGGGATCAGGATGTTGCGCAGCACGTGCCGCCCCACGACGCGGCGCGGCCTGACACCCTTGGCGCGGGCATATTTGACGTAGTCCTGCGTCATCGCCTCGCTCGTGCCGGCCGCGACGAGGCGGGTCATTAGCGCGATCTGGGGAATGGCGAGGTTGATCGCGGGCAAGGCGAGATGGACGAGCCCGTCCCAGGTCACGAGGCTGGTCCGGATGCCCAGGACCGAGACCGTCTCGCCGCGCCCGGCCGTCGGCAGCCAGTGGAGCACGACTGCGAAGAGCAGGATCAGCATCATGCCCTTCCAGAAGCTCGGCAGCGAGAAGCCGAGGACGGTGGCGCCCATGATGATGCGCGAGGGCCGGCTGTCCTGGTCGAGCCCGGCATAGAGCCCGAGCGGCACGCCGGTGACGATCGCCAGCGTCATCGAGAGCAGGACGAGCTCGAAGGTCGCCGGCAGGCGCCCGAGAATGAGCTCGATCGCCGGCACGCCATGCACGAAGGAGCGGCCGAGATCGCCCTTGAGCGCATTGCCCATGAAGACGAAATATTGCTGCCAGACCGGCAGGTCGAGGCCGAGGCGCCGGACCAGCGCTTCGCGCTCGGCCGCGCTGGCCGAGGGCGAAACGAGCAGTTCGACGGGGTCGCCGATGCCGTAGACGGCGAAGAACACCACGACCGAGACCGCGAGCAGCACGAGCACGCTCTGGATCAGTCGCTGCAGGACATAGGCGCTCATGACGCTCGACCGGCTCCGCTCAATGGTTCGCGGGCCGCCCTGAAAGAGGCGGCCCGGCTTGTCGATGGGCCTCTCGGCCGGGTGCTTACTTCGCCTTCGGCTTCACCGACATCGCCAGCATGTACTGGTCGGCGCGGCCCGTGACGTCGAGCTCGGACTTGAAGGCCCAGATGCCGCTCTCGAAATGGATCGGGATGAAGGCGTAGTCGGCGAGGACGAGCTTGCCGGCTTCCTGCAGGAGCTGGTCGCGCTTGGCGTCGTCGAGCGTGGTGACGGCCTCGCGGATGACCTTGTCGAACTGGTCGTTCTTGTAGCCCCCGTAATTCGAGCCGCCGAGGGTCTTGGCCTCGTTCGGGGTCGGCGGCCACTGCCGCAGGAACGACGCAGCCTCGCCGGTGCCGGAGCCCCAGCCGCCGATCGCGACCGAGAATTCCTTCTTGGCGCGGCGCGGGAAGTAAATCGCCCGCGTCATCGCATCGACCTCGGCCTTGATGCCGACCTGGGTCAGATACTGCGCGACGGCCTGGGTGATCTGGCTGTCGTTGATGTAGCGGTCGTTGGTGGTCGAGAGCGTGAGCTGGAAGCCCTTGGCATAGCCGGCCTCGGCGAGAAGCTTCTTCGCCTGCGCCGGGTCATAGGCCAGCTTCTCGGGCTTGGCCTGCGTGCCGAACATGCCGGTCGGCAGGTACTGGTAGGCCGGCTCGGCCGCGCCGTCCATGATACGCTTGACGATGGCGTCGCGGTCGATGGCCAGCGACATCGCCTTGCGGACGCGCAGGTCCTTCAGCGGGTTCTTGCCGTCCTCCGACTTGACGAAGGGGCTTTGGTCGCGGGCGACGTCGAGCTGGAAATAGACCACGCGGGTCGAGGGCGTGATGACATGGCCGAAGCGCTTGTCGTCCTTGATCCGGCCGAGGTCGCGCGCCGCCGGGTTCTCGATCACGTCGTAGTCGCCAGCGAGCAGCCCGGCGAGGCGCGGGCCGGCATTGGTCACCGGCAGCAGGCGGACCGTCGCCCAGGGCTCGGCCTTGCCCCAATAGGTCGGGTTGCGCTCGAGCTCGATCGCCGATCCCCGCACATAGGATTTGAGCTTGTAGGGGCCGGTTCCGATGGCGAGCGTGCCGTCATTAAAGCCGCTGACCGTCGGCCAGGGGCCGGTGACCCCGCAGCTCTTGGCGACGTCGTAGCTGATCGGGCCGTGCTCGACGATGGAGGCCGAGAGGATGGGGAGCGCCGAAAGCAGGTTCGGCAGCAGCGGCTCGGGATTGGTGGTGGTGATGACCAGCGTCTGCGGATCGGGCGCCTCGACGGCCGCGAAATTACCGGTGACGTCTGCGAAGGAATCCGAGACCTTGGTCTCGTTCTTCAGCGTGCGGCAGAAGGTGAAGACCACATCCTCGGACGTGAAGGGCTTGCCGTTGGAGAATTTCACGCCGTCGCGCAGCTTGAAGGTCCAGCGGTTCTTGCCGTCGTTCTCCCACGAAGCCGCGAGGCTCGGATGCAGCTTCTGCTGCGCGTCCTGGCTGACGAGCGAATCGAAGATATGCTGCGCCAGCGCATTGTTCGGCGTGAGGTCGTGATAATGCGGATCGACAGCCGTCGGCTCGGAGGCCAGCGCAATGCGCAGGGTTTGCGCGGAGACCGCCGTGGTGGACAGGCACGCAACCGCAAGGGCCGCGCGGAACAAGGATGTGCGCATGACGATAACCGCTCCCGCTTGTCGTTTTGACAGGTTTATTTTCGTCGAGTAGCAAACATGAAAATTTTTGAACGTCAACCGGTCGGAGGCACATGTCCCAGGGCTTGAAGCCGTCGACGGATCTCTCGAACCGGATCGCGCAGATCTACCCGTCGCTCAGCAGCGGCCATCGCCGTGCGGCCGATTTCGTGCTGCAGCATCCGCTCGACGTCGCCACCATGACCATCGAGGGGCTGGCGGAAGGCAGCGGCACCTCCAACGCCACGGTGACGCGCTTCGTCCGGGCGCTCGGCTATGGCGGCTATGGCGAGTTTCGCGGCGCGCTCTCGGCGGCGCTGAAATTCGCCCATGCCCCGGTCGACAGCTTTGCCGGCGCCCGCGCCGAGGCCGGCTCGAGCTTCGCCACCTTCGCGACCGCGCTTGCCGATCAGGCCGGAAACCTCCAGGCAGCGCGCGACGGGCTCTCGGAAGACGCCGTGACGCGGGCGGTGGAACTGCTGCTGAAGGCGCCGCGCGTCTTCATCGCGGCGTCCGGCGCAAGCCACCATGTCGCGTCCTTCCTCGAGGACGGGCTGGCGCTCTACCTCGACGCCAATGTCATCTTCGCCTCATCCCGCACCGGGCCTGAGCGCGCCATCCGGCACATGATGTCGGCGGGGCCCGACGATCTCGTCGTGGCGATCTCGGTGCCGCGCTACTCCCGCGCGACCCTGGATCTCGCGAGCTTCGCCAAGAAGCGCGGCGCCCAGGTGCTCGCGCTCACCGACAGCCCCACCTCGCCATTGACGCCGATCGCCGACGTCACGCTCTTTGCCCCCGCCCGCAGCCATCTCCTGCCCAATTCGCCGACCGCGGTCTTCGCCCTGGCGGATGCGCTGATCGCGGCCGTCGCGCGCGAACGGCCCGATGCGGTCGAGGCGCTCAAGGAACTGAGCGAGAGCCTGCTCTGGACCTTCTTTCGCTAGAGCATTTTCGAGCGAAGTGGATGCCGGTTCGCGTGAAGAAAATGCAGAAAAACAAGGCTCTAGAGCCCGGCCCGGAAAGCGGAATGCGGGTTCCGGAAAAGAGGCTACCGCGCCGGACCCGCGACCTGGGCGCGTCGCGTCAGCCCGAAGACCGCGAGCAGGAAGAGACCGGCTGAAACCACGGCGTTCCAGCCGGCGAGCGACAGGCCGAGAAAGCGCCACGCCGCTTCGCCGCAGGAGACCACGCGCACGCTCTGCAACTGCTTCATGAAGTCCTGGACGCCGGCCGCAGCGGAAGAGCCGCCACCGCAATCGCTCGGCCCCAGGAACCAGCCCCATTCCACGCCGGAATGATAGACGCCGAGCCCGGCGCTCCAGGCCATCAGCACCGCCAGTACCAGCAGCGCCAGCCATTGCAGCCGCGCTGAGCGGGCCAGCAGCAACGCGGCGAGCGCGAGGCCGATGGCGGCGTAATGCGGCACGCGCTGTTCAAGGCAGAGCTTGCACGGCACCAGCCCGAGCACGAGCTGGAAATACCAGGCACCGGCGATCAGGGCGGCGCTGATGAGGCCGATCGCGCCGATGAGCCGCAGCGGCGTCAGCATCCGGCTCCGGTCGGGGACGGTCTCGAAAGTGGAACTGGTCATGGGCGTCGGCTCAGCAGGACAGAAGCTGTCCCGACCCTGCGACCAGCTTGAGGCCGAAATAAAGCAAAATCAGCACGGCGGCCGCGACGACGGCGATCACTTTCAGGCGACGTTCGATGAAGTGGCGGATCGTGTCGCCATAGCGCCTGAGCAGGAAGGCGAGCGCAAAGAAGCGCGCCCCGCGGGCAAGGATGCAGGAGACGACGAAGAAGGTCAGCCCGATATGGACCGCGCCGGCCAGGATCGTCACCACCTTGATCGGCGGCAGATGGGCCAGCCCCGAGGTCGTCAGCAGGATCAGCGTCGTGTCGGGGCCGGCGCAGGCGCGCAGAGTGTCGAAGGCATCGAGCTTGCCGTAGAAGGCGAGCACCGGCTTCGCCAGCGCCTCGAAGGCATAGTAGCCGATGGCGTAGCCCATGATGCCGCCCAGCACCGAGAACAGCGTCGCGATGAAGGCCAGCCGATAGGCCCGCATCGGCCGCGCCAGCGCCATCGGCACGAACAGCACATCGGCCGGGATCAGGAAGAAGGAGCTTTCGACGAAAGCGACGACCGCGAGCCACAGCTCGGCCCGGGGGCGGGCGGCGAGCGACATGGTCCATTCGTAGAGGCGCTTCAGCATGGCGGCTCTGGAGCAGGATGCGAAAAAGCGGGAACCGGTTTTTCGCGATAATCCTGCTCTAACTCCCTGGTGAGAGACGGATTCAGATTTCGGATGGGGTCGCCTTGTGATCCCGTCTGAAATCATCCGGCTCTAGAGCATGCGTCGGCCGGTGGCGCAACGGCTTCGGCAGGCCGAAACGTCGCCATCCTGCGCCGGGACCGAAAAACCTCTCGGCTGCGTCGCCGCGGCGATTGACCGGTATCGATCGATCGCTATAGTCCGCCGGCCCGTCGGGGCCCCTGTGGCGGAATTGGTAGACGCGCTCGACTCAAAATCGAGTTCCGCAAGGAGTGCTGGTTCGATCCCGGCCAGGGGCACCATCTCCTTCACGGAGCTTGTGGAGTTCGGCTCTCCACGATCCCGCACCTGGCTTCGCCGCTGAAAAGCGTGAACCCGGTTCGCAAGCCGCATCCGCACCATCACGCTGCGGGACGACACTCCTAGCTGCCCTCGATCCCCCGCTTCCGGCGCAGTGCCTGGACAAGCGCAGCCCCCTTCACGGCGAGGAGGAGGAGGAAGGTGAGGATCATGATGATGAAGGCGGCTGCGGCGATGGCCGGGCTGATGTTCTCGCGCAGGGAGGAGAACATCTGTCGGGCGAGCGTCGTCTGGTTGGGGCCGGCGACGAACAGCGTGATCACCACCTCGTCGAGCGAGGTGGCGAAGGCGAAGACCGCGCCGGTGAGGATGCCCGGCATGGCCAGCGGCAGGGTCACATTCCGGAAAACATTCACCGGGGAGGCGCCGAGACTGGCCGCCGCGCGCTCCAGCGCCGGGTCCATGCTGGCGAGCGAGCCCGAGACATTGACGAGGACGAAGGGCACGCAAAGCACGGCATGCGCGATGATCACCCCGAGATAGCTCGAGGCCAGCCCCATGCGGGCATAGAGGATCTGCATGCCGACGCCGAGCACGACCGCCGGCACCACCATCGGCAGCAGGAAGATCGAGCGCAGCAGCCCCGAAAAGGGCACGAGCTCACGCCTCAGGCCGAGCGCCGCCAACGTCCCGATCACCGTCGCGACGACGGTCGCGCCCGTACCGATGATCAGCGAATTGACGATCGCGCGGGTCCAGGCCTGGCTTTCCGCCAGCGCCCCGAACCAGCGCATCGAGGGGCCGCTGATCGGGTAGACGAGGAAGACGCTGTCGGTGAAGGCCAGCGGAAGGATCGCGACCAGCGGCAGCAGCAGGAAGGCGACCGCCAGAGCCCCGAAGGCGAGCCGCAGCGCGTTGAAGGCCGCGCCGCCCGGACGAACCGCCGCGACGCTCATGCCGGCACCAGCGGCGTGCGCGAGAGCCGGTTGTAGACGATGTAGAGCACGGTCGTCGGCACCAGCAGGAACAGGCCGAGCGCACCCGCCATCCCCCAATTCGCCGTTCCGGTGGCGTAGAAGGCGATGACCGAGCTGATCATCTGGTCGCCCGCTCCGCCGGTCAGGGCCGGGGTGATGTAGTAGCCGAGCGCCACCATGAAGACGAGCAGCGAGCCCGAGAGCAGGCCCGGCATGGCGAGCGGCAGCAGGATGTGGCGAAAGGCCTGCAGCGGCGCGGCGCCCAGCGCGGCGGCGGCTGGCATCAGATTGCGCGGGATCGCGATCAGGCTGGCATAGATCGGCAGCACCATCAGCGGCAGTAGCACATGCGTCATCGCGATCAGCACGCCGGTGCGGTTGTAGATGAGCGCAAGCGGAGAATCGATCAACCCGATCGCCCGCAGCATCTGGTTGATGAGCCCGTTATCCTGCAGCAGGATCAGCCAGGCCGCCGTGCGCACCAGCAACGAGGTCCATAGCGGCAGCAGCACGGCGATGAGCAGCGCATTGCGCTTCCAGCCCGTCACGCTCGCCGCCAGCATCGCGAAGGGCAGCCCGATCGCGGCGCAAAGCAGCGTGACCTGTGTCGCGATGGTGAAGGTGCGCAGCATGATCGCGCGGTTGACGGCGAAATCGGGCTCGACCGGCTCGATCCGCGCCTCGTCATTGCGCTTGAGGTCGACCGCCGCCAGCAGGTTGGCGTCGGTATAGGCCGGCATGCTGCGCTTCAGCGCCAGCCAATAACCCTGATCGCTCCAGCGCGGATCGACGGCCTGAAGATCGATCGCATCGGTTTCGCCGCTCTCCCGCACCGCACGCGCCGTGCGCGGGAGAAGCGTGCGGAAGCCGGCCTGCTGGCTGTTGAGGGTCCGCACGGCATCGCCGAAGCGCTCCTGCGGCGTATCGGCCCGCAAATCCCGGACGAGCGCCGCCTGCAGCGGGGCCGGCGGCGGGCCGCTGCCGGCCCAGCTCGCGATCGCGATCGCCGTCTGGGGGAAAGCCAGGCGCACGGTGCCGCCCTGAACCGCAGTTGAAACCATCATCCAGAGCGGCCAGAGGAAGAACAGGCCGAGGAAGATCACCAGCGGCAGGATCAGGAGCAGGGCTTTAAGGCGCGCGCTCATGGCGCCACCAGGGAGCAATCGCCCTGGGCGAAGCTGGCGAATGCCTTGCTGCCGATCGGCGGCGCCGCATCGCGACGCCCGGCCCGGGCGACGAGCCGGCTCTCGCCGCAGGCGAGGTGCAGGCGGATGTGATCGCCATGATAGACATGGTCCTCGATCGTCACCGGCAAGGCGTTGGCAGCGGCGGCATCCTGCACGAGATGCAGCATTTCCGGACGAACCGAGATCATCACGTCGTGGCCGGTCTCGAAGGCCACCGCACTGTCGCAGATCACGCTCGCGCCGGATGCGAGCAGGATCGTCGCGGTCTCGCCCTGACGCTGCGAGACGCGGCCGGCGAGCAGATTCGTCTCCCCGATGAACTCGGCGACGAAGCGTGTGCGCGGCCTGTCATAGAGGCCCGACGGCGTATCGAACTGCTCGATCTTGCCGCGATTGAGCACGGCGACACGGTCCGACATGGTCAGCGCCTCACCCTGATCATGCGTGACGAAGATGACCGTCAGCCCGAGTTCACGATGCAAGGCGCGGATCTCAAGCTGCATATGCTCGCGCAATTGCTTGTCGAGCGCGCTCAGCGGCTCGTCCATCAGCACGACCTTGGGCTCGTAGACGAGGGCGCGGGACAAAGCGATGCGCTGCTGCTGGCCGCCGGAGAGCTGCGAGGGCTTGCGGTCGGCGAGATGGCCGAGGCGCACCAGCTCGAGCGCGCGCTTCACCCTCGCCTCGCGCTCGGCCCGGGCGACGCCGCGCATCTTGAGCGGAAAGCCGACATTCTCGGCGATCGTCATATGCGGGAACAGGGCGTAGTTCTGGAAGACCACGCCCATCTCGCGCTTGTGGGGCGGCAGATGCTCGACGCGCCGCCCGTCGACATGGATGCTCCCGCCGGTGGGGGTCTCGAAGCCGGCGAGCATCATCAGAAGTGTCGTCTTGCCCGAGCCCGAAGGGCCGAGAAGGCTGACGAACTCGCCCTGCGCGACATGGAAGTCGAGCGAGTCGACCACCGTGACCGTGCCGAATACCTTGCTGATGGCCTCGAAATGAATGAACGGATTCGAATCTCGCAAAGGATCAATCTTCTCGTGACGGATGAGGCGAAGCCGTCTTGGCCGCGGCGAGGAGCCCTTCGCAAGGACGATGCCACACCGGGCGATCGGCTGGAGCGGCCTCGGACGCACGTGGCGCGCCCGGGGCTCTCTGCATGAAGCACGGCGAAGCGGAGACGGCTGCTGGCCGCCCCGCTCGCCGATCCGCTTGCCGACCTACTTGCCGACCCAGGCGTTGAAGCGCTTGGTCAGGTCTTCGATGTTGTCGTTCCAGTAGTCGACGTCGATCGCGATCGCATTCTCGAGATTCTGCGGCGCGGTCGGCAGGTCCGCGGCGAGGTCGGCCGGGACGGCGGCCGCGGCGGCCTTGTTGGGCAGGCCGTAGGCGATGTCCTGCGGCAGCTTGGACTGGTTTTCCGGCAGGCTGGCGAAAGCGATGAAATCCATCGCCTGGTCCTTGTTCGGGCTGCCCTTCAGGATCACCCAGCTGTCGACGGCGTAGATGCTGCCCGGCCAGACGGTCTTGAACTTGGTGCCCTCGGTCTTGTTGATGCCGCTGATGCGGCCGTTATAGGCCGAGGTCATCACGACCTGCCCGGATTTCAGCAGCTGCAGCGGCTGCGCGCCCGACTCCCACCAGACGATATCGGACTTGATCTCGTCGAGCTTCTTGAAGGCGCGGTCGACGCCGCCCTTGTCGCGCAGCACCTTGTAGACGTCCTTCGGCGCGACGCCATCGGCGATCAGCGCGAATTCGAGCGCATATTTCGGTCCGCGACGCAGGGCCCGCTTGCCCGGGAACTTCTTGGTGTCCCAGAAATCCGCCCAGGAGGTCGGCGCGGTCTTCAGCTTCTCGGAATCGTAGGACAAGAGCGTCGACCAGACGATCGCCCCGACGCCACAATCGCTGACGGCGCTCGGCAGGAACTTGTCCTTGCCGCCGAGCTTGTTCCAGTCGAGCTTTTCGTAGAGGCCGTCGGCGCAGCCGATGGCGAGCTCGTCGGCCTCGACCTGCACGGCGTCCCAGTTCGGCGTCCCCGCCTTCACCTTCGCCTGGACGACGCCGACGCCGCCATCCCAGGATTCGTCGAGCACCGGCTTGCCGGTCTTCTCGGCGAAGGGCTTGAAGTAGATCTTGCGCTGCGCGTCCTGGTAGTTGCCGCCCCAGGAGACGACGGTGAGGTCGCGGGCAGCCGCCGTGCCGAGGCCGGCGAGCATCAGTCCAGCCGCGAGCGTCGAGCCTGCGAATAGGGCCTTCAACGATGTCATGGTCTTCTCCCGTTCTGATCCGGCTGCTCCGCCCCTCGCGGAATGCCGGCTACCTTGCCCGTATTGGACCTCGCTTCGCAGCATCACGCTACGGAAATCTTCTTGCTGATCAGGCGCCGATCTCGCTCAACAATTGCGCGGGCGCCAGACGCAGCGCCGCCGCGCGGCGGTGCCCTTCGAGCCCCTCGCTGGCGCTCTGGCGCATGGCCGGCGGGGCCACGGCCGCGACGCCACGCTCGTCCAGCCATTGATGCGTGCAGGTCTTGAGGTAGGAGCCGACCCAGAGGCCGCCGGTATAGCGCCCGGCCGCCATGGTCGGCAGCGTGTGGTTCGTGCCGCAGCATTTGTCCGAATAGACCACGCTCGCGGCGACGCCGATGAAGATCGATCCGTAATTGCGCAGCTTCGCGGCCGTTGCATGCGCATCGCGCGTATGCACCTCCAGATGCTCGGCGGCGATCTGGTCCGAATAGGCCAGCATCGTCGCCTCGTCGGCACAGACGGCGATCTCGCCATAGTCGCGCCAGGCCGCGGCGGCGACCGGCGCCGTCGAGAGGTTGCCGAGCTGGCGCTCGATCTCGACGAGCACCTTCTCCGCCAGGCTGCGATCCGTGGTGATCAGGCCGACGCGGGTGCGCACGTCATGCTCCGCCTGTGCCAGCAGATCGACCGCGATCGTCACCGCATCGCCGGTCTCGTCAGCGACGACAAAGATCTCGCTCGGCCCGGCGAGCTGATCGATGCCGACCAGGCCGAAGACCTGCCGCTTGGCCTCGTTCACATAGGCGTTTCCCGGGCCGACGATCTTGTCGACCGCGGGGATACTTTCGGTGCCGAAGGCCATGGCGGCGATCGCCTGCGCGCCGCCGACGCGGAAGATCCGGTCGGCGCCTGAAAGGTGACAGCCCGCGATCATCGCCGGATGCGCTCCCGGGGGCAGGCAGGCGACGACCTCGTCGCAGCCGGCGACCTTGGCCGGCACGATCGTCATGATCGGCGCCGAGAGCAGCGGATAGCGTCCGCCCGGCACATAGGCGCCGATGCGCGCGATCGGAATGATGCGATGGCCGAGATGCAGCCCCGGCAGCGCTTCGATCTCCAGGGGAAGCAGCGTCTTGCGCTGCGCCTCGGCGAAGGCCCGCACACGCTCGATGGCGAATTCGGTATCGGCACGGGTCTGCTTCTCGAGCCCGTCGAGCGCAGCGGCGCGCTCCGCCGGCGTGATCTCGAAAGCCTCGATATCGAGCTTGTCGAACTCGCGTGAATAATGCCGCAGAGCGTCGTCGCCATCGCGCCGCACACGATCCAGAACGGCCTTCACCGTGGTCTCGACGGGAGTATTGTCGCTCCAGGCGCTGCGCTGGGGGGCCTTGATGCGCGTGATCCGGGCGTCCAGGGCGGGGGCGGAGTTGGGCATGCGGCGTGTTCCAGTGGGCGGGAATGGGCGGCAAGCTTCCCCGCCGCATGGCAGCGACGCAAGGAGGGCACCTGGGTGTGTTGAAGATAATCACCAATTGCGCTCAGATGCGGCGCCCGCGTGAAGGAGGCCTTCCATGAAGATCGGCGACCGGTTGAGGGAGCTGCGCCAACGCCGCAAGCTCAGCGTGCGCGCCGTCGCCCTGCGCTCGGGCGTGTCCCACTCTTCGATTTCGCTGATCGAGCGGGACCTGATCAGCCCGTCCCTCGACACGCTGCATGCAGTGCTCGACGCGCTCGGCACGACCCTATCGGGCTTTTTTCTGGACTTTAATGCGGTATCGCCGCCAAATCCGTTCTGCCGAGCTGCGGAGATGGCGGAAATCGGTCGTGCGGACGCCATTTCCTACCGCGTGATCGGGACCGGATTTCCCAATCGCTCGATGCTGATGCTGCATGAAACCTACGCTCCCGGGGCCGATACGGGCGAGGCCTTCTTTCATTCGGCCCAGGAGGGCGGCCTCGTCATCCGCGGCGCGGTCGAGGTGACCGTCTCGGGCCGGACGGCGATCCTGCACCCCGGCGATGGTTATTATTTCGACAGCCGCGAACCGCACCGCTTCCGCAATGCAGCCGACGAGCCGAGCGAGATCGTCAGCGCCATCACGCCCCCCACATATTAGCCGCGAGGAGATTGCCGCCAGAGAGGCTGGTCAGGATCTCCTTCCGGTTGACGGCGAAGGCGGTCGCCTCGCGCATCTTGATGTCGGTGAACGGCTTGCAAAGACGATTCAATTAGGGCTCGGCTATGCCCCGAACATGGGCTTTCGGGGACGGATTCGACTGGCGATGGCGATGGCGACAGGACAGGCGGATGTCATCGTGCTCGGGGCCGGCATCATCGGCGTCAGCACCGCCCTGCATCTGCAGGAGCGCGGCCGCACCGTCCTGCTGGTCGATCGCGGCGAGCCGGGAGCCGAAACCAGCCATGGCAATGCCGGGCTGATCGAGCGCTCTTCCGTCGTTCCCTATGCCTTTCCCCGCGATCTCGCGACACTCGCCGCCTTCGCCTCGAACCGCTCCATCGCCGTGCGCTACCGGCCGGCGACATTGCTGCGGATGGCGCCCTGGCTGGCGCGCTACTGGTGGAACTCGGCACCGGACCGCCTCGACAGGCTGGGCCGCGCCGTCCTGCCTCTGATCGAGCGCAGCATCGACGAGCACCGGCACTGGACGAAAGCCGCCGGCACGGAGGCGCTGATGCGGAGCGGGGGCTGGATCGAGCTCTATCGCGACCCGCGCGCCCTCGCCCAGGCGGTTCGAACGGCGGCAGAGCTGAGTGGCTACGGGCTTGCTTATGACGTGCTCCAGCCTGAGGCCCTGCGCAGCCTGGAGCCTGCCTTGCTGCCCGATGCCACAGCCGGCGCCGTGCATTGGCGCGATCCGGTGACAGTCCGCGATCCCGGCGCGGTGACGCGCGCCTATGCCGAACTCTTCTCCGCGCGCGGCGGCGCGCTGGCGAAGGCGGATGCGTTCGCCTTGCGTCAGGAAGGCGCGGAATGGCACCTCCCGACCAATGCCGGAACCTGGCGGGGCTCGGAGGTCGTCGTCGCGCTTGGGCCCTGGTCAGGCGATGTCTGTAAAGGCTTCGGCTACCGTTTCCCGCTCGGCTTCAAGCGCGGCTATCATATGCATTACGCCGCCGCGGACGAATCGACGCCGCAATATCCGCTCTGCGATGCGCAGGCGGGTTTCGTGCTGAGCCGGATGCAGCGCGGCATTCGCCTGACCACCGGCATCGAACTGGCCGGCCGCGACGAGCCGTCGGATACTTGGCAGCTCGACCGCGCAGAGAAGATCGCACGACGGATCATGCCGCTCGGCCAGCGTCTCGATGCCGAGCCCTGGCGCGGCGCGCGCCCTTGCCTGCCCGACATGCTGCCGATCATCGGCCGGGCTCCCCGGCATCGCAGCCTGTGGTTTGCATTCGGCCACGCTCATCACGGCTTCACCTTGGGTCCGGCCACCGGTCGGCTTCTGGCGGAAGCGATGACCGGCACCCCACCCTTCTGCGATCTCAAGCCCTTCGCGGCCGATCGCTTCTAGGCGCATCATCGCCCCAAGGGGCAGGCCACGGCCACGGCTGAGCTGACGGCCGCCTGGATCCGCATTATGGTGCCGGCGCTTGAGCTCACCGGGGCTGCGAGCAGCCCGCCCTGCCTCCTCTCGACGCTTCCCCGAAAGCCCAGATGCGCCTCCTCCTCATCAACCCGAATACGATGCCGGAGATGACGGCGCTGGTCGTGCGGGCTATCCAGCCGCATCTGCCGCCGGAGACGATGCTCGTCCCGGTCACGGGCCGCTTCGGCGCGCAATACATCGCCAGCCGCAGCGCCGCCGCCATCGCGGCCCATGCGGCGCTCGACGCCTTCGCCGAGCACGGCGCGGATTGCGACGGCGTCTATCTCGCCTGCTTCGGCGATCCCGGCCTCCTCGCCCTCAAGGAGCTGGCGCGCGTGCCTGTGATCGGCATGGCGGAGGCCTCGAGCCGGCTCGCGGCGCGGCA
Source organism: Allobosea spartocytisi (assembly GCF_014764685.1). NCBI lineage: Bacteria > Pseudomonadati > Pseudomonadota > Alphaproteobacteria > Hyphomicrobiales > Alloboseaceae > Allobosea > Allobosea spartocytisi. Next base: position 167,081 of record NZ_JACXWY010000011.1, read on the forward strand.
GGCCGAACGCTTCTCGATCGTGACCGGCGGCGAGCGCTGGGGGCCGATGTTGCGGGAGTTCCTCGGCTCGCTCGGGCTTGCTGGCCGGCTCGCCGCTGTCGAGACCGTAGCGCCGACCGGCGCCGACATCGCGCGCGATCCCGACGGCTCTGTCACCCTGCTCGCGGAAGCCTGCAACCGGACCGTGGCGCGTGACGGTGCTGGCGCCGTCATCCTCGGCGGAGCCGGGCTCGCCGGCCTTGCCGCGCGCGTCCAGCCGCATGTCTCCGTGCCGGTGATCTGCTCGGCCGAGGCCGGAGTGACGATGCTGCTCGAAACGCTGCGAGAGCCGCCGGCGAAACCGCAGAGCGGCGATTTCGCCCTCCCCGCTCCCGTCGGCAGCACCGGCCTCTCCGACAGCCTCTCGCGGCTGCTGGCAAACCCCTGAAGCGTCACCCCTTCGCGGCGAGCGAGACGCCGTTGAGTTCCGCGATCCAGTCCGAGATCATCGGCACGTAATCCCCGCCCCGCCCGCTGGCGACGGCGGTGGCGTAGCTGTTCTTCACGGCATTGCCGATCGGGTTCGCGACGCCGGCCGCGTTGGCGACGCCTTCCAGATAGCGCACATCCTTCAACGCGTTGACGAGGGTGAATTTGTGCGCGTCGCGGTCACGCTCCAGCACATATTGCATGAAGGTCTGGTAGAAGCCGCAATCCATCCGGCTGCCCCGGATCACACTGTCGAAGGTCTGCGGCGTGATGCCGATCTTCTGACTGAGCGTCAGCGCTTCGGCATAGATCGCGGCATAGCCCATCGAGAGGAAGTTGTTGATCAGCTTCATCTTGTGCCCGTCGCCGACGGGACCGAGATGGACGATCTTCTGCGCCCAGGCCTCGCAGGCCGGCCTGATCCGGGCGAACACCTCGGGCGCGGCGCCGATCATCGCCGAAAGCTGGCCCTGCGCGGCCTGGGCCGGCGTGCCGCCGAGCGGCGCATCGGCAAGGTGCAACCCCTTGGCCTCGAGCTCGGCGGCGAGCCGGACCGTGACGGTCGGATCGGAGGTCGAGCAATCGACCACGATCGTGCCGGGCTTCGCCCCGGCGATGATGCCGCTCTCGCCCTTGAGCACCTCCTCGACCTGCGCCGAGCCGGTGACGCACAGGAAGATGATGCCGGAGCGCGCCGCCAGCTCCGCCGGCGTCTTCGCCTCGACGGCGCCGGCCGCAACGAGATCCTCGACCGGCTTGCGGTTGCGGTGACCCATCACGGTCAGGGAGAAGCCCTTCGCGACCAGATTGGCGGCCATGCCCTGGCCCATCAGCCCGACGCCGATAAAGCCGATCGCTTCCTTGCCAGCGCTCATTTTCATATTCTCCTGCTTGTCTGTATGAGTATGCGAACGGCAGAGATATCGACGAAACGACTGGCTTCGGGACGCTTGACGAGGCCAGCCCTTGACCTGGACCCCTGATGAACGCCGACGGCCCGTCCC